>JAZOAC010000135.1:0-90545 GCA_045595285.1 Kiritimatiellia bacterium | reverse complement strand
TTGATTATCCGACAAATTCATGGGCTTCGAGCTGGCATAGGCTTTTCAGCAATGACCTTAACGATGACAGGAAGTATCTTGGTTGGCCAGGTAGGTTTACTAAGGCTTTGCCTGTTGCTGTCAATTTTTATTCGACAGGTGATGAAGTGTTGGAATTGGCTGTAGATAATGATGTAGGTGCGCTTACTGGCGTTACCGATTCTTTTGCTCATCATGCTTGGCATAAGCAGGAACTATTCAAAGGACGAGGGCTTGGCGTTGGATTGGGCGCAACCGATTGGTCTGGATGGAATATTGAAGAAAATTGGCTTGGAGTCAACAAAATTTCAGTCGAACAGGCTTTGAGCATGAGTGATGACGATTTCAAGACAAATACAGTCTTTTATTGCTATCCGTCAAGTATGAATTCAACGAACATCTCCTTGCTTGTCAGAGGTGCGCAACTGGGGCTTGGGATTCCGGCGTTGACGCCAGCGACGGGTGTCGCAGATCTTACAGACATACTTGACCAAGAGAATAATTTCAACCTTGATTTAATGAATTTCAATATTCCTAATGGTTGGCCAACAAGGTCAACATATCCTAGCCGTTGGCTTCATTCGGATATTAAGGATGTATCTTATTTCTTTACGTTTAAATTTTATGAAAGAGCAATAGAGAAAGGTGGTTTACGGTGAAAAAACGATTCGTGGTATCGTTGCTGATGGTGTCAGCTGTTTCAGCTTTTGCATTCAATAAAGACTCAGCTTATCACAATGCCAGAAAATTTGGGGCAATGGCAAAAATACAGGTGCATGTTGTAGATGATTGTGGACGAAATGTTTCAAATGCCTCAATAAGTGTCTTCATGGGTATGAACTTTCATCCTAAAGGATATTATATTAGAGGGATGACTGATACAAATGGTATGTTTACTGTAGAAGGTAAAACATGTGGAGATGAGCTGGTTATTACAGTGACTAAGTCAGGGCACTATATTAGTACACGAAAGATGTGTTTTGCAGAAATGGGTACGGAGCATGATGTGAGAAATGGCAAATGGATGCCATTTGGAAAAAAAGAAGATATTATATTGCGACGAATCATGAGTCCAGCAAGTCTTGTTGTATTTGATAAACTTATTGATATTGCTCAAACAAATGTGTGGTTGGGGATTGATATGGAAAAAATGGACTTCACTTCTCCATTAGGTAATGGAAGTAGAACAGATTTTGAAGTTAGGGTAGAATGGGATGGATTGCCGGCATGGGAAAGTAGGTATTGTAATGCAGAAATCCGTTTTGCAAATAAAGGAACCGGAGGATATTATGTTGGAAATATGTTGGAAAGTAGTTTTCCATATGTATACGAAGCCTGTCATAATTCCTCTTTCACAGAGAAAAATGTTCATATTGTTGATCGCAATGGAGATCCGCATACGACAAAAATGCTATTCCCAAAAGGAAAGTCATTGGTAACTCGTACCAGAAGTGTAATCAATGAGGATGGGCAGATTAAGTCCGCAAACTATGGATGCATAAGAAAGTTTGCAATAGGTCCTAGTAAACGTGGAGTTGCATTACTACGGTTATCTTATGTTTTCAACCCAACCCCAAACGACACGAATCTAGAGCCTAAAAGATGATTTTAGAGACATGTCATAATATGCCCATGAAATCGTGGAATGAACTATGTGAAGGCTATATTCCCAATGTTCAATGTAAGAATACCGTATGAGGGAGTCATTTATGGTAAAATACAGCCAAATTTCAAACGTCAACAATAACATCAAGGAGGTCTTGCCGACGTAAAGGTAAAAAGTGGCGGATAAGGAAATCCGCTAAAAAATTGATTTTGCGTAACTGCAAACGCGACGTTCTCACGAAAAAGCCCTGGAAAGTTTTTTCAAAATACGAACGACGAGTTGGCAGAGATGCGCCCTTTTCAGGGGCGCACTCTCTTGCCGTCTTGTATTCGTATTTGGGTTTCTTCCAGGGCACCCTCGTGAGAGTATGAGATGAGCAACAGGGTGTGTCCCTGAATCTTCTCTCTCCTGTCGTTTTTTGCGGCGGTGGACAGAGAGGAAAGAGCATGGCAGATTCAACATCACTTCTCAAAGCGAAAAAAGCGAAGCAGGACGAATTCTATACGCAGTATGCCGACATTCAGACCGAGATGAACGCATACCTTGAGTTTGATGCCGATGTGTTTAGGAATAAGACGGTTCTTCTGCCGTGTGACGATCCAGAGTGGAGTAATTTCACCAGATATTTTGCGGAAAACTTCTCTGCGCTTGGATTGAAGAAGCTGATATCGACAAGTTATGCGCCAGAAGCAAAGACTGCAAAGTACGGAGATCGCTTCAGTTACGATTCATCTGGCGGAAAGCCGCCGCTGAATGAAAGGGGAAAGATTTTCGTTCTCGACCGTGATGTGACAGGAGATGGGCGGATCGACTTCAAGGACATAAAATGGGAGTATCTTGACGGTGATGGAGACTTCAGAAGCAATGAGGTTAAACAGCTGCGTGATCAATCGGACATAATTGTAACTAATCCTCCATTCTCGCTCTTTAGAGAGTTCTTGGCGTGGATACTTGTGGCGGAAAAACAGTTTGCAATAATCGGGAATAGAAACGCGATTACCTATAAGGAAGTTTTTCCTCTGATTAAGGAGAATCGAATATGGCTCGATAATCCATTTGTTAGAGGTGCAGGCTATTTCAAGTCTTCCATGGAGGTGGACAAATCTCTCAGTTACTATAATTCACACGACTATCGGGAAGGATTTATTCGTGTGCCGGGCGTCAGATGGTTTACCAATGTAGAGCATGGTCGGCGGCATTTGCCCTTGCAACTTATGTCTATGGCGGATAACATCAAGTATTCGCGTCACAAGGAGGTGAAGGGTAAAGGATATCGGAAATACGACAACTATGATGCTATCGAAGTGCCATTTACGGATGCGATTCCATCTGATTACAATGGAGCTATGGGAGTTCCGATCTCATTTCTTGATAAGTACTGTCCGGAACAGTTTGAGATAATAAAGTTTCGTATTGGAGATGATAATAAAGATTTGAATATTGGAGGTGAGTATCCGTATTTCCGTATTCTTATTCGTCATAAAAAGTGATTCGTAGTCCTCAGCATTTTCTGTAGGAGATAAATTTCAAAGAAAGGATAGTCTGTATGAAAACTGAACTTCGCACCGACATAACCGTAGGAGATATCTGTAAAGGTTTTTACTACAACACGCTGGAAGGTAAAGGTGTTAGAGGCTGGAGCGGGAAACTCGTCATTCAGCCGGAGTATCAGCGCAATTACATCTATGCGAACGGTAAGGATGATGTTGCGGTCGTCGAGTCGCTATTGAAGAAGTACCCAATTGGTCTCATTTACTTTTTGAAGAACGGTGACGAGTACGAAGTTCTGGATGGTCAACAGCGCATAACGAGTTTTGGGCGGTTCGTGACAGGACAACTGGATGTTTTGGATGCAAACGGGATGCCGCACAAGTTTGATCCTGCACACCATGGATGGTTGCTAAAAACACCGCTTACGATTTATATCTGCGAAGGGGAAGGCGATGACCCGGAGTCTGAAATAAAGGACTGGTTCAGGACTATCAATATTGCGGGAAAACCGCTTAACGATCAGGAACTTCTGAATGCGACATATTCTGGGCCCTTTGTAACTGCCGCTAAAGCAGTATTCAGCAATTCGACCAATGCGAATATGAATAAGTGGAAACATTTCGTCGATGGCGACGAGAAAAGACAGGCCATCTTGGCAAAGGCTTTGGAATGGGTCTCTAAAGGTCATGTTAAGGATTACATGAAAGATCATCAGTATAATGCGGATATTGCCGAGATTACGGCATATTTCAACAGTGTGATGAATTGGATTGATGGGGTGTTCAAGGATGTGAAAAATGAAATGCGTGGTGTTGAATGGGGGCGTCTTTACGAAGTTTATCATGATAAGCCGTACTCTCCTGACGAAGTGTGGGCACGAGTGGAGGCTCTTTATGCGGATGCAGACAATGACATCATCAAGAACAGGAGAAATATTTTTGAGTATATCCTTGGCGGCGAAACCGATCGTAGGCTTTTAAGGATAAGAATATTCAAGGAAGCGGTTGCTAAACGTGTTTACAGAAGACAGACAGAAGACGCCGTTGAGAAAGGAATTTCGAATTGCCCAGATTGTGTACTGGCGCACGGGGCGAATGCAAAGCGTATCTACGCATTTGGAGAGATGGAGGCTGATCATGTCACCGCATGGTCGAAAGGTGGTGATACATCCGAGAAGAACTGCCAGATGCTCTGCAAACACCATAATCGCGTCAAGGGGAATGGGTGATGTAGAGTTGTTTTAAGGAGATAATGATAATGTTTTGATATAATGTGGACATGTTTTGCAGAGGTTGCATCAAGCATAATAAAATTACGGGTGCCAATGATGATTTAATTGTCCTTGGATCGTATGCATACGACAAATTCGGCAATAGTGTCGAAACAATTGATGTACTATGCAACACTATCTTCCACACATACGATTCTTTCGACAACATTCTTTCAGAATGGGGTACTATCTATCTTGTCCGTTATGCATATAATGCGCGAAACGCCGCCGACGGCGTTGTGAATGGAAGGTACGACCTTGTGAACCTTTTTGCCGCAAGGCTCGACCTGAAGCCGTTCATCGATGCGTGGGGATCGTCGGTCAAGTTCGAGCTCTCCGCACACGGCGAAAATGCCATGCGCTACTGTGCCGTGGATGTGAATCCGAATGAAGCAGGCAAGATATATACTGACGATACTTTTACGAAAAACGCTGACACGCCTTTGCATTCCGCGCCATTGACCGCGCTTCAGTATGACGCAATGCAGATAAATCCATCGGAGCTTTTGGGCGAAGACAACGCGCCTGGCATCCTTGCATTCGAGGCAGCGGCATCGCATGAGAATGTCACGCTTGGGGTGAAGTTGGGCGATGAGACAATCCTCTCATTCCCGATGCCGATATCAATTTCTTCGGTAAGGGAAATGTACCGGTGGCTCAACATCCGCAGCGTCTGCGGCGGCACCGGCGGCGAACCGTCACGGCTCTACGAGCCGAACAACCTCCCCGATTCGGAATGCGATGGACAACACTTTGTATTTGTGCACGGTTACAACGTAAATCCTGCAGATGCCCGCAAATGGGGCGATCAGATGTTCAAGCGCCTGCGGCTTTCGGGCATGAAGTCCATGTTCACGGCGGTGAACTGGAAAGGTGACGGGTCGCAGTTCTCGTTGATGTTCTCGGATAAGCAGATATCGCCAGATTATTACGTCAATGTGAAGAATGCTTTTCAGTCTGCACCTGCGCTTGTGCAGTCCTGCCGTGATCTTCCCGGAGAGAAAGTGATGCTCGCACATTCTCTTGGCAATATGCTTGTGTCGTCCGCAGCGAAAGATCACGGACTCAATTATTCAAAGTATTACATGCTAAATGCGGCAGTTTCGATGGAGGCGTATGATAACGGATCGTTTTCTTCTGTCATGTGCGATGAAGAATGGGAGAAGGTTCCATCCAATTATTTGGCAGCCAATTGGAGCAAGCTTTTCCCGGCAAATGATTTCCGTGCATCACTTTCGTGGCGTGGAAGATTTGCCGGGATCGCCAATGCCGTAAACTGCTATTCCCCGACAGAGGATGTTTTGGCAAATGCGGAAGTCGGGCAGCTTACATTATCTGGCGGAGCCTGGAAAATACAGGAATTATTCAAAGGACGTGGGCTTGGTGTAGGATTGGGTGCAACCGATTGGTCTGGATGGAATATTGAAGAAAATTGGTTTGGTGTCAACAAGATTTCAGTCGAACAGGCTTTAATTTTAGATTCTATGAAAAAGTAATAGAGAAAGGCGGTCTTAAATGAGAATGTTTTTTGTGATTGCAATATTGATAATTACAGCAACATCTGCTTTTGCTTTAAGCAAAGATTCTTCTTGCCGCGAAGCGAGAAGGTCTGGAGCATTGGCAAAAATTAAAATACACGTTGTAGACGATTTAGGCCACAATGTGTCAAATGCCGATGTTAGTGTGTTTTTCGGCATGAATTTTCGCCCTAACGGACACTGTCTTAAGGGGTGTAACCGACATGAATGGCATGTACATTGCCGAGGGAAAAACTTGTGGTGTTGACGACTCTCCATATTCGGCGAACAATGCAATAATGTGCTACAATAGCGACAAGGAAGAACTTTATGGGAAGGTCATTCTCGATAACGCCATGAGCCCAGGGAACTGCGGCGCGGGCCGCCTGTCGCCAAGCTCATGGGCGAAATATACACGGCGGACTTTCTCAACGGTCTTGAACGCATACTCAAACGTGCCGCCGCATCGGTCGATCCCGAGAGTCTTGAAGGAAGAAGGGTCGCGCTCATGAAGGCGGAGATTTTCGATCCGATCGACGAAGCCGCCGGAAAATGGCGGCAGGAGAACGCCGATGTCCATACCGGGGCGAACACAGGTCGTGGAACATGAACCTTCGCAACCCCAATCCGCTGAAGAACGCGCAAGGACGCATGCCTAGCGAGCTACAATAGCCTTTGGGTCCTTACCTTGCACAATATCGGTTGAGAATCGGTCCGAATCATATTCTCATCAAAGACAACTGGCAAAAAGCCCGTTGTCTTGGCATGGTAGAGTTTGCTGTCGCATTCACTTTGCCTTGTCATCCAAAAGTCGTCAACTTCCCGCTTGCTTTTGATATCTGCAAGTGCTATTATTCGCCATGTTTTCGTGAAAGATGATTTGAGATGTGCATGTTTGACGGGGTAAGTTCAAGTTGATTAGTTAAATGATTCTGAAGCATCGAGATAAAGAACTGTTGCGGTTTGAATGGATTGAACCGCAAGGAGTTCGTATTGTTTCGGTAGATGAAGGGAATAATCGCTATCTGCCCCTTGATTTTAAGGGCGATGTTTCTGACGAAAATCTTTGGAGGTGGCTGTCTCGTCGTGTGGTGCCACGTAATCGCCGTAACATAGACGCATTAATGGCGGCGACGGGTCTTGATGCACGAAATGTTCGAGGCATAATCGAGATATGCCGCGGCTTATCGCTTAATGATGTTCATTGGGTGGTGCCGAATGATTTTAAGGGATCGTGGAAGGATTGCAATCTTTACGATAATGAATTTTCACAGGTGATTGCGCTCACTGCTTTTAACGGAATGGGGTCTGCCATTGAGTGCCTTGATTGGATATCTTCGCCTGAATTTTCGACGAATGGAATGCTCGCGAAATGCTGGCGGAGAATCGATGGAAGGGTCGTTCTTTACAAATCTGGAACGGATGGAGCTGCCAATACGGGATTTGAGCCTTATTCCGAATATTATGCTTCACAGATTGCTGCTGCGATGGGGCTTGATCATGTCGAATATTCGCTAAGCAAGTTTAAAGGCTATTTGTGTTCGACCTGCAATATTTTTACTAGCGATAAGTTTGGATATCTGCCAGCGGGAAGAATAATGAACGTGGCAGAAGCTCTGGAAGACAAACGCTTTGCCGACATTTTCTTCTTTGACGCACTCATTTTCAACACCGACCGTCATCTCGGAAATTTTGGGTATTTGGTTGATAATGATAAAAATGAGATAGTTGGTGCAGCTCCCATATTCGATAATGGTTACGGACTGTTTTCGCCGGCACTTTATCGTCCTGGCGATAAACTTGACGAGTTTTGGGATTTGGCTAAATATGTTTCGCGAGTAAAGCCTGCGCTATACTCAAAGTGGCTGGGATTTCCGGGTGGCATTACGAAAAGCATGCTTGAGCGCATGAAGGCGTTGAAGGGTTTCCGCTTCAAACGGCACAAATACCATAACTTGCCGCAAGACAGACTGCGCTCAATAGAGAGGTTTCTGCAAAGCCGCATTATGAAAATTGAGGAACTTACTCAAAGGGCAGATGATATATTTGAGATACCAACAAAATGTGGCACTGTAAATCCTGTAAATAACGAATCGTTGGCACTGCAAATTATCGCAAACCTCAAGGCCGATCCGTTTGTCAGCTATGACGAATTGTCGAAGCTTATGGGTGTGCCGCGTCGAACGGTCGCACGTCGTATAAAGGAGCTTGCCGATGCCGGCAGAATACGGCGCGTTGGAGCTGCAAAAAACGGCCATTGGGAAGTGTTAATAGGACAGGATTAACAAGATTTGCAGGATTGGGATAATATCAAATGCTGTAAACCTGAATTGGTCGATTATTATTTGTCTTGCTTTTGGAAGGAACTTAGGCCAAAGCTTGAAGGCAAGCTGCGCATTGACATATTTGGCGCGGACAGGCCGTCCATTTGGGGTGCGGACTATGAAGATGTTCTCGCCACGAGCAAGATGTCGCTCAACCTGAACCGCAAGGAAGGGGACAAGTGGTATTCGTCGGATCGCATCGCACATCTGATGGGTTATGGGATACTTACGTTCCAGTCCTCGAAGAACCAGATGTAACGATTCTTCACGGACCGTGAGACCGTATGGTTCGATGACGCGGTGGATCTCGCCGAGAAGATCCTGCAATATCAGGCTCACGACACGGAACGGGCGGCGGTTGCATCTGCCGGACGTGTAAGATACCATGAACTCTTCAACGGTGCGCGCGTTCTCAGGTTCATGGTTGAGACGATGCTTGGTGAATCATATTCCGAACCATACGAATGGAAAGAGGAGGTCTATCGATGATAATGTGTATTTTATGCTCCAGCGGCCGAAGTTTGTTGTCCGCACTGTGACTGAGAAGTTCAAGACTATGGCGAAATAACAGGTTGAGGGACGCATGACTGCCGAAATGAATAGAATGACTTGTGTATGGCAGCGAAACAACTTGTGTGATAGGTCGTGAGTTCTTAAGTTCTTGAGTCGGTGCATGTCTGCCCGGGCACACTCGGACAAAATATGATATAATTAGCGCCAGTTCTTGGTAATAAAGGAGTTTTTGAAATGTTCCGCGAAAAAAAAATGTACTTATGGCATTGTCAATGTCATTCATTCCATTCTTCGCATTTGCTGAAGGCGAGGATTATGTGAGACTTAAGGAGAATAATTCGCATGATACTGGTTTTGCAGGGGCTACATGGGAGCCAGAGGTAGAGGGAGAAGATGTTAAGAATCGCGATTATTTAGTGTCAGGTTACACATATTATACATCTAGTGGAGAGATCATACCTGCTCGCTCGCTTACGATTGGAAAATTGGGGGATAAGGAAAAGGCTGGAGATTATTTTGCTTATTATAGTGCGACGTATTCCGGCAGTGGTGGCTTGATTCTTGAAAATGGTACGTTACATGTAAATGCAGCGAGTTCGAAAATAAGTGGGAAAGTGACTTTTACGTCTCCGAAGTCAGCTCCGTTTGTTCTTTTTAGCGGTAAACAAGAGGAGACTTTAACGTTTAAAGATGATGTTCATGCAGCATCAGATTGTGGAATTATTGTTCATTCAGGAGTTAATGGCAAATTTGGAAGTTGTCCGTTTGGGTTGAAATTCTCGGGTGATGCAAGTGAATTTCTTGGAGAGGTGGTTGTAACATCACAATATAATTCAGCAGGAACTCTTCTGACCACAACATTCACTCTTGCTGATAAGGCTACTTATTTTGGAGGTTCGATTGTCGCAGATAATGGCGCTGTCTTTAAAGCTGAGGTTAATACATCTGTTGGATCGATTATATTGAAGCGTGGGGCAACGCTCGACTTGTCTGCTGTATCTAATTTTGAGGTGCGTGATAATCTTACTCTTGAAACAGGTGCGACGCTCAAGACTTCTGTCGATTGCTCGCTTGCGGTTCTAAATGGTTTGACGGTGGGGAAAGGTACAGTTTTACATTTTACCGCTCCGACCTCGGCTCCTGAAGAGGCTACCAGATATGCATTGCTGACACTGCCGGTTGACAGTCAATGCTCATTGGATGACTTTATCCTGGAGGAGGCTTACGACATAAGGACTGGAACATCGGTGGAAATGAAAGTTTCCGATGATGGGAAGACCAAGACAATATATGTTACTTATTATCCTCTTGTGACGCAGACTAAGAACAATAAAATAGATATGACAATGCAGGACGCCGTGGTCGCGGAGACAGACGGCAATTACTGGAGTGATGGTCAGCCGGTTCGCAACGGAATAAGATACCAGACAGGGAAAATAGGTTCTGGTACAGGTTGCTTCGCGACAAGATATGCACCTGAGGGCACTCTGTCGTTTGCAGGACGTTCCATGCGATTTGTAAATCCGTCCAAATTATATTTCAGGATTAAAGATTACACGATACCATATCTCCTTTTGGACGGAGGGAAAGGCGGTGTGGAAATTCAAGGTCTTGACGGATGTGACTTGACTTTACGAAGCAATTTCATGTTATCCGGCAGAACAATAGTGACCCCAAAATACAGCGGAACAATCCGGCTTGTCGGGCCAATCTCCGGCGATGAAGCGTCGGTTTTGCAAGTGCAGGGTTTCGCCGAAACAAGATGTGGCGCCACAATTTG
Organism: Kiritimatiellia bacterium; assembly: GCA_045595285.1. Taxonomy (GTDB): domain Bacteria; phylum Verrucomicrobiota; class Kiritimatiellia; order RFP12; family UBA1067; genus UBA1731. The sequence goes on along the minus strand of JAZOAC010000135.1, from coordinate 80,026 downwards.
TCTAGATGGAGACAACAGGGGGTTCGCCGGCAGAATCTGTGCGACGAATGCGAGAGCATATGTTAAGATGAACTATCCTTTCACCTCCCTGGTCGTTCGGCGGGCGGAGAATCTTGGCGGTCCCCGCAATGAATTTGCATATGATGCTTTGACGCTTGACTCAGCCAGTAGATTGGAAGTGCTGGATAGCATGTCGCTAGCCGAGCTTACCCGCGGCATCTTCATTCGTTGGAAAGGACGTTTTCTCGTGCCTGAAGACAAGTCACTTGCGATCTTCCAGCAATTGACGGTTGACGGAGAAATGTACAAGGAAGGCTCCGGTACTCTTGCTCTTGGCGGCGATCTGCGTTTTATTGATGCGGAAGGAACAGTAACAGACGAAATCCCTGAAGATGCCGCAAAGCGCACTTTCTATGTGGCGGGCGGCATGGTGAAGCCTTTGAGCGCACATGCACTGGATGGTCTGGATGTCGTGTTCTCAAACAAGACTTCCAAGCTTGAAGTCGGTTTTGCGCTTGATCTGCACACCACGGATGAAGGGTATCTGCAACGTGAAATCGCCTTCGCCGCTTGCATTCCTTGACGACAATCCGTCCAAGAAGATCCCGGTATATGTCGAATGTGCCGATGAAACGCCTGCGAATGAGTATTCGTTCGGCGTGATGACTGTGGATTCCGGTTGCGCGGCAGTGCTTGATCTGTTGGAGGTTATTCGTCCTTCCGTGCTATCCTCCTACAAGGTCAAATTGGACAAGGTCACTGAAGCCGGTACCGTAACTCTGATCGCCAATCTGAAGAAGTACGGTTTTGCAATATCCATTCGCTGATAAGAGAAAATAATCAAAGATGAAAACACTTTTAGTCGCCGCTGTCGTATCTTCCTTCGCATCGTGCTGTCAGGACTGTACTGGCAGAAACTCTGCGTGCTCCGTTCCAAAGGGGGCCCGGGAACAAGCGCCTTCCGCAGAATACGCACCTCCGGACGAATATGGTCTTTTGGCAAAAAACTGGAAGCTTACAGCCGACGCGGAAAAACTGCTCTCAGAATGGTCGAAGAGCCGCTATGTGCGCAAAAACGGCAGAACGGATTTCTTTGTCCGGGCGCAGCTTAAGTACGGTATCAATCGCAGTGATTTTCTGCACCATTGGTACGATCGTCCGCTTTTGCAGGATTCGAGTTTGAAATATGTGAACCAGGATGTGGAAAAAGGCCCGTGGCTCAATGAAAAGGGATGGCAGAAGACAGTTGAGATAGGGCGCTTGGGCAAGCAGACCGGTTTTGCAGTCTTTACATGCACGAAGAATCGCGAGGAGGTTTTACCTGCGTCAGTGAAACCGGGTTGTGAGACAAAAATACTGGTTGAGCTTTTGCGCGGACTGCCTCTTGAAGAGTGCATCTTCCGTGCAAAGCAGGCATTGGATGCCCCGAACAGTTTCCGCATCAATGGGAAGGTGGTGATTACCAGCTATCCCGCCATCCGTGAAAATGACCTTCCTCACTATGCGAAGCTGAAGAAGGAACTGACATCGCGTTTCGGCGACAGATTCCTGGTGATGCCGTATTATATGCTCTGTCTGGAAGACCGCAAGGAGACGACCGAAGGCTACAGTGCCGATGTGCTCCGGAAAATGCGAGAGCGGCTTGAACGCGCACTCAAGGTTCTTGATGGGTTGTGCTATAACGGGCGCGAGACTATCTTCAACCGTCGTTACAATCCGTGGCTTTTCGACAAGGTGCTAGTGCCTATGGTGCATGACGTGTTCTCCAAGCCTGAGTTCAAGGAGAAATGTCTGGGTTATTTGGCCACGGCTGGACATGAGAACTCCTATCGTTGGAACTACGGACTTGACTGCACCGGTACGCGCATGCTACGCGACATGCTGGGATCAATGGCGGCTATGAATGCGGATTTCATGATCGGCTGTGAATGGGATGAGGAAAACGAGAACACGAGTTTCCGTCCGATGGTCGCGCATGGTTTCACGAATCAGCGCATAATGCGCTACTATCATGATATCGCAAACGGTCTTAAGCCCGATATGTTCCCCGGCGACGATGCGTCTGTTCCGAACCTCATCGTATCCTACCGCAAGGAGCTGATGGCGGGCGAGCCGCTTGAAGTCGAAGTGCTCAATATTCCCGACGGAACGTTTGACAATGCCGACATCACCGTGGCGTTCGCCTGGAAGACGCCCGATGGCAAAGTTGTGCGCAGTTTCCCGCCGCAGAAGTTGAAGGGCGGCAGATTGGCGGCGGCATGGTTCAAGGAGGATGTCTCGCGGCTGATAGATAATCCGGCGCTCGTTCCGGAACTCACCGTTTGGGCGAATGGCTTTCGCAGCGTGCATTCGGACGGCATGTGGCCGGTCGGTCTGCGTCCTACGCGCTGCATTGAGTACAAGTGGGCGAAGCATCCTTTGCGCGATCTGCCCAAGGGTACGGCGGGGACGCTGAACATCGGCGAGCCCGATGCAAATGGCGTTCGTGAGATTTGCGGAAGCGTGAAGAGCGATGCGCGTCTCAGGTCGATTGCCGTCATCGACGAGACCGATACCATCTACATGTACGACGGAAAGAGTGTGCGCGATGCGGACACGGTGCGCGTACGCATCGCGTTCCAGGGATACGCGATCAACGGCAAGGGGAAGCATTTGTTCGGCAAGATTAAGCTTGCCGGCGCTCCGAACGCAAAGCTGTCGATGTTCCGCACTCGCGGAAACATCGCAATCGAAGGGACGAGCTTCGTGCTCACCGGCGCGATGGCGAACAACTGGCCTCACTATCTATTGATCGAAATCCCCCGTGCGGAGGCGGACAGCGCCGTCTTTGAAGCGGATGTGAAGGACTACTTCAAGGGTAAGGTTTCAGTTGCCGATCTTGAACGCGACGAAGTTGTCGGTTTGCCGGGAAAGAAGGGGACTAACCTTGTCTTTACGCGCTACCTTTCGCAGGAACGCATACCTGATCCGCAGATGGTGAAGAATGCCGATTTTACTTTCCGCTTAAAACCGGGGCTTCCCAATTCCATTTTGCGACTTGAGACGATTGATGAAAACTATAAGGTCTGGCGTTCCAAGCCGTTCGTTCTCGGCAAAGCTTCGGGCAGGAGGGTGAAGTTCCATGTGTTTGAACGCGACTCCGAAAAGGTGTCTGAAATTTCCGCCGACAGCTCGCGCTTTCTTGATGTCAAATATGAGTTTACTCCATCCCGTGGGTCGGTAATACCGTGTCCGGGCGGCCGCAATCTCTGGGGCATCCTCGGCGGCAATGTGCCGCTCGTCACCGGTTTCGGTCAGGGTGAGACCGGCTACGGCAACAGTGCGGTGCTTGCGTTGAACGCCAAGACGCCGAACTGGGAGAAGAGTTCGCCGGATTTTGTAAAGGAACCGGACGGCTCGTGGGCGCTCAAGTTCTCCGGATGCTCATATGTGAGCCTTCCGCAGCAGATCTGGCCTGTGCATGCCAGCTTCGAACTTGAGATGGAGGTCAATCCGGACGATGTGAAGCGCAGGCAGATGCTGGTGTTCACCGGTCCCACCAGCGCATCGATATATGTCGCCGACGGTCGGGTGTACGCTCACTTCTTCCTGCGCAACAAGTTCATGCGAGTGTCGGGAAGAGCCGCTTCCGTCACCGTGAAAGGTCCGGAGATTGCGGCGGGCAAGTGGCAGAAGGTCAAGATCGTGTGCGACCAGAGGACGGCCCATGTGGAGGTCGACGGAGTGCGCGGAGAGGCGATGCCGGTTTCCGGCGATCTTTTCTATCCCTTGTACACCGCTGTCGGCGGCGGCGCTAAAGGCGGCGAATTCTTCGCCGGAAGAATCAGGAATCTTAAAATAGGTGTGCGTTGATCATGAAAAATAATATTCTGTTTTTTGTTTTTGGATTGTTTTCGGCAGCGGCGGCCGCGCCGATTGAACTGCAGCCGAAGCTTGATGCGGCGGCGAAAGCCGGCGGTGGGCGCGTCGTTGTTCCTGCCGGAGAATGGACGACCGGTCCGCTGACTCTTGGAAGCGGTGTCGAACTGCATCTTGAGGATGGTGCACGACTCGTTTTCTCCGACGATCCTTCACTGTATCCTGACGCGAGAGCGCTGGTCATGGCTGTCGGAGCGACCAATGTGTCGGTGACGGGTGCGGGTACTTTCGAGGCGAAGGTCGACTATTGGCACGGCGAGGCTTTCAGCAAGAAGATTACGCGTCCGCGTTTCTTCCAGTTCAAAGATTGCGGAAATGTCCGTTTTGAAGGATTCCGTGTAAGAAATTCCCCGAACTGGACGATTCATTTGCTTTGCACGGATGACGTGACGATTCGCAATCTTGATTTGCGGTGCGATGGCCCTAACACCGACGGTATCGACCTCGATTCTGTGCAACGCGCGTTGATTGAGAATTGCCGCCTTGACCAGGGGGACGACGGCTTCTGCATGAAGAGCGGCAAGAACGCCGACGGCCGTCGCCGCGCCAGGCCCACAAAGGACATCACGATCAGAAACTGCACGGTCGTGAACGGCCATACGCTTCTCGGCATCGGCAGTGAACTTTCAGGCGGTATTGAGAATATCACGCTTGAAAACTGCCGTGTGGAAGGTGAGGTTTGGCGTGTGCTGTTCATCAAGACTAACGCGGCGCGCGGCGGCTACGCCCGCAACATCACGGTGCGCAACGTCACGGCGGCGCGCGCGAAGTGTTCGATCTTCGAGATCATGCCGGACTACCAGTGGCTGAGGCGCGACAAGCCCACGAATCCTGAAATCGTGTACACTCCGATAGAAAACGTGACGGTTGAAAATGTGGTGTGCGATGAAGGATGGTACGCCTACGAGCTGCGCGGCGATCCGGCATGCCCGCCGAAGAACATAGCGCTCCGCAACTGCGAGATGAAGAATCCATCGCGCGGCGAGCCGATCGCGAAGAACATCGACTCCCTCAAGATAGAGAACGTGAAGTCGGGCATTGCGCCGTTCTCCGTGTGGTGCGACGATCCGGACTCCAACTACCGCTGCGGCGACGAAGCCGTGTTCACCGTGCGCTCGTCGCTCACGTCCGGCATTGCAAAGGTGCGCCTCGACAATTTCGGCGACAAGGTGCTGTCTGAGTTTGACGTGGACCTTTCCAGGCAGCGTGAGTTCACGGTGAAGGGCGGACGCGACATTCCGGGGTTCCTGCTCCTCACAGTCAAGTGCGGCAAGCACGTGAAACGCTGGGGCGCGGTCTTTTCGAAGGAACTCATCACGGGCGGCGATGAGCGGCCCGCAGATTTCGAGAAGTTCTGGCGTGATGCGATCGCACGCTATGACCGTGAGGTTTCGGAGGACGTGAAGCTGGAGCTTCTGCCGTCCATGTCCACCAACGGATGCGACGTGTACATGCTTTCGCTGAGCGATCCGCGCGGAAGGACCGTGTACGGGTTCCTCAAGGAGCCGAAGGACCTCTCCAAGGGGCCGTTCCCCGTGCGGGTCCATGTGCCGGGCGCAGGTCCGTCGATGGGAACAACGTCCATCGGGGACGCCTCTACCGTGGGGCTTCTCATGAACGTGCACTACTACCGCCCGGTGCCGGGGGCGGCGAAACGCGGTCCCGAGCATAATGCGCTCCAGAAGGTGGAGGACGACCACTATTCGAAGCTCTATCCCGTGCTGGCGCCGCGCTATACGCGCACCGGCATCGCCGCCAGCCGCGAGGAGTATTTCTACTATGGCGCGATTCTCGCCATCAACCGCGCCGTGAACTGGCTCAAGCGCCGCCCGGAGGTGAAGAGGGACGATTTCATATACTCCGGCGGAAGTCAGGGCGGCGGAATGGGGCTTGCGCTTGTCGCTCTCAACGGAGGGTTCCGCAAGGCGACAATCGCCGTCCCCGCGATCACCGTGCATCTGTGCCACAAGATAGACGGGCGACAGTCCGGCTGGCCGAATCTCGTGAAGTCGCAGCTGCCGGAGAACGTCGCCGCAGCCGAGCGCAACGCGCCGTATTTCGACGGAGTGCATTTCGCGTCGCTCATAACCTGTCCGATCCGCTTCTCCGTCGGCTTCACGGACACCGTCGCGCCGCCGCACGCCGGATTTGCCGCGTTCAACGCTTGTCCTTCCAAGGACAAGGGGATTGTCGGAAGCATCGGTTTCGGACATTCGCCGAGCAAGGTTGATTCCGCCCGTCTTTCTCGCTGGCTCAACAGGGAATAGCGACCCGGTCCGCGGCATTATGTGAATATGGTATAATTGCCGGGTTTTCTGAAGGAGATAAGATGGAAGTTGAGACAAACGAATACCGCGAGAATCGTCTCGCGGCGATGGCAGAACTTGAAAAGCTCGGTTTCAGGCCCTATGGCCGGGCCTATCCGCACGATGATCTCGCAAAGATCCGCGAGGAGTTCGAGGAGGGCAGGGAGGTGTCCGCCGCCGGACGTCTCCTGATGATCCGTCGCATGGGCAAGATGAACTTCTGCACAATGAACGACGGCACCGACCGTTTCCAGTTGATCTTCAAGCGCGACGAACTGGACGAGCGTCTTTTCGCGGGCTTCAAGCAGCTTCATCTCGGCGACATAATCGGCGTGAAGGGCGTGTCGTTCACGACCCAGCGCGGCGAGAAGTCCATCGTCGTCAAGGAATGGGAGCTTCTCGCTAAGGCCCTCGAGCAGCCGCCGGAGAAGTTCCACGGCCTTACGGACCAGGAGGAGCGCTACCGCCGCCGCTATGTCGATCTCATGACGAATGACGAATCGCGCAACCGATTCTTCACGCGTTCGAAGATTCTCGCAGAGACGCGCAAGTATCTCTGGAGCAAGGGCTTCAACGAGGTTGAGACGCCCATTCTGCAGTCCCAGGCCGGCGGCGCTGCGGCAAAGCCGTTCGAGACGCATTTCAACGCGCTTGACCAGCACATGGTGCTTCGCATCGCTCCCGAGCTCTACCTCAAGCGACTCATCGTCGGCGGCATGAACAAGGTGTTTGAGCTCGGCAAGGATTTTCGCAATGAAGGCATCGACCGCAGCCACAACCCGGAATTCACCGTCCTTGAGGTATACGAGGCGTACGGTGACCGCAAGTCGATGGAGAACATCATCGAAGGTCTCATCCCCCATCTCTGCGACACCGTGATCGGCACACGCAAGATCGAGTACGGAGAGGCCAAGGAGATCATCGACTTCACTCCGCCCTATCGCCGTGTGGCGTACTCCGATCTCGTGAAGGAGAAGATGGGCGACGACTGGTTCGATCTCCCGTTCGAGACGCAGCTTGAGAAAGCCAAGGCCAAGGGCGCGGAGTCGGAGACGAATCTTGAACTCGACGGCATTTCCGATACGCTCATGCTCACGCATGAGGTCTATGACAAGCTCATCGAGAAGAATCTCCGTCAGCCCACGTTCGTGACGCGTCTTCCGCACGAGTTCGTGCCGCTCGCCAAGGCCTGCGAGGATGACCCTAAGCTCGTGGACGTTTTCGAATTCGTCGTTGGCGGACGAGAACTCTGCCCGGGATACACCGAGCAGAACAACCCGCTCGAGCAGCGCAAGGCCCTTGAGAACCAGGCAGGTGAGGATACCGAGAAGATCGACGAGGACTTCATCTCCGCACTCGAATGCGGGATGCCGCCGACCGGTGGTCTTGGGATCGGCGTGGACCGTCTGGTGATGCTCCTTACGGGCGTGGACGGAATCCGCGACGTGGTTCTCTTCCCGCAGATGAAGAAGGCCTGAGGCGCGGAGTCATGGCTGCGGCAGGACGGTTCATTACGTTTGAGGGCGGAGAAGGGTGCGGAAAATCCACTCAGATCCGTCTGCTTGCGGACCGTCTGCGCGCGGCCGGCAAGGAGGTTCTGCTTACTCGTGAACCGGGCGGAACCGCGCTTGCCGAGAAGATACGAACCCTCGTTCGCGAGGAGTCGGACGATCCGCCGAATTCGCGAGCCGAGACGCTTCTCTTTCTCGCCAGCCGAGCGCAGGTCGTCGAGGGCGTGATACGTCCCGCTCTCGAGTCCGGCACATGGGTGCTGTGCGACCGCTTCGCCGACTCAACCTTCGCCTATCAGGGGTATGGACGCGGTCTGGACCTCGATGAGCTCAGGCGGATCAATTCGTTTGCAACGGGCGGACTTGCGCCGGACAGGACGATTCTGCTGAATGTCTCGCCTGAGGTTTCCGCAAAGCGCATGCGTGCGCGCGAGGCGGCGACCAACACCGGAGCCGATCGCATGGAGAAGGCGGGCGACGATTTTCATTTCAGGCTCAGGCGGGGCTTTCTGGAACTTGCCGCCGCAGAGCCGGAGCGGTTTTCGGTGATCCAGGCAGATGGCGGAGTTGAGGAGGTTGGAGAGGCCGTATGGAACTCGATTCAGCCCATGCTCTGATAGCCAAAGCCATTGCGGACGGCAGACCGGCGCACGGATATCTTGTCGTCGGCGGAATCCGCGGCATGGCGCGTGACCTTGCGATGGCTGTGCTGAGGGATCTCTTCCCCGGCGTTCCGGAAGAGAATTTCAAGACGCATCCGGACATCCACTGGCTCTATCCGGAGAAGAAGACTCGCATTGTGTCCGTGGAGTCCGTGCACACCAAGTTCATCGATCCGATGTCGCAGACGTCGTTTGCGGGCGGATGGAAGGTCGGTGTGCTTGTCGGAGCGGACCGGCTCAACGCCGCCGGAGCGAATGCGTTTCTCAAGACGCTCGAGGAGCCTCCGTCCAAGGCAGTGTTTCTTCTGCTCACCGATGCGCCCGAACAGCTCCTGCCGACGATAGTCTCCCGCTGCCAGCGGATAGACCTTCCGGATGCGCATGAGCATCAACTCGGAGATCCGTGGCGCACGAATGTGCTCGGCATCCTGTCCGACCCCGATCTCGCCGACGCTACGGCGGCGGGTCTTGTCAAAAAGGCCATTGCGGCCGAGCGACTTGCCGACGTACTGGAATCCCTGAAGAAGCAGGCCGAGAAGGAGGTCTCTTCGGAGTTGACGGCATCGGCCCAGGATGGCGCCGAACTTTCCGACAGCGAGGAGGATGCGCTGATATCATCCCGATATCGCGAATACCGTCGGGATTTCCTGTTCACTCTCATGGATTTCTTCGCGAAGCGAATGCGTGAGGATCCCGGTTTTTCGGCGTTCCGCAACGTCGAGGCGGTCGAGGACATGGCTCGCTCCTTCGACCGCAACATGAACGAACTTGCCGTCCTGTCGTTCTTCATGGACCGCACCCGATTCTGACCGGTGGCGAAGGATAGGCAGAGGCGCGGGCGAATCTCCGGGAGATTTGGAGACTGGAAGATAGGGAGAATAGATTCTGAAAACTCTCCTAAACACCGAATCTCCAAAACTCCAAGTAGCGAAAGCAAAAATCTAAATTTAAATCAAGTTGCAGGCAAGAAGTGTAGAAAGTGTAGGAAAGGGCTACATGCTCACCTGCGCGATTTCGAGACGTTATGGGGAGGTGTTGCCTTGTGTCATGAATCATCCAGATTGTCCAATGGAGAATCGGTGAATTATGGTATAATCTCCATCATTTCATGACAGGTATTCCATTTTCCGTTTTATGAAGAGTACATCAGCGTTTTTGACAGCGCTGGCCTTTTCGCTTGCAGCACTGGCCAGTGAGTTCAACGGGGGCCGTACGGTACCCGTGCATCGTTTTGTGCCTGTGGACCGCGAAGGGGACAAAGTGTCCGTTCGCGCGCGCATGCCCGCTGCCATGTCGCAGGAGAAGACCTGTGCGCAGTGCCATGATGTCGGTAAGATGCGCGGCGGATCGCACTTCCGCTCCGGCGGCACTAACGACGTGGTGAACAAGGTGAACCGCGAACCTTGGTTCCTCTGCTCCACAAACGGTGCCTGCCGCACGGTCTCGCTTGCCGACCGCGGTGGACTTTCGGCCTGGGAATGGACGAAGACTTTTGGTTGGGCGTTCCCAGGCGGTGGACTCGCCTCGTGCCCTGTCGCAATGTCCGAGGCGGCTGGTGACCGTCAGCGCTGGTTCGTGACCGGTGCGCTTGAAATGAACTGTCTTGCCTGCCATTCGCAGGATGACTACGATGTGAGCGAATGGGCAAAGCAGGTCCTGCGCGAGAACTGGAGCGGCGCCGCCATCGCCGCGGCTGGATATGCGCGCGTGGACGGCATGAACGAGCGTCTTGACGCCGCTTGGGATCCGCACATCGCCGAAAACCCTGACGACCATCTCTTCAAGGTTCCTGAGAACATCACGTATGAACCGGCGAAGTACGACGACAAGGGCCGTGCAACGTTCCGCGTGGGCAAGCCCAGAAACGAGAACTGCCTTGCGTGCCATTCCGTCGCCGAGGCCGGCGCCGGTTCGAAGGGGATGACCGTTGACGTGCATCTTCAGCGCGGAATGCGCTGCGTCGACTGCCACCAGAACGGCATGAAGCATCGCGTTGAGACGAAGAGCTGCGCATCCTGCCACATGGACAAGAATGGCGAGGGACCGAAGCCGGATCACGCCGGAATCCCGCTTGTGCACTTCAAGAAGCTTTCCTGCGCCGTCTGCCATTCAGGTGTCACGAAGGATGGCAGGCGCGCCCAGATCCGTACAATGCGCGCCAACCGCATCGGCATCTACGGCCGTGCGCAGTGGGCGACGGATCTTCCGTTCATCGAGGAGCCGTTCGTCCGCAAGAATGCCGAAGGACAGGTTGAGCTTTGCCGTCGTGCCGCGCTAGAGGGATCGAATTACGTGTATTGGGCGTTCGCCCATGACGTGAAGCCCGCACGCATGGCGAGGGGCGCCGCTCCTGACCGTTGCGCCGCGTGCCATTCAATCAAGAGCGATTTCTTCGATGGATACGACGACCCTGTGTATTTCAGCGCATTCAACCTTGCTTTCCTTGGAAGGCCGATGTTCAAGGTTGTGCTCTGGTGCGTGTTTGCGCTTCTCTGCCTATTTGTCGCCGCAGGCGCCGCACATGCGATAAACCGAGTCTCCTCAAAGGTTTCCGGTTCCACCACGCATTTCCTCTGGGGCGCATTCAAGTGGATCGTCGATGCCGGATTCGTACTTGCCGCTCTCTACCTTGCCGCGTCTGGAGTAGCGGGCTGGTATTTCGGCGGAATGACCTGGTGGTGGCTGATGCTCCACATGGTCGCGGGCGGCGCTTTGGCGGCGGCGGTTGCGGTGATGGCGGTCCTTCGGCACGGTGACCGTACGGCGTGTCCTGTGTCGGCCGTGGCGTGGACGTTCTGGCTGGTGCTCGCCGCCGCAACGGTGTTCACCGCCGTGATGCCGATGATGTCGGTGTTCGGAAGCGACGGACAGGAGTTTCTTCTCTGGGCGCACAGGATTTGCGCGCTGGCGTTCGTCGCAGTGTCGTTCGCCGTGTGCCTGATCGCCGTCAGAAAGCGGGTGTGAACGGTATGCGCCGGTTGTTGAGCGTATGCGCGCTTCTGGCACTTTGCTGCGGCTGTGCGACTGTGGTCGTGCGGGAGGACCCCGACAATCCGGATATCGCCGAGGCTCTGCTTGCAGGCGTGAAGGGCGTGACGGTCCAGTCCGTGAACGGCGCATGGAAGGATGAGGCGTTCGCCGCGGAATGTGTCCTCAAGGGAAACGGAGAAAAGTTGACGGCTGTTCTCCTTGCGCCGCAGATGCGTCTCGCAACGCTCACGATAGCGAAGCCCCGGACAATCCGTTGGGAACGCGCTCCGCAGCTGCCGTCCTCGCTCGATCCCGAATACGTGATTTTCGATATTGCGCTTGTCACCTTGCCGACCGATGCGCTCGCAAAGGCATTGGGCGACGGGTATCGCGTCGATGAAACAGCAGACGGGAAACGGCGCACGGTATTTGACGTGAAGCGGGGCGAACTCCAGTCCGTGCGCCAGATTCTCCCCGGCGGCGACGTGTACTTCCGCAATGCGGTGTATGGGTATGAGTTTACTGTCAAGACGGTGTCGCATGAGAATTGAAGGCGTTGATATCGAGGCAGTGTTTGGCGGTGTTCCGGCGAACGCCGTGGACAGCCTTGCCGAACTCGCGGGACTGGTCGGAGCCGAAAAGGCCGAAGGGATCGTGAGGGCCACCGGGTTCACGACCAGGCGTGTCGCCGCAGAAGGTCAGGACGTCATCGATCTGGCGCTTCCGGCGACGAAATGCGCGCTTGAGGGGACAGACCCTGCGGATGTCGGCGGCGTGATAGCGGTGAGTTTCTCGAACCGCGACCGCTTCCCGGCCCTTTCCTCCCGTCTCCAGCATGAGCTTGGACTCTCGACCGGCACGGTAGCATACGACATTTCGATGGCGTGCAGCGGCTGGATATACGGACTCTACTCCGCCGCTCAGCTTGTGCGCGCAACGGACAGGAAAGTGCTGCTTGTCGATGGCGACGTGCAGAGTGCATGGACGGATCGGACCGACCCGAATACGCTTGCGGTGATGGGTGACGGCGCGTCGGCCACTCTGCTTGCGCCTGGCGATGGTGTCTGGGATTTCGGATTCCATACGGACGGTTCCGGTGCTGACGCACTTCGCTGCCGCGAATCCATTCACATGGATGGTTTTGGAGTGTTCCGCTTTGTCGCCGGGCCTGTCAGGAAATTTCTTGCGTCCTTCATTCAGTCATCTGAACTTCTTGTGGGGACAGACCCTGCATTTGTGCCGCATCAGGCGAACATGTACATGGTGCGCCAGCTTTCGGATGCGCTTGGATTGAAGGAACGTGTTTTCGGAAGCGGCGCGAAGTATGCGAACACCGGTTCCTGTTCGGCGGCGCTCACGATGGCAGATGGAATCGATGCCGTACTGACGGAATCAGTGCGTACCCCCGTGCTGTTTGCCGGGTTTGGCGCAGGTCTCAGCGCCGCCGCAGCAGCTACCACGATCGGTCCGTACAGGAAAGGCGTGGTGGAGGTGTGACCATTCCGCCGGGCATTTGCCGTCTCTGTATTTTGTGCAGTTAAGTGACTTTGGGGAGTCTAGTTGTGATATAATTGGCGGCATAGCAAGAGATTGCTGCCCATATGGTGTGAAGAATTATCAGGGCGGCATAACATTGAGGTTTCAAAAAAGGAGACAGTCAGAAATGATCGTGAAGACATTGATCGTTGCCGTTGCTGCGGCATTTGTGGTTGCGGGAAGCGCACAGGGCAAGTCGGGCGTGACCGTCGAGACGACGCCGGAATCCCGCGTCGGAAACCTGACGAAAGACAAGAAGCGCGAGCCGGGGCTTTTCGGTGCGCACTGGTGGGCGAACCGTTTTCTCAGCCGCCATATGGAGATTGAGAAGTTCAGGGGCAAGTCCGTCGATGTTGTGCTTCTCGGAGACTCCATCATGCATTTCTGGGAGTGGAAGCATCCCCAAAGCTGGAAGAAGTTCACCGCAAACCGCACGGTCCTCAATCTCGGCTACGGCGGAGACCGTACGCAGCATGTCCTCTGGCGCATCGCCCACGGCGAACTCGACGGCTACGAGGCGAAGTGCATCGTGCTCATGATCGGCACGAACAACAATTCGTCCAAGACCTCGAAGCCGGAGAATGTCGCCGGCGCCATCGAGCTGATCGTCTCGAAGATCCGCGAAAAGCAGCCGAACGCCAAGATCATCCTACATCCGATCTTCCCGCGCGGCAATTCGGCTCAGTCTGTCCGCCACGCGGAAGCAAGCGTCCGAAACAGCAAGACTAACGCGCTTCTCAAACAGTTTGCGGAAAAGGACGGAAAGATCATCTGGATCGATTTCAACGACAGGCTTGTCGATGCGTCCGGCTGGGTGCCGAAGTCCATCATGCGCGATGAGATACATCCGACCGCCGCAGGATACGACATCTGGATGGAGGCGCTTGCACCCATCATCGGCAAATAGGATCCATCGATATGGACTGGCGGATACGGCATAGCGCCGTAACGGAATCCACAAACAGGGATGCGCTCGGCGGAAAGCCGGGCGATGTCTTTACTGCGGGGATGCAGACCGCCGGTCGTGGACGGCTTGACCACAAATGGCTTTCTCCGCCGGGAGAGAATCTCATGATGTCCGCGGTTGTGGATGTCGCCGACATGCCGCCGCATGAGGTCGTGACTCTCCCGCTGGTCGCAGGGCTCTCCGTCGCCGAGGCGGTATGCGGAATCTTCACTTCCAATGGTGCGGATCCGCTCTGCTCCGGCGTGAAGGTCAAGTGGCCAAATGATGTCCTTGTCGCCGGACGCAAGATCTGCGGAATCCTCTGCGAACGCAATGGTGACAGTGTCATTGTCGGTATCGGCGTGAACGTCAACCAGACCGTCTTTGCTCCCGAGATATCGGACCGTGCGACATCTGTGAGACTTGAGACCGGTGAGGCTCTGAATGTCGATGATGTACGGGATGCGGTTCTGTCCGTCCTTGCGGAGAATGTTGCCCGATGGCGCATGGCTGGCTTTCCGTCGCTTTTGCCGCGTCTGACGGAGTTCGATTGTCTGAAGGGGCTCCATGTTGCAGTGCGTCGCACTGATGATGACGGCGAGCCTGCGTCTGGCAGATGCGGCGGGATACGGCGTGACGGGATGCTTGATGTCGCGGGGGAGGCGATATCCGCAGGGGAAGCCCATGTCATGCAATGATGCCTCTGATTGAGAAGATGGAGAATGGCGGATGGAAAGTGAAATTCTCGTAGCGCAGGTGCTCATGCCAGAAAGGGGCGTGTTCACCGTCAGGGTGGATGATCGGCTTGTGTCTTCAGGCGTGGTCGGGGAGGGCGTAGGCGGACGTTTCATTGTCGCACTGGACTACGGTGAGGATGTAGGCAGGGTGTTCGGCGTTAGACCATACGTTCCGTCCGTTCATGGTGACAGGATCCCCGGTTTCCGCATCGTTCGACCTCTGGACGAACAGGACGAGAAGACGTTGGCGGAGAATGACACCTTGGCCGCCGCCATGAGGAACGCGTTCCTCTCTTTCGCGAAGGATGCTGCGCCGGACATTCGCATACCAGTCGCAAGGCTTTCATTCGGCAGAAAGAAGCTTTTTCTCCGCTATGCGGCGGATCAGTTGAAGATCGACCTTTCGGCGGCGCAGGAAGCGCTGAGGCGCCAGTTCGCCGTCGAGGTCAGCCTTTGGGCGATGGGACCGCGCGACGAGGTCTCGGAAATAGGCGGTCTGGGACCGTGCGGACGCGTCTGCTGCTGTTGCAGCTGGCAGAGACGCTATCCGTCCAAACTGGCGCCGGACAGGCGCACGTCGAATTCATTGCCGTCACTCATGAACGGAACCTGCGGCCGTTTCAAATGCTGTCTTGCATTTGAGCGCAACCAGGGCGGGTGTTTCAACGGATAGTGTCTTCGGCATTGCGAAATGTGGTATAATTGCGGCGATGAAATTTAAGGTATTGCTGTTGGCCGGAGAGGAGTCCGGTGTTCTGTATGCCGAACGGCTTGCGGAGCATCTGCGTGCGGCCGGTGCGGATATCCGCGGCTACGGCGATTACGGATTCAAGACGGCGGATCTTGCCGTGATGGGATTCTGGCCCGTCCTGCGCAGACTGTTCTATTTTCTTGGCGTTGCGCGCACGATGAAGAGGGCTATACGAGAATGGCGTCCGGATGTTGTCGCCACGGTGGATTATCCCGGGCTCAATCTCAAGTTGGGGGCCTTCGCCAAAGGGCTTGGGATACCGTCAGTCCATATGGTGTGTCCGCAGGTATGGGCATGGCACCGGGGACGTGTTCCAAAGGTTGCCGCCGCATTGACAAAGCTTCTTTGCTTCTTCCCTTTTGAGCCGAAGCTTTTTGACGGGACCGGTCTGGACGCTAGGTTTATCGGACATCCTCTCGTGAAGGTCGTCGAGCGGGAGCAGTCCGCCACTTCTTTGGCGGGAGACATGGTCAGGGGGATGAAGACCATTGCGCTGCTTCCCGGCTCCCGCATTGGCGAGATACAGCGCATACTGCCACGTCTTCTTCAAGCCTTGAAGATGCTCGTCGGCAAAAAGCGCTCTGAGCCGCTTTTTCTTCGCGTCTGCATCCCAGCCGCAAATACGGCGGCAGAGCGCGAGATACGACGCATCATGGGGAGGTTTGACGGGCTGCCGCCAATCGAACTGCAGAAGGGGAAGGCCCGTGATCTTCTTCGTATTGCGGACTGTGCGGCGGTTGCGAGCGGCACAGCCACGCTCGAGGCGGCGCTTGTGCGCTGTCCGACTGTGCTGGTGTATGCGGTAGGTCCGTTTCTTGCATGGTTCGCAAGGCGTGTGATAAAAGGCGTGAAACATGTCGGGCTCGCCAATGTAGTGGCGGAGAAGTGTGGATTCGAACCGCCCATGCCGGAGCTCCTGCAGGAAGATTTCACGCCTGATGCGGTAGCGCTGCAGCTGGAGCGTTGGCTTGCGGACGTATCGCTGCGCAATGAGGCGGCAAAGAGACTTGACATGGCGATGGGATATCTCCAGACGGATGGAGATCCGCTCGCCATTGCGGCGGAAGAGATAATTTCGTGCGCAGGGGGGAGGGGCTGAAGATGGTTCGCAAGGAATATGAACTGGCCGGAATTGAGACGATCGCGCGCGGTGTGTGCGTGAAGGATGGAAGACTGCTCCTCTGCCGGGCCAAGGGCGGCGGATCTACATACCTTCCGGGCGGTCACATCGAGTTCGGCGAAACAGGACGCGCCGCGCTAGTCCGCGAGGTGAAGGAGGAGCTAGGCGTCGATTCGTCGACAGGCTCTTTTCTGGGGGTACTTGAGAATTCGTTCATCCAGAACGGCAGGCCGCATGCAGAGATAAATCTCGTCTATGAACTCAAGCTCGCCGACGGTGTGGATGCGGATGGATTGAAGTCGTGCGAAGACTGGATTGAGTTCGTGTGGCAGGACATGGATGATCTTGAATCGGCAAACCTTCTTCCGGAAGGATTCCGTGCGCTTTCTGGTTGGCCGGACGTATACTTCAAGTGCTGAGTTTTCAGCACGGGATTTTGAAGGCGCAAACGAGAAACATGCAAGGGTCCTTCAGATAATCGTGCGACATTGATTTTATGGTAAAATGTGGACCGTATTTTTGTGTGGTTGTGCATGCAGACAATGTTTAGAGGAAACACATTTCTGAGAGAAAAAACAGATGGCCCCGGCGGATTGATGCCGTCGGCGTCCTCTGTCGTTGCGCCCGCAATGGCGGTGCTTCTGGCTTTGGCGGGGTGCATGACCCCGGAGAAGGCGGAGAGGGATGCGGACAATGCCGCCGACCGGCTCGCCATCGCCGCGTGGGAGAAGGCGATGGGCGTCACGAACATCTTCGGCATAGCCTACGAGGGAGATCCGATCGCTCCGCTCGTTCCGGACACGAACGGAATCGTCCGGCTTTCCCTTGACGACGCATTGCGCGTGGGGGCGAAGAACAACCGCCAGTTCCGCAGGCACAAGGAGACGGTTTTCGTCCGTGCGCTCTCGCTGGATTCCGAGGAGTACGCCTTCTCCACCACGTTTTCGGGCATGATACTGGGGGCCCTGTCAGGCGAACCCGAGATAGTCAAGGAGTCCGTCTCGGCGGGCGGCGATTCGAGCCTCGCAAGGCGGAAGTTCGAGCAGGGCGCCGTGATGACGGGCAATGCCGCCGTCGACATAGCGAAGATGATCCGTGACGACTGGCACAGCTTCGCGTGGACCGGCGACATCACTATGTCCATCCCGCTGATGCGCGGCGCCGGGCGCGACATTGTGCGCGAGCCTCTCACGCAGGCTGAGCGCAATCTCGTCTATTCGATCTGGACGTTCGAGCGCTATCGGCAGACGTTCGCGCTGTCTCTTGCGAAAGCCTATTTCAACGTGCTGAAATACTACCAGAACCACTTGAACTCCGGCGACAACGTGAAGCGCCTTGAGCAGAACTACTCCCGCGCGGAGATGATGTTCGAGGCCGGCCGCATGGATCGCATCCAGACCGACCAGGCGAAGACGGATCTTCTCAACGCCAGGCAGACCATGATCACCACCAAGCAGAGCTATCAGGATGCCCTGGACAATTTCAAGATCACGCTAGGCCTTCCGCCGGAGACGCCGGTGGAATTGCGGGCAGAGGAACTGCGCGCCCTTGAGGAGCGCATGGAGTCCCTGGCCGCCGCGACGGACGACGCGCTCGCAAACTATCCTATGGAGTCCGAGGCTCTCATCTCTGCGGTGCGCTGCCGACGCGATCTGGCGGTGGCCCGCGGCGAGTCGGAGGATGCAGAGCGTCAGGTGAAGATCAAGGCGGACGCTCTTCGAGCCGATTTGACCATTGAGGGCGGAGCTTCTTACAACGGTAACCGCCACGGCGGTGATCCTAAACGTGATACGGTTCAGGATTCCACCGATACACGCGCCAAAATCAAGTTCTCTATGCCGTGGGATCGCCGCCGCGAACGCAATCAGTACAGGCAGGCGCTTGTGTCCCGCGACCAGGCCATCCGAGAATACACGGAGAGCGAGGACAATGTCAAGAACGAGGTACGTGCCGGATACCGGGATCTTGTCGCCATGCGCGCTCTCTACGGAAACAAGGTCGAGGCGTACAGGACTGCGTGCATGCGCGTCGAGGCGAACGATTTGTTCATGCAGTCGGGACGGAGCTCCATGCGCGACATCCTCGAGGCCGAATCCGCACTTCTTTCGGCGCGCAACGCGCTCTGCTCCGCGGTCATCGACTGGTGGACGAGCGATCTTGAGCTCCGCTGTGCGACGGGAGGTCTGGAGATACGGCGTGACGGGACCTGGAGATAGTTTTCATTTCTTTTGGGGGTGCAACAAGATGATCAAGAAAAAATGGTTTTGGATTCTGGTGACGGCGCTGGCGGCCGCCGTGCTGTCCGTATGGCTGTTTGGCGGCGGCGACGCCGCTGACGACACCACGCCGGTGTTCACCGTGACGGAAGGCCCGCTCACGATCGGCATTACGGCGTCCGGTTCGGTGCAGAGCCGTGACAAGGTGATTCTGCGCAGTGAGCTAGAGGGGCGCAACACGATCCTGTGGGTCGTGGAGGACGGCGTGAACGTCAAGACGGGCGATCTCCTCGTCGAATTTGACGCGGCTGCGCTGGTGGAGAAGCGAAACGACCAGGAGATAACGGCGAACACGGCCCACGGCAACCTCATCATCGCGGAGGAGCGTCTTGGGGTGACGAAGGGAGAGTGCGAAGGCAATCTGCTTGAGCGCGAGGTGACGCTTGATCTCGCGAAGATGGAGCTCGAGAAGTACGAGAAGGGCGACTTCCCCGAGGAGAAGCGCCAGCGTGAAGCCGATATCGCCCTTGCGGACGAGGAGCTTCAGCGCGCCGCCGAGAAGCTGGAGTGGAGCCGCAAGCTTGCCAAGGAGGGCTTTCTCACCCGCACCGAACTGCAGGCGGACGAGTTGGCCCTGCGCCGCAAGGAGATCGATCTCGAAATGGCGAAGACCAAGATGAACGTTCTCACGAACTATACGGTTCACCAGAAGCGCGCCACGCTTCAGTCGAATGTCCGCAAGGCCACGCGCGCCGTTGCGCGCACCGTTTGGCAGAACAAGTCGCAGATTCGCCAGGGCGAGACGGAGATCGTCCAGCGCAGCCGCGAGTACTACCGGGCGACGAACCGACTGGCGGAGCTCAACTTCCAGATTTCTAAGTCGAAGATATTCGCGCCCACGAACGGCATCGTCCTCTACGCCGCGACCGCCAAGCGCCGTTGGTGGGAAAATCCGATTGCGGCCGGAGAATCCGCCGTCCAGCGCCAGGAGCTGATATACATTCCGCTGGACACCGGCATGATCGTGGAGATAATGGTTCCGGAATCCTCGCTCAACAAGCTTGAGGTGGGGATGTCCGCGACGGTCAAGGTGGATGCATTCCCCGATCAGGTGTTCTCGGGCAGGCTCACAAAGATCGGCATCCTTCCTGATGCGCAGTCTACGCGCCTCAATCCCGATCTGAAGATGTTCAAGTGTGAATTGGAATGCGACTTCTGCGATGCCGTCGTGCGTCCCGGCATGAGCTGTGACGTCGAGCTCGTGAAGGAGACGTTCGCCAAGGCTGTGTACTGTCCGATCCAGTGCGTGGTGCGCATTGATGATGACGCCTATGTGTATGTGCAGGACGATTCGGAGTGGGAACTGCGCAAGGTCGAGGTTGGACTGGACAACAATCGCATGATCCACATCCTCAAGGGCGTGAAGCCTGGCGAAGTCGTAATGACTGCGCCGCCGGTTCAGGAGGAAAAGGACGAAGAAGTGAATGGCGGAGATGATTCAGATGGCAGAGGAAGTGGTAGTGCTCAATGACGTGCGCCGCCACTATACAGTCGGCGGCGAAACTGTGAAGGCTCTTGACGGCGTGTCGTTCACGATCCGGAAGGGTCAGTATGTGGCGATAATGGGGCCTTCAGGATCCGGCAAATCGACCCTGCTGAACATTCTCGGATGCCTGGACCGTCCGACGTCCGGATCCTACCATCTGAACGGCACGGACGTCTCGAACATGAGCGACAACGCGCTCTCGGACCATCGGCTGAAGAATCTCGGCTTTGTGTTCCAGAGTTTCCATCTCATTCCGCAGCTGACGGTGCTGGACAACATCGAAATGCCGATGTTCTATCTCGGCGTCCCCAAGGCCGAACGGACACGCCGCGCAAAGGAGCTTGCGGAGAAGGTCGAGATAGACCACCGCCTTATGCATCTTCCGTCCGAGCTCTCCGGCGGTCAGCGACAGCGTGTGGCCGTCGCCCGCGCCTTGGCTAACGACCCTGCCGTGCTTCTGGCCGACGAGCCTACAGGCAATCTCGACTCCAAGACGTCCGTACAGATCATGGGTCTTTTCCAGGAGCTCTACGAACAGGGCAAGACTGTCATTGTCGTCACTCACGAGCCGGACATCGATGCATATGCAAAGAGCCACATTGTCGTGAAGGACGGGAGAATACTGAAGTACGAGGTATAGCCGGGCCTTCGGCTGCGAACCAACCGGCTCCGTGAATGATATGGTGCGCGAAAATGATTGAAGTGACCGATCTTAAGGTGCGTTATGGCGCGATGGAGGCGGTGAAGGGTGTGAGTTTCACTCTCCGCAGAGGCGAGACTCTGGGTATTGTCGGCGAGTCGGGCAGCGGAAAGTCCACGATAGCGAGGACTCTCATCGGATTGGAAAAGCCGTTTTCGGGAAGGGTCGTGTGCAACGCGAAGTCCGTCCAAATGGTGTTTCAGGATGCGGTGGGTTCGCTCAATCCGCGCATGACGGTAAGGCAGACGCTTGAGGAGGTGCTGAAGGTCAAGCGTTTGTCAAGGCGCACGGTCGGTGAATTGCTTGATATTGTGGGGCTTAGTTCCGCAGTCCTTGAGCAGTATCCGCGTGAGATGTCCGGCGGACAGTGCCAGCGCGTCAGCATAGCGCGTGCGTTGGCGTGCGAGCCGGATGTGCTTATCGCCGACGAACCTGTGAGCGCGCTGGACGTGAGCGTCCAGGCGCGCATACTGAACCTTCTCCGCGAGCTCCGCCATGAGCTTGATCTCTCCATTCTGCTGATTGCGCACGATCTTGCGGTCGTCAAGAACGTGTGCGACCGCGTGTGCGTGATGCAGAGGGGGATTTTCGTCGATGCCGGTAACGCTGCGGACGTGTTCGAGAGTCCGCAGAGCGACTACACAAGGCGTCTGCTTGTCGCCGTTCCGGACGTTGCGCGGGCGCTTGCGCAGAGGCGGCAGGCCGGAATCCTCGATTCTGCGCAATGACGGGCGCGAAGTGACGTTGGCTTGAGTTTGGGCCGATGTTTTGATAGAATTCGTGCAATTAATGAAAACCCTTCAAAGATATGTTTTCGGTTCGTTTTTAACGTCGTTTTTCATGGCGTTTCTCGTGCTGTCGTTTGTGTTGACCATTGGTTTGATGGTTCAGGTGGTGAGTTACATCCTCTCGGGTGTGCCGATAGAGCTTGTCGGTCAGTTTGCGCTTGTATGCTTTCCCGAGACAATGCAGTGGACGATACCGCTCGCGCTCCTGGTTTCATCGGTGCTGGTGTTCTCCCGCATGTCTGCCGATTCAGAGATAGCCGCCATGCGGGCGTGCGGGGTCAATCTGCTGTCTGTCATGCGTTGGCCGTTGGTGTTTGCGGTCTCCATGACGGTTCTTGGATTGTACATAAACAACGAAATCGTTCCTCGTGGGCATGAGATTCGCCGCAGTCTCGCAAAGCGAATTACCGTAGGGTCGGGCCTTGAGCTGCTGGAGCCGGGACGTGTCATAGACGATTTTCCGAAGATGAAGCTGTATTTTTCGTCAAAGGAGGGCAACTGGCTTCACAATCTGATCGTGCTCGATCAGTCGAATCCGAAATTCGACCGGGAGATAACGGCCCGCAAGGCGCTTGTCACCAGTGAAGGGCGTGACATCTGTCTTGACCTGTACAACCTTACGGTCGATCCGATGGATGAGGCTCATCCCGGAATGGCACGTGCGGCCCGCTACCAGCATCGTATTGTCGACGCCCTGAAGTCAGGCAAGTACAACCGCAAAGAGAAGGACTTCCGCTTCTTCGAGATGACTTCGGCCATATCGAAGGCCAAGGCCAATGTCGCCAACGCCAAAGGGACCTCCAAGAAGGGGACAGCTCGCTATTTCGCCAAACGCCATCTGAGCGATATCCAAACAGAGTTCCAGAAGCGGTGGGTGTTTGCATTCGCCTCGATATGCTTTGTGCTGGTCGGGGCTCCGCTGGGGATTCGTGCTCAGCGTAAGGAGAGTTCGATAGGCATGGCGATATCGCTTGTCGTCGCGCTTTCGTACTATATGGTCATCATCCTGATGTCGAGTCTCTCCAAGAACTTCAGGGTGCAGCCCGAGTATCTCATTTGGCTTCCTGTGCTGGCATGCATGCTGCTGGCTTCATATCTTGTACCCAAAAACCTTTAAAATAGGAGAACAGTCCCATGTCTATTGAAGTTCATCCCACCGCAATGGTGGACAAGGCCGCCCAGTTGGGCGAGGGTGTCAAGATCGGTCCGTATGTGACCATCGGTGGCAATGTCAGGCTTGGCGCAGGTACGACTGTCGGGCAGGGTGCCATAATCGACGGACATACGACAATCGGGGAAAAGTGCCAGATATTCCCGTACGCCCTGATCGGGATGAAGACGCAGGACCTGAAATACCAGGAGGGATCGATTTCCTATGTGGAGATCGGCGACCGCACCGTAATTCGCGAATTTGCGACCGTGCATCTGGGGACGAAGGATGGAGAGAAGACGATCATCGGATCCGATTGTCTGTTCATGGCCTATTGCCATGCCGCGCATGGATGCATTCTCGGCAACCATGTCATCTGCTCCAATTCCGTGCAGCTTGCGGGCGACGTCCATCTCAACGACTGGGCGATTGTCGGCGGTTGCGCGGCGGCGCATCAGTTCTGCAGCGTGGGCCGGCATGCGATGGTCGGCGGCATGTCGAAGATACGCCAGGATTTCCCGCCGTTCATGCTGGGCGACATGGTCGAAGGCTCGCTCAAGGTTATAGGTCCTAATGTTGTCGGCCTCAAGCGTCGCGGCTTCTCCAATGACGTCATCGCCGCGCTCAAGGAGGCGTTCCGCTTCATCTACCACTCCGGCATGAACCGTTCGCAGGCTCTGGAGCGCGTCGAGAACGATGTCGAACAGTACGACGAGGTGAAGGAGCTCGTTCAGTTCTACCGCGATTCTGCCCGTGGCGTCTGCTGATGGATGCCATTGATCTATACACCCCATCAAGAAGAAGCTGAAAGGTCAGTTGAAATGAGAAGAATGGAGAACATTGCTGTTGTGTGCGCGTTGGTCGTTTCGCTCGTGTGCGGAGCCGCCCCTGTCGTCAAGGTCGAAAAGGCGGGGGCCGAGAAGATCACCGTTTCCGTCAACGTGCAGGGGAGCGCATGGTATCAGAAGTGCCTCAAGAGGAATCTTGAGCTTTCCGGTATATTCAAGGTGGCTCCGTCCGGGACGATCACGGTGACAGGTCTGGCCGGCGGCGCCGTCACTGCGGCCGGGCGGGGGAAAGTGGTCCGTTCGAACGAGGCGGTGTCCGGCGATCCGTCGGCAAGAATGGCGGCGCGCCGTTTCTCGGATGCGATCGTAGAGGCGTTCTCCGACGGAGGAAAGGGTTTTGCGACCACCCGTCTCGCGTTCGTGAACCGCAAGGGATCCAACAATGCGGAGCTCTATACCTGCTATCCAGACGGTTTTGACATGAAGCAGATCACCTCCGACGGTCGTGCGGCGGTCGGTCCCCGCTGGGCGCCTAACGGGCGCGACATCTACTACACCGGCTTCCTTCACGAGAAGCAACTTGTGTACAGGATCAATACGGAAACGTCCGAGCGCGAATGCCTCGGCGCGTTCAAGAACGGCGCCTCTGGCGCGGCGGTCTCGCCTGACGGACGTTCGGCGGCGATCATCCTTTCCTACCAGGGAAATCCGGAACTCTATGTGATGGATCTCGCGAAGCGTACAATCATCCGTCTGACAAAAACGGCCGCTGCCGCCGAGTCCAGCCCGTGCTGGAGCCCCGACGGACGCAAGATCGCCTATGTCTCCGATCAGACGCGCAACCCTCAGATATACATCTGCGACGTTGCAACCCGCAAATCCACCCGCTACACATCGAAGGGCCGCCAAAACACCCGTCCCGACTGGGCCCAGGACGGCAAGCTCTGCTGGTCCTCCCTTCAGGCCGGGCAGTGGTGCGTGATGGTATCCGCCCCGAACGGAGGCGAGTCCACCGCCCGTGCGGTCACCAAACCGGGTTCGTGGCAGGATCCGACGTGGGCGGCGGACAGCCGCCATATCGTGGCGGCGCGCGACAAGGCGATCTTCATCGTGGACTCCGATCCCGATGGAGACTCGAATCCTGTGCAGATGTTCCATAATTCCGGCAACTGGATGAATCCTGCGATGAGCAAATAAGCGTTTAACACGAAAGGCGTATGACTATGAAATTCCTGCTGACAGCCTCTGTTGTCTCAAT
Organism: Kiritimatiellia bacterium; assembly: GCA_045595285.1. GTDB lineage: Bacteria > Verrucomicrobiota > Kiritimatiellia > RFP12 > UBA1067 > UBA1731. The sequence continues at coordinate 55,123 of JAZOAC010000135.1, read as the reverse complement.
GATGTTTCCGACGTTTGCGGCGAACGACTGGGAAAACCTTCTGGTTAATTCCATCAACCGCGAGCCGGCGCGGGCATACACGATGCCGCTTGCATCCGAGGATGCCGCATTCACGGATGCCATTGAGCCTGAATCCCCGTACCGCAAGTCGCTCAACGGCACATGGAAGATATCCTGGGCCGGCAATCCCGATCTGCGCATAAAGGATTTCTATCGTGTTGACTACTCCGATGCGGACTGGTTCACCATTGACGTTCCGAGCTGTGTGGAGATGCGCGGTTTCGGCTCCCCGGGATATGTGAACGTCCGTTATCCGCACAAGATGGAATGGCCGTTCATCAAGGACCGGCAGTCGGGCAAGGGCGACTACAATCCGGTCTCGTCCTACCGCCGTACGTTTACCGTGCCGACGGATTGGAAGGGGCGCGAGGTATTCCTTCGCTTCGATGGCGTGTATTCCGCCTACTATGTGTGGGTGAACGGCGAGAAGGTAGGCTATGCCGAGGACTCCAAGCTTCCGTCTGAGTTCAACATCACGAAGTTTCTCAAGGATGGTGAAAACCTTCTTGCCGTCGAGGTCTACCGCTGGTGCGACGGCAGCTATCTCGAGGATCAGGACATGTACCGTTTCTCCGGTATCTTCCGTGATGTCTCCATCTGGTCCATGCCGAAGGACGGCATCTGGGATTTTGAGGTCAAGACATCTCTCAAGAACGACTACCACGATGCCACCATGGAAGTGCTCGGCTGCGAGGGTGTCGAGTGGAAGCTGTACGATGCCGCCAGACGAGAGATCGCATCGGGCTCCAGGGGCGCGGTCGAGATTTGCGACGTGAAGCTCTGGAGCGCCGAAAAGCCCAACCTTTACACTCTCATTGTCAGGAAGGGTTCTGACATCCGTACGCGCAAGATCGGCTTCAAGGAGGTCAAGGTCTCAGGGAACACGATTCTCGTAAACGGACGCAAGATCAAGTTCAAGGGTGTCAATCGCCATGAGACCAACCCCGACAACGGGCGTACCGTCTCGATGGATGACATGATGGCTGATATCCTTCTTTTCAAGAAATACAACATCAACACCGTCCGTACCGCCCACTATCCGGATCATCACCTGTGGTATGATCTCTGCGACAGGTACGGCATCTATGTCTGCGCAGAGGCGAACGTCGAAGGACATGAGGCCGGATACAATGAAAATGGGCTTGGTCGCTTCCCCGAATGGACGCATTCCATTCTCGAGCGCAACCTGCGTCATGTGGTGTTCTACCGCAACCACGCTTCGATCTCTCTCTGGTCGATGGGCAATGAGACGGGGCATGGCGTGTGTTTCAAGACCGCAATCGCAGAGGTCAAGAAGCTCGATCCGTCACGTCCAGTCCATTGGGAGCGCGGGAATCCCGATGCTGATGTTGACAGCCGCATGTATCCCAGCGTTGAATGGTGCGAGTGGCGCGGCAAGCACGGAGACCTGCCTAGAGACTCCAAGCGTGAGGACGGATGGCCGAAGGAGAATTGGCAGACCTCAGGGAAACCGTTCTGGATGTGCGAGTACGCCCATGCCATGGGCAACTCCATCGGTAACTTCCAGGAATACTGGGATGTGTTCTACAAATACGATTCCCTCACCGGAGGCTGCATCTGGGACTGGGTCGACCAGGCAGTCTGGAAATACACCGACAGGGTTGGCGCGGACGGCAAGCGCGAGCGCTTCCTTGCGTACGGCGGCGATTGGGATGAACAGCCCAACGACGGTCCGTTCAACAACAATGGCGTCGTCGATCCCTTCCGCAATGTGACGGCCAAGCTGGTCGAGGTCGGTCATGTGCACAGGAACCTCGTAGTGTCCAGCGACTTCACCCTTGAGAACCGCTTCGGCTTCACCTATGCCGATGAGTTTGACGGCACCTGGGAGCTTGTCGAGGACGGCAAAATCGTAAAGAGCGGAACGTTCGCGGTTCCACACCTGGCGCCGCTGTCCAAATGCCGCCTCGAGCTTCCTGAGTTCGAGAGAAAGGCCGGGCATGAGTACTTTGTGAATGTCGACTTCTCTCTCAAGACCGACACGATCTGGGCGAAGAAGGGCTGGAAGGTTTCCCGCAACCAGATTGCGTTCATTCCCGAGGATGCAAAGTGCATGGCGGTCAAGGCCGTTGCGCCGGAGTTCACTCAGGATGATAGGACCGTTACCGCCTCGGTTGGCGGTACGAAGGCCGTGTTCTGCCGCAAGTCCGGTACGCTCTGCGAGCTTGTGATGAACGGAAAGACGATTCTCAAGGATCCGGTGTCTGGTGTTGTGGCCGGCCCTCAGCTTACATGCATGCGCGCATTCACCGATAACGACATCTGGCTGCGCGGACGTCGCGTTGAGGACAAGGGCAACTTCTACCTGACCGGCCTTACCCAGCTTCGCTACCATGCGCGTCCCGTCAAGATCGGCAAGGACAGCATAAGCTTCGACGTTAGCGTGTTCGGAGCGAAGTCCGCAGGATTCAGGCACAAAACCGTCTGGACGTTCGCTGCCGATGGAGACGTATCCGTCAAAAACACTGTGGAGCCGTTCGGTACGATGCCGGAGTCGTTGCCGCGTCTCGGGCTCTCCTTCAAGCTCGACAAGGATCTCGAGAAGATGCGCTACTATGGCCGCGGACCTCGCGAGAACTACATCGACCGCAAGACGGCATCGTTCTTCGGCGTGTACGATTCCACGGTCACGGAGCAGTATGAAGCGTATGTGCGTCCTCAGGATAACGGCTACCGCAGCGACGTCCGCTGGGCGGCATTCATCGGTTCGGACGGCAAGGGCGTGAAGTTCTCCGGTTCGGTTCCGATGTTCATGCAGGCGCTCCATTATGGAGTTGAGGATCTTGAGTTCGCACGTCATCGTAGAGACCAGCAGAGGATCAATGCGCCATTGGTCAAGCGTGATGAGGTGTGCCTCAATCTCGACATCCGCCAGCTTGGCCTTGGCGGCGCATCGTGCGGTCCAAAGCCAATGGGCAAATATATGCTTCCGGCATCCAGGGAGGAATGGACCTTGCGCATGGAGCCGTATTCCGGTGAGCCGTCTTCCAAATAAAAAAGACGGCATAAGCATCGAGCCAATCAGGTATGATGATGGCGATGATTGGCGCATAATCGATTTGCGTCCCGACGGATGCGATTGCATTCCCGTGCTTGCCAGCAGCAGTTTCAGGTCGTTGCGGAATGGTGTGGATCTGCATATTCACCCTGAACATGTGGAAATAAGTCTCTGCCTTAAAGGGAACATACGATATGACACCGCGAATGGCGAATGTCAGATACTTCCGGGGCAGTTGTTTGTGTCCAAACCGGGTGAGCCGCATCGGAGATGCAACAATCCCAAGGGGATGCGTCTTTACAGGCTGCTTTTCAAGATGCCGAAAAAAGGCTCGTCGATTCTTGGTTTGACACCAAGTGAAAGTTCTCTGATATCACGGGGATTGCTTGCATTTCCGTATATGATCTGTCCTTCTTCGCAGCGGGTTCGCGTCGCTTTCGAACGGTTGTTCAGGCTGTACGATCAGGAAGAACGCGGTACGCTGATGCGAAGGCTGGCGATGAAGTCCGCGGCATTGGAGCTTCTGCTTGCTTTGATTGAGCTGCCGAAACTGCCGCCATCGCCTCTTGGAAGGCCGAATTCCAAGGTGAAGACGATTGTTGCACGAATGGAGAAAACTCCTGAGGCCGATTTTTCGGTTGAGGACATGGCGGTAGAGGCAGCGTTGTCGACGGTTGCATTTATTGATGCGTTCAAGCGCGCGACAGGTCTTACGCCTCATGCATATCTTCTTGATGTGCGGGTAAAGCGTGCGCGTGCCGATCTCGCCAATCCGAAATTGAGCGTAGCCGCAATAGCAAGCCGCTACCGTTTCCCGTCGCCGCAACATTTCGCGACAGTATTCAAGCGCATCACCGGCATATCTCCTAGCATGTGCCGCAAATAGTCATGTGCCAGTTCTCCACAACGGTTATCGGAGAACGCTTTGGCATCGGGATGGCGGACAAGGTTCTGGCAAGAGTGCGATCTGTATTTGCCTAGCATAAATTTGTACGTGTAATTTATATTTTATTTTGCGTACATTGTTCGTGTGCGGTTTTGATACACTTGCGAGCATGAAAGCAAGGATTGCATTTACAGGATTCTTCATGACCATTCTTGCCCTGAGTGGGTTCGGGGATGACCTTGAAGTGCGTTTTAAACGCGTCAAAGGGGTTTCGGATGCTATATGCTTTGTGACGAATGCTGTGCTCATTGAGCGCGGTTCTAAGAAAACTCCAAATCCGCTTGCGATGTGGGCGGCGATTCAGGAGGAGGAAAAGGCGAATGCGAAGAAGGGCTTTTTCGTTCGCGTCGATTTTGTGCTTAAACCGGAAGAAGGAAGTGATATCCGTTGTCGTGCTGAACTGCCGCCGCCGAAATTGTGGGATGGACGTATGTGGGGGCAGGGCAATAGTGGACACGGCGGAGTGTTGCCGTCGCTCACTGCATACACCGCCGCGGGCACGGCGGGGGTTGCTACCGATCTCGGAACCTGGAAGATCACCGATTGCGGAAAGACCAATTCCAAAATATGGCCGGAGAGCGTCAGGCGTGATTTCGAATGGCGCGCCACCCATCTGATGACGGTTTACGGCAGGAAGATCGTCAAGGCGTTCTACGGCCGTCCCTGCGACAAGGCGTATTTCTGCGGTGGTTCCACAGGCGGCCGCCAGGCGATGAGCGAGGCGATCCGTTTCCCGGAGGACTACGACGGAATAATTTCGATTCTGCCGGACAACAACGCCGCCGTGAACGAGATGGCGGTATGGCATCTCTGGCGGCAGACGCACGGCGATGACGGAAAACTGCTGTTCACCACGAACGAAATGCGTGTGGTGGCGGATGCGGCCGTCGATTACCGCAGGTCGAAGGAGCCGGAGCCTTTCGCCGGGCACACCATTTCCGATGGACGTCTGTCGGAAACCGACATTGACGGTTTTCTTGCATTGGCGGCAGAGCGTTGTCCTTCGATCAAGGACGGGGATAAACTTGCCCGCCTCAGGAGATTGTACATTCCTCTCGTCCATGACGGCAGATGCTGTTTCAACGGTTTCGCCCCTGGTTCGTATCTGGGCAAGAATATGACATGGATGGGGATTGTGAATCTTCGCAGCTACCTCATGTCGAAAGGGATCGGATACCGTGACTGGAAGAAGATCGGATGGAATGTGATCGACGGCTATCTGAAGGAATACGGGCCGCGGTTCAACGCCTGTTCGCCCGACCTTTCCGCATTCCGCCGGCGCGGCGGCAAGATCATAATGACCGCCGGATGGGAGGATCAGACGATTCCGCCGAATCCGATCATCGATTATTACGAGCGTGTCTGCGAGAAGGACGGCGGAATTGAAAAGACGCTTGGATATTTCCGTTTATTCTGCATCCCCGGCTGCGCGCACGGCGGAGGAAAGGGGAGGGTGATGACGGCGTCTCCGGGCGGTGCGCAGGTGCGGCGGATGCTGACGGACTGGTGTGAACGCGGCGTCGCTCCGGAGCGTCTCGTCTGCAATTGGACCTCGCGCAGGATGACTCTGCCCGTCGCCGCCTATCCCGGATTGTTTGTCCATGACGCAAATGGCGGATGGGTGCGCAAAGAGACGCCGCGAGGCGCGGCGAGAATCGACGGGCGTTGCCTTGAAACGAAAACGGACGGTCTCTATTGACTGAAGAACGGAAGGGAACGCGAATTATGGCAGACTGCGCTTCACATAAGGAAAAGATCAGGGCGATACTTCTTCATCTCGGACAGAACATGTGGGGGGAGTATCTTGCTCCCGGCGAGAAAAGGGAAAAAGGACTCACATACACATGCGGACATCTTCGGACCGACGGGAATGTATGGCATGCCCTTACGGAACGGATGCGGGAACGGCGCCTCAACATGGCAGTCATCGATGTGGGTGAAGGGCTTGTCTATCCGAGCCATCCCGAACTCGCGGTCAAAGGAAGCTGGAGCGCGGAAAAGCTTGCCGCCGAGGTCAGGAGACTCAAGTCCATGGGGATTGAGGCGGTTCCGAAGCTCAATTTCTCCACGTGCCATGACGGATGGCTCAAGGAATACGGGCGCATGGTCTCCACCGACATATACCGCAAGGCGGTGAAGGAGATTATCGACGACGTCTGCGAGGTGTTCGGAAATCCTAGGTTCATGCACCTCGGATTGGATGAGGAGAATCTTGAGATGCAGAAGAAGTTTCCTCTCGTCATCATACGCCGGGCGGAGCTGTGGTGGAGGGATTTCTTCCACTATCTCGACTGTCTCGAAAAGCACCGGACGCGGGCCGTTGTATTCTCCAGTTATGTCGCCGGCACATATCCGGAGTATTTCTATTCGCGCATGCCGAAATCGGTGGTTCAGAACATCGGGCTTTATGGACACGGACATGATGTGGACGCGATTCGCGCCGATATCGAAAGACGGCTTAAATGCAATCCTCAGCGTCCGACGGAACATCTGGTGCGCAAGGTGAAGACCTTCGAGACCATGGAAAAGCTGAATGAGGCCGGTTTCGAAGTCCTCGCCCTCACCAGCAACTGGGTATGGAAGGGCGAGATGCCCAAGCCGTGGCCGACAGGAAAGGATTATCCGCAGGACCCGAAGGCGGCGGAATGGATGTGGAAGTACGCCAGATCCCACTTCGCCGATGAAAAGCTCATGGGAATGATGATCGCACCGTGGGGCGAAATCAAGCCCGATCTTCAATACTACTGGCAGAGCGCCATAGACCAGATTGCGGATGCAATGGATGCACAGCCTGCAAAAACGGATCTTAAAATCTGAAACAAAGGAGTAAACGCCATGCGAATTATGTTGCTGTTGATTGCCGCAAGTGTCCCGCTTTTCCTGCGGGGAGGAGCCCCGTACACCTTGACATATAGGGGATTGATGATAAACAACTCCAAGACAAATGCCCGCAAGGTGTTTGAAAACATTTCTGTCGACGACTATGCCGTAAGGGCTGCGGCAAACGCATCTTACAGTAAATATAAGGGTAATTACATTTATCTGCACGGTGCCGGACGGTTCGATTTTATGCCCATCGCAGAAAGAAGGTATGAGTCCGACGGGAAGAAGAGGGTGAAAACCATTCTTCAGGCGGCCAGAAAATATGACGGTAAATACACGACATATCAGTTCGATGTCATTCTTGAACAGCGCGATGCCGATGTCTACGCCTGGCTGTCCGGCGTTTATGTGGCGGCCGGCACGCATCTGTACGGCAGGGACATGGAATCGCTTTTCGACGGCAAGACAGTTGTGAAAGGCAGCGCCGGATACGATCTTGAGGATGCAGGCGGTGGCTTTGAAAAGGGATACGGCGTTGACTTCATCGCTTTGCGCCGTTTGGGAGGGCTTTCTGAAACGACAGAGACGGCCTCTCCGATAGAAGGCGATATTGAAGTCCCTTCCGATACGGAATACATTGCGACGGGCGCTTCCGCAATCGTACAGTCTCCGGGGACATATTCCGGGAACCTTCGTGTGGACGGCGTCATGACCATACGCAATCCTCAGGAGAAGACGTATTCCGGCGCGGTGTCTGGCGACGGGGACATTGTCTACGAGGCTTCACAGATGCGTACGGATTCGGCGTTGGATGTTGAGTGCGGCAAAGATGTCTTTCTCAATGATAAATGGAAAACCGTTTCCAAGGACCGATTGCTGTCCTCTTTGACCAATGTTACCGCCATTCTGTGCGGCAGCAGAACAGGCGGCGATAAAGATCCCGCCGCATATAGCCATTGGCGGAACAACGGTGCCTATGCCGCTTTGCAGATATACAACAAAGTAAGTTCCAGCTACCAGACGGGGTGTCTGCTCAGATTGCGTCAGATGGGGCGTGACATACAGGCCTGCATAGCGTCCTATTCGTTCAATTCCCCTTGGGCGAACGGTTTTTCTGAAAGTTCCTATCAATATGGCGACATTGATTTTGAGAAGATGTCCTCCGAGTGTCAGGGGATGACAATACCGGAACAAAGGAATGAAGACGGTTCCTATACCGATAGGGGACAAGTAGGGCTTCACAGTCTCAAGCTGTTCTTCGCGGAAGGTGCGTTGACGCATGTTGCCGTGGTTGAAGGACGCAGCTCCATGTCTACGGGATCGGTCGTTCGTGTCAGCGGTGGCGACAAGTCCCCTATGATGGTGCAGTTCTCCGCCGGAAGCATTCCGTCGTCAGGCCAGCTTGTCGTAGGGCGTGGTGGTCATGCCGTGCTTTCAGGTTCATTGGAGACGGGGCGACTTGTCGTGGAGAACGGCGGATTCCTGTATCAGGGAGCGTCAATGTGCATTCCGGCGGCATCGACATACGGCGTATGCCTGAACGGAGGTACGTTTGTGGTCGGATACTGGAGCGGGAGAACGTCCGTCAAGGAGAATTACGATGATGCCGGATTGTATCTCAACTATATGCATTTCGAGAATGGCGCGAAGCTTTTAGGTGCGGCGCCGCGTGTCGGATACGGCATGAACCCCAGATGGTATGTTACAGGCACCGCTCCATCGGTGTGTGCGACCGGAATGTCTCTGTTTCCGGCGAAGGATGCAGATCCAAGCGCGATCGTGATGGAGGTCGAGGACGTGACCGGCAACGCGGAGGCTGATTTCAGGATTACGAATCCGATACGGCTTTTCTATCCTGTCGGCGATGCTGATTTTGAAGCCTACAAATCCGCTTACATCCGCAAGGAAGGTCCCGGAACCGTCAGCATGGAGGCGGCGTACACCCCGTATCAGCCCACCGTGATTGCAGACGGGACATGGCGGTTCGCCCATCCAAAATCGGCAAGCGAATCGACGGATTTCAAGCTGTCAGGCGGCAATCTTGAGATTGCGGACGGAATCGCATTGACGATGGGCGAGGTGATTCCCGGTGTTGCATCGACAATTACACTCGGTGAAGGATCTTCCGTCACAATCAAGCCTCCTGCGACGGATTGGCCGGAGAATGGTTCAGTTAATTTTGTCGTTTCCGACATTGCATCTCGCAGTTCGATCAGGTTTGGTGAATCTGCCTCTCTTTCCTCCGCGCATCTTGGAGCCATTCGGGTGAACGGAAAGATGGTTGCGCAGAATTCCGCCGGATATCTTCGTCCGGTCGCTTTCAGGGTTATCGTACGGTGAGGAGTTGCCAATGACACGCAAACAGTTCATGTCAGGAGCTTCCGCGGTGGTTGCCGGTCTGACTTTCCCGTCATTTGCCTCGGATAAGCGACCGTTCAAGGCGGCTTTGCTTGCGGGAAAATCCTTTTTCGGCGGAGCTTCCGCATCGGCATTGAAAGCGAAGCTTTGCGCCGGCGGTTTCAATGTGGCTTTGGTGGATGTCCAGGACGGCGTCGTTTATCCATCCCATCCCGAAATAGCAACGAAGAGTTCCATGTCACCGGAGAAGGCTTCGGCGTTGGTCAAAGGGTTGAAGGATGGCGGGATCGAAGTCGTTCCGCTCCTTGATTTCTGCACTGCACGGGATTCGTGGCTTGGCGTCTACGACCGTATGGTGTGTTCAAAGCCGTACGACGCCCTTGTCCGCGACCTCTTGAAGGACGCGTATGGAATATTCGGTTCTCCGCGGTTCATTCACATCGGATTCTCGGATGAGGGGCAAACGCAACATCCGTCAGGAGGGTATGCGGTGATGCGCCAAGGAGATCTCTGGATGCGTTATCTTGCCAAGACCTCCGACTGGGTGAAGGAGACGGGGGCGCGGACATGGGCATGGTTCGATTATCCGTGGGGAATGAAGGATTTTCTGGCGGACTGTCCGCGGGACATCGTGTATTCCAATCTGAAGCCGCTGACGGTAAGGCGCAATGCGGACCGTTTCATGCAGGTGGTTAAGGCCGGATGCGACTCTGTCCCGTTCATCCGTACGGACGGAGATGCGGTGATCGTGGGGAAATTGCCGTCTTCCCGTGTTTTGGGCACTCTCAAGGAGATGACGATATGATCTGGGCAGTGATGCAGCATCTGGGTTACAACATGTGGCATGACGAGGCGATCTGGCGGGGTCCCGGCCGCATGAAATGGTCTAATTTCTGTACGGACCGTCTGCTGTGCACGGATGCATCCTGGAATCTGCGGATGAAGCGCCTGCTGGAGCCGGGATCCGGTACCAATACGCTTGTCATCGACGTCGGAGAGGGTGTGGTTTATCCGTCCCATCCCGAAATCGCCGTCAAGGGAAGCTGGAGCGCGGAGAAGCTCAACAGGGAAGTCAAGCGCCTCAAGGCGGGCGGGCTTACGGTGGTGCCGAAACTCAATTTCTCCACCTGCCACGACTTCTGGTTGGGCGATTACGCGCGTATGATCTCATCGCCGACATACTACAAGGTGGTGAAGGATCTCATCGACGACACCTGCGAGATATTCGACAATCCTCCCTATTTCCACATCGGCATGGATGAAGAGGGGTACAAGTGGTCCAGCGGCAATGCGTACTGCGTGTACCGTGAGGGTGATCTGTGGTGGCATGACATCGGATTCTACGCAAAGTGCCTGGAGAAGAACAACAGCCGTCCGTGGATGTTCTCCAATCCGGGAACCCGTGATCCGAAGGAATTCTATGCGCGTCTGCCGAAATCCTTTCTGCATTCGCCGTGGAGCTATGCGGAACGATTCACGGATCCAAAAGCGGCGGTTGATTCCGACCATTCGCGCAGCGACGTGTTTACGCGCATGGCGGAGAAAGGATTCGACCTTGTCCCGTGCGGCAGCGTATGGTGCAGCGGCAGACTGAAGGCGAGAGGTCTTGCAGTCAACGTGAAGAATCATCCGAATCTTGCGATGTTCTGCAGAAAGCATATCCCACCGGAACGGATTTCGGGATTCTTCATGGTGCCATGGTGCACTTCCACCAAGGATGGAGACTTTAAGTTTATGGCCGGTTGCGACATGAACGATGTTGCTCGTGCAATGTTTGAAGGGAAGGATCAGATATGAACGTTCTGACTGTTTCGATGCTGGCGTTCGCTTCGGCGATCGTCTGGGATGCAAGACCGCCACAGACGGTTGAGGCTGTAAAAGGGGAGGCGGTTTCGCTTTTGCCGCCGGGCAAGAACTTTAAGCTCATATGGAATGATGAATTCAACGGCGACAGGTTGGATGATTCGAAATGGATGTACCGCACGAACTACATGGGCGAGCGGGCGAGCTGGTTTGCAGGTCCTGAAGACGACACGCTCGAGTTCAAGGACGGCATAATGTACATGAAGCTGAAGAAACGTCCGGACGGTCAGTTCTGCTCCGCGAGTCTCCAGACGGGCAACCGCATCTGGGACGAACCGGTCGATCCCGAACTGAGCGACCGTGGACAGAACGGATTCCGCCGCTGGGCGTACCGGAAACGTGAAGCGCCGAAGTTCGAGCATCGGTACGGCTATTACGAATGCCGGTGCCGCCTTCAGCGCAAGCCCGGCTGGTGGAGCGCGTTTTGGCTCAATTCCGTGGATATTGGCGCGACGCTCGATCCGGCGCGGAGCGGAGTGGAGATTGACGTGATGGAGTCGTTCGTCCCGGGCGAGGTTATTCCGCACTGCTTCCACTACAACGGCTACGGTCCAGACTACGGAGTGTTCGTCACTCCGCGCATGAAGCCGGGCGAAAAGCCGAAGACGAGTCCGCACATCCTCAAGCTCGGTTCCGAGGAGTTCCATACGTACGGATTGCTGTGGGAGAGCGACGGATTTACGATTTTTGTCGACGGCAGACAGCACGGTGAGAAGGTCGGCAAGGGTAAAGGCGAAGTCGTCTCCCAGACGAAGGAGTTCATCTACATCACTACCGAAGCGATGAACTACAAGAAGAACGCCACGAAAGATCCTCGGTTGGACGAGGCTCTCGGCGACGACTTCGCCGTCGATTACATCCGCGTGTTTGATATAGTGGAGGATTGATTGAATGAACGCGGTTTCCCGCAGAGGTTTTTTGGGCGGAGCTGTGGCCGCGGTTGCGATGCCGTCATTTGCGGCGGAGCGGCCTCGGCTCGTGTTCGGAATCCTGAGCGACATGCACATCGTCGATGCGGAGTCGGCGAAGGAGACCGTCCATGCGCTCAGGTATTTCCGCGACCGGCAGGTGGACGCTGTAGTCATGGCGGGAGACATGATCGACAACGGACTCTCCGGCGAACTGGAGCATCTTGCGAATGCGTGGTTCTCCGTATTCCCCGACGGTCGTGGGGCTGACGGCCGCAGGGTCGAACTGCTTACGGTCCTCGGCAATCACGACCTTCAGCGCTGGAGCCGTGACTGGGCGGACGAAATCAAAATGCCGTGGGATCGCGTTGTCGCCGAGAATCTTGATGCCGATGATCGTTTGCGCAGAGAATGGAAGCGTCTTTTCGGCTGCGAATACGAGCCGTTGTGGAAAAAGCGGATCAACGGCGTCTGTTTTGTCGGCTCCAGCTACCAGTACCGGAACGACCGTCAGCGCCGCACTGCGCCGCCCGGACAGACGGACCTTCCGGAATATCTTGCCGGGATGGAATCCGAACTTGCCGGAGAGGATGTGTTTTTCTTTGTTCAGCATATGCATCCGCGGGGTACGTGCAGTGCGCCGTGGACGTGGGGACAGGATGACGGCACGGCAACCAGAGCGCTGTCGAAATTTTCCAATGCGGTTGCCGTCTCAGGGCATTCGCACACGCCGCTCAACGACGAGCGTACTCTCTGGCGCGGGGAATTCACATCGGTCGGAACGGCGGCTCTGCGGTTTCTGATACCGTTCGGGGGACGCGAAAACTCAGAGATCGACGGTGCTGTCGATACCGGTGATCAGCTTCTGCCGAGGCTTCGCCCGGAAGACGGCAAGCATGGAATGGTCTGCCGCGTCTATCGGGACAGAATCGCCTTCGAACGGCGTGATTTCGCGAATGATCTTTCGCTCGGGGACGATTGGATCGTGCCGATTCCGGGCAGGGTCGATCCGCTCGTCAAACGGGCGCTGCGCTCGAAGCCTCCGGAGTTTGCCGATGATGCGGAGATATCGGTCGGAGAGGGGTTTGCGGCCGACCGCAAGGGCGAATCCGTGCGGGCGCTGTTCGTTTCGTTCCCAAATGTTTTTGCCGCCGGTGGACGAGCCCGGGCGTTCGATTTCGAGGTGCAGCTGCAGGAAATGGATGTTGATGCCGTGAAGGTGCGGCGCACGAAGCGCGTGTATTCGTCCGGTTTCTACAAGGGCGAGGCGGCGGACGCGAAAACGGTCGTCTGTCCGTTTGCGCTTTCGGACCTGCCCGCGCCGAACGGGAGGCTTGATCCTTCGCGTGGCCGCCGCTACCGTTTTTCCGTGCGCCCCTGCGACAGTTTCGGTAATAAAGGTGATCCGATTTTCACCGAATGGAAATTTTCTTGAAAAACATAAGATAAATGAGGAATCATTATGAAAATCGATAAGGTAAACGTCTATTTTGTCCGTCCCCGCTGGGGATTTGTGGAGATCGTAACTGATACCGGTCTGGCCGGATGGGGCGAGGCTGTGCTTGAAGGACATGCCAAGGCTGTTCTCTCTTGCGTGGAGGAATACCACGACTATCTCATCGGCAAGGATCCTTCCCGCATCGAGGATATATGGAGCACAATCTATCGTGCCGGATTCTACCGCGGCGGCGGCGTGCTGATGAGTGCGCTTTCCGGTATCGATCAGGCGCTGTGGGACATCAAGGGCAAGGTGTTCAACTCCCCCGTCTATGAGCTGATGGGCGGACGTTGCCGCGACAGGATGAAGGTCTATTCCTGGATCGGCGGTGACCGTCCCGGCGATACCGGGCGCGCCGCGAAGGAGAAGATGGACGCCGGATTCTCCGCGGTGAAGATGAACGCGACCGAAGAGCTGCAGATGATCGACACTTATAACAAGGTGGATGCGGTCCTCTCCCGTGTGCAGGAGATCCGAGACGCCTGCGGCAAGTACTTCGGTATCGCCATAGATTTCCATGGACGCGTCCACAAGCCAATGGCGAAGGTGCTCGCGAAGAAGCTTGAACAGTTTGACCCGATGTTCATCGAAGAGCCTGTTCTCTGCGAGCACATGGAGGACTTCAAGGAGATCGCCGCCGCATGCAATGTGCCGATCGCGACCGGAGAGCGTCTTTTCACCAAGTATGACTTCAAGAGGCTTCTTGCCTCTGGCGGCGTGGATATCATCCAGCCCGACCTTTCGCACGCCGGCGGCATTACAGAAGTCAAGAAGATTGCCGCTATGGCGGAGGCGTACGATGTGGCGCTCGCTCCGCACTGTCCGCTCGGACCGATTGCGCTTGCGGCGTGCCTACACGTCGATGCGATCAGCTACAATGCGGTTATCCAGGAGCAGTCCATCGGCATCCACTACAATGTCGGAAAGACGGTTCTCGATTACGTGACCAACAAGGATGACTTCAAGTTTACTGACGGCACGGTGGAGCTGCCGAAGCGCCCCGGTCTCGGTGTCGAAGTGAACAAAGAGCTTGTCATGGAGGAAAATAAGAATCCCCACAACTGGAAGAACCCTGTCTGGCGTCATGCCGATGGCTCCGTTGCCGAATGGTAATCGTTTCCAAACATTAGAAAGGAGAAATGGTGTTGTGAAAGAAAAAAAAAATACACCTTGGTCTTTGCGTTGCCTGCAGCATGACTATGCTGCTTGCAAATGCTCAGCAGTCGGACGATTTCATTACCTTTGAGGCTGCCTCAAACGAGGTGCTCTCATCGGATCCAGACAAGCCGGATACGGTGTTCACAGGTATGAAGCTTTCGGATTATGAACCGGCATACGCCTATTTTAATAAAGGTTCGTCTTCCGGGCAACGGTGGCAGATAAATCAGGATCTCCACAACGAGATTCTGCGACCATACAACATCGTCAGGTCGTCAGAAAATGGGGTGGAGTCGGCGACTGTGCAGTTTCAGGGTGTAACGCGCACATCTACGCCGACGCCGTACACAGCTTCGGTCACAGTTAAGTTTGTGCAAAGCGGAAACGACATTATAGCCTATACTGTTAGGGCGGCTTCGCTCAACCCGCTTGACGTGGAACTTGGCATGGACCTTGACGCAATGGTTGATGCGAAAAATCCTCGGGTGTTGCCACGTCCGCTCACCGCAGGTACCCGTTCAGCATTCAACATAAGTTTCATAGCCATGCGCAAGCCTGCCGCACCGGTCGAATACTCCGTATATGAGGGAGACTCGATTGGCGAAACGATAGTAGGCAATGGCGACATTATTGTGACAAACGCCGTAGTCGCATCGCATTTTCGAGCCGGATACCTCCCGGATGCTGAATGGGTTGTAGTCGCGGAAAACTGCAGCCTTGCCGATCTTGATTCGGTTTCCGGGAAATACCATTTCGGGAAAAACCTCTTTGATGAACAACAGGCATACAATCTTAAATATACTCACGTAAGTAGTCGCTTTGGCGAAAAAACATGCCAGTTCCAGTTGCAGTCATCTCCCACGTTGGTTACGGGAGTGCTTGTGGAGTTCAGGCAAAACGGCGAAAACGTGGAAGCGTACACGAGCAAATATCGTACCTATAAGATTTCTACCACAAATTATGTGGATGGCGTTCTTGTAGACGATTACTTTGCCGATCAGGTTCATTTGGGCATGGACTTCGAGCATTTCAGCACGGATGCAGGTTCTTCGCCTTTGTTGGGACGATATGGGAGCCTTGCGACGTCCGATGAAAGCGGCAGCCACGGGGTGAAAGACATTGGCCTGAGATTCCGGTCTCGTGCTACGGTTGCAAGAGAGGAATACATGCCTAACGCATATGATGACGGAGGAGTAAACTATTACACGTCGATTGCAAAGAACCATGATCTTTCGGATCTTGTGGAGGTGGATGCTTTCTATCATAATGATGCCAATAAAGGGCATTATGTGCATGGAGTGAATCTGAATATTTCAGGTAATGCCGGTTCGGTACAGTTTCAGGATGAAAATGAAAACAATATCTATTGCATCGGGCTGGATTTGAAGCAGAATGGAAACGACATTGAGGCTCGCACTGGAAGATATCGGAATTGGTATATAAAGAAAGTCGATGATCCATCGATTGCATACGGGTTGGATTTTTACAACTACAAACAATATACCACGGCATCTCGTACGACATTGGGAGGGTTCGGGGTGTCGGATTCGGCAACATCAAGGGGCATTAAAAATTTGCGTCTGCGATTTGCTACTGGAGGAGTGGTATATGCTGCTGTAAGCACCGCCGTGAATGGCGGAAACCTGACATTCGGCGGAAGTGAAAGCTCTCCGCTTGCGGTGCGGTCAGTAGACACAACTGTATTTCCTTCCAACAGTGTCGTCACCGTAAATCCATACGCCTCATTGACACTTTCCGGCCATGTGCAAAATCCCCGTTGGACGAAATATCGTGTAATGACAAATGGCGTTCTTAAACTGAAAGGTGCTTTGCAGACTGCTACAACAGATCAGATTGATCTTGTTGGCGGGACGCTCTCAATTCGCGAGGAGGAGGAAAGTGCAACGGAGTCCGATACATATTTGAACTATGTTACGTTTATGGATGGCGCAAACATCAAGGGCAAGCCGGCACGAGTCCTGAATGACGCACAACGTGCTAACTGGATAGTGACCGGCGATTCTCCATCCATTTGCGAGAGTGGTCTGGTCATCTTGGCTGCGGGCGGTGACGGAGAGAGGACGTTTACTTTCAACGTAAATGATGTTTCTGACGGCTCGGATTTCTTCGTCACAGGGAATATCGTTGATTATCATTCGTTTAATACGGAGGCGAACGGATACTGGAATGTGCATGTTGTCAAGAATGGCACCGGAACATTGGAGCTCTCGGGGGATGTCACGCTTCCGAACGAAATATGCGTTAGCAACGGTGTCTTGCGGCTTGCTGCAAGCGACCAGTTCAAGGTAAGCCGCAAACGTCAGGAATCCGGCGAAAACACCAGGGCGGCGATCTGGTTGGCCGGCGGTGGATTGGAGACCGCGTCAGGCACCGTGAACAGCATCGGCGCACTTGTGGTGAAGGAGGCGGATTCCCCGTTGGTTCTCGGGAATGGTTCCACGCTTACGCTTGTATCCTGCTCCTTCGAAGAAGGTGCGTCGCTTCTTGTTTCGGACAATCTCGGAAGCGGCGCGACATTGCGCATTGAAAGCGGTTCAATCTCCAAAATACGCTGCGGCGCCGACAGGCTCCGCGTACGCGTGGGTGCTGATGGCGGTCTTGAACCGTTCATCCCCGGATTCCAGATTTCGATAAGGTAGTGCGGTGGATCATGAACAGACGTGACTTTATTAAATCGGCTGTTGCCGCGTCGGCCCTCATCTCACCACCCGCATTCGCGAAGAAGCCGGAGGATATCCGTGCGGTGCTTCTTCATATGGGCATGAACATGTGGGGCGAGTGGATCGCTCCGGGTGAACCCAGAATCGACGGCAAACGCTATACGCGGGATGCGATATATTTTTCGGAAAACATCTGGAAGCGTACGATTGATCATGCCGTAAAGTGCAGCTACAACATGGTGGTGATGGATCTGGGGGAGTTTCTTGCGTATCCGAGCCATCCGGAACTCGCAGTGAAGGGCAGCTGGAGCGCAGACCGCATGCACACGGAGGTCCGTCGCCTTAAGGCTATGGGACTGGAGCCGATCCCGAAAGTGAATTTCTCCGCATCCCATCATCAGTGGCTCAAGGAATATGGACGTATGGTGTCCACGAAGATATATTACCGCGTCTGTTCGGATATCATCAAGGATGTGTCGGAGATATTTGAGCACCCCCGCTACATCCATCTTGGTTTCGATGAGGAGAAAACCGAAAATCAGCGCAAGCGCTCTTTTGTGATCTTGAGACAGAACGAATTGTGGTGGCACGACCTCTTTTGGTTTGTGAACGAGGTTGAGAAGACAGGCTCACGCGCATGGATATTCAGTGACTACGGCTGGAGGCATCCTGAGTTTGTCCAGAAATGCCCCAAGAGCGTTCTTCAAAGCAACTGGTATTATAACGAAGATGCACAGGGCTATGAAATCGACAAGATGAAGGAGTGGTTCAAGCCTAAACTGCGCCTGTTCTGTGATCTGGACAGGGCCGGGTTTGACCAGGTGCCGTGTTCCTCGAATTGGATGTCGGGCAAACTTAAGAAGTCTGGCAGGACGGATAATTCCGACTGTGCCGGAAAGGTGGTGGAGTTCTGCCGCGCACATATTTCCCATAGCAGACTCAAGGGGTTCATGATGGCCTCCTGGACCGACTGCAAGGGCGAGAGTGCGTTTCGTTTTAACTACGCAGGTATGGATCAGCTTGCGGTGGCAATGGAAAAGTAAGGAGATGGTGACATGCAAAACTCAAATAGACGCGAATTCATAAAAGGAATCGCCATGGCGGCCGGGGGGTCGGGAGTGGTGAGCGGGTTTGCCGCCGGACAATCCTGCGTCTCCGGTGTTCAGGGGATGCCGATGCGGAATTTCAGGTGTGCTCCGATAGATAAAATCCGTGTTGGCATTGTAGGTCTGGGGGAACGCGGGTATTGCGCCGCACGGCGGCTTCCTTTCATTCCGGGCATTGAAATTGTCGCGCTTTGTGACATCAGGACATGGTTCGCCGAGAGATGTGCAAAAGCCATCGAGGAACGTTCCGGAAAACGGCCTGTGGTGTATTCCGGGAGCGCAGAGGCGTACAAGAAGCTGTGTGACCATCCGGATGTGGATGTTGTGTACAATTGTACTTCGTGGAATGCGCATGCGCCGGTTTCGCTGTATGCAATGAGAGCGGGCAAACACACGCTCATCGAAGTTCCCGCCGCGATGTCCGTAGATGAATGCTGGGAACTTGTGGAAACCGCCGAACGGACAAAACGGCACTGCATGCAGCTTGAGAATTGCTGCTATGGCGAGTATGAGATGCTGGCGCTCAATCTCTGCAAGCTTGGCATGCTGGGAGATCTTCTCCATGGTGAAGGCGCGTACATACACGACCGTCGCTGGCAGATATTCAATGATTTCTCCTGGAAAGAGGTGCCGGGAAAGCGTTGGCGCAACTACTGGAACGAAAAGCACGGCGGCAACCAGTATCCCACTCATGGATTGGGACCTATAGCCTTGGATATGGGCATAAACCGAGGTGACCGCTTTGACTATCTCGTTTCCGTGGATGGAATGCAGCGGGGGTACGAGGCGTTTGCCGCAGCAACTCTCCCTGACGGCAATCCGGGGAGGGCGCAGCGCTTTGCAATGGCCGACATGAATGTGACGACGATCCGCACCGCGCTTGGCCGTACCATCATGCTTCAGCACGATGTGACCTCGCCGCGTCCATATTCCCGTATAAATCTCATTGCCGGGACAAAAGGGATGATGCGCAGTTATCCGCATCTTGAGGTGTGCCTCGAAGAACTTGACAAGTGGCCGAAGAAGGCGGCACACACATGCTATGACAAAAATGTCACGGAGAGGCTCAGGGAGAAATATCGCCATCCGTTGCAGAAGGCACTGGGCGAAACTGTCAAAAAGGCCGGAGGACATGGTGGTATGGACTTCATGATGGACCTTCGTTGGGCATATTGCATGCAGAGAGGGCTCCCTCTCGACATGGATGTGTATGACCTTGCGTCCTGGTGCGCGATCTGCGAACTTTCCGAACGAAGCGCAAGAAATCGTTCGAAGGCTCTGGACATCCCCGATTTTACGCGTGGCGCATGGAAGAAGAAATGCAATTGCAATCTCATGGATGCAGAGATGGATGTCTCTAAGATTGATTTCAAGAACGTAGGCAGAATCAAAGGGCAGATGAGTGTTTGACATGATTGCATTCAACGCTTCCCGAGTCTAAACAACTATAATGAAGATGAAAATGGAAAGGAAAAGGAAATGAAAACCTCAGAAAAATCATCCGTTGCAGATTGCATGCCTCGCTCGCCGCTTTGGGCATGTTGCCGATTACTTGCGGGAATCGTGTTTGCCGCACTGGCCGCAGGATGCGCCTCTCCGACAGGATACAAGCTTGAACATACCGCGATTGACGTGGCGGATCCCGTCGCGACGGCGCAATGGTGGTGCGACAATCTCGGTTTTTCCGTCACTATGCAGAAAACGGATGCAACACATACCACTTTCATCGTGGATTCCACCGGCAAGGTCGCCATTGAACTCTACCGGGCGAAGGATGCTCCGCAGGCCCCTGACTACCGGTCGATGAGCCCTTTGCAGTTGCATTTCGCCTTTGTTTCGGAGGATGTTGATGCCGACATCGAGCGGATGCTGAAGGCGGGCGCCACATTGGTGGTTCATGAGAAGGCTCAGGGATTTGACGGTGCCATGATGCGGGATCCCTCGGGAATACCGCTTCAGTTCGTAAAGCGTGGCCGATCCGTCCTGAAATAACCAGAGGACATTATGAACAGACGTGATTTTGTAAAGTCGTTTGCCGCCGTTGCCTCATCGGTTGCAGGTGTTGGATGCGTGTCGCAAAGGAGTGTAGATCACTCAGGCGGAGCGAGTGTCAAAGCTGTCGCGGAAATAGACACAGGATATTCCCGGTCCGCATCCGGAAAACTGATAATTTCCGCTCCGATGCTCCAGAATCCGGCGCCGACTTCCATGGGTGTCGCATTTGCCGTGAGTGCGATGGCCAACGGTTTCGTCGAGTATTCGGAATTTGCGGATATGAGGAATGCGCGCAAGGTCAAGTGCGGAGGATTCCGCGTGACAGACATGAACGATAAGGTCATGTTGGTCAGGCTTACCGGTCTCAAACCGTCAACAAAGTATTTCTACCGCATCGGGGCTGACCGCATATTCTACGGCGGCGGATACAAGATGCGCATCATAGGCGTTGAACAGGATCCGCGGGTTTATACGTTCACCACGTCCGGGGAGGATGCAAGGTCTCATTTCTGCGTGTACAACGATACCCACGCGAAATGGGAAGAGTTCGCCCAGGTGACGGACAAAGTTGCGGAATTGAATCCTGCGGTGGTAATTTGGAATGGTGACGCCTGTAATACCCAGGAAACGATCGAAAGCCTTCGCAATATTTTTCTCGCGCCTCCGATCGAACGTCGCGATTATGCTTCGGAGATGCCGGTATGCTTCGTGCCAGGCAATCATGACATGCGAGGCATGGCATGCCGCAGACTGGAGAAGGTGGTGATGTTCCGCCAGCCGGAGGAGCGGCTTTCACGTGACTGGGATCTTGGGAGAAATTTCGCTTTCCGGCAGGGCGACATCGCTTTGATAGGGTTGGATACCGCCGAGGACAAGCTTGATTCCCGTGATGTGTTCGCTGGGCTTTTCTGCAGTGAGCCGTATCGTGTCGCTCAGACCGCATGGCTTGCCGACGCGCTGGAACGTCCCGAGATAAAGTCAGCCCCGTACATTGTCGCGTTCTGCCACATACCGCTGTTCGATTCCGATCCGACAAGCAACCCCGGTGACATCTATCCAAACGATACTGACCCGCGCTACCGTACGGATTTTGCAAGTTGGCAGAGAGCCTGTTCGAAAATGTGGGGACCGTTGTTCATCAAGGCTGGCGTACAGCTTGTTGTGACGGCTCACACCCACAAATATCGTTATGATGCTCCCGTCGAAGACCGTCCTTGGGCGCATCTTGTTGCGGGAGGATGGAGATGGAACAATGCCCGCGGACAGTTTCAGACGGTCATAGAGGGAAAGACGGAAAACGGAAAATTAAAAGTGACAGTGCATGACATCTACAACAAAAAAATCGTCAAGGTGTTGGAATTTTCCCCTCGTAAGGCTGCAAATGCAACGAAACGGATATAAAACCATTCAAATGAGAGAAAATAAGAATGCTTGATGCAAAATACATACCGCTGTTTCTGGGCGGGTTCATCATTTGGATGATATTTATCATAGGTGTGGGCTTTTGGGGAAGCCGTGGTAAGCGTGAAGGAGAGAAGTTTCTGACCGGCGGCAGCGACATGAGTCTCTTTCTCATTTTTTGCACGCTCGGCGCGACGATTATCGGCACGGGTTCGTCGATCGGTGCCATCGGGGACGGATTCAATCATGGTTGGGGCGGAGCGATCTTCGGTCTTGGAAGCGCACTTGGACTGCTGCTGCTTTCCTTGTTTGTACCGATCCGCAGCAAGAACTTCATCACAATGAGTGAAGAGGCTCAATACTACTATGGCGGAGATAGACGGGTGCGGCAGTTGATGGGATTCATGATGTTCGTTATTGAAATCATCTGGATCGGAAACCATGTGAACGGAGGCTCTAAGTACCTTTCATATGTACTTGGAATCGATCCCACATGGTGCAAGCTGATAACAGTCTGCGGATTCGGGGCATATGTGTTCATCGGCGGATATGTCGCGGTGGTCAAGGCTGATGTGATTCAATTCTGTGCGATAATCGGCGGATTTTCCTTCATCGCGATCAAGGCATTGCCGCTCGCGGGCGGATATGACGCTATCGTGCAGACGTTCACGGCGGCGGGCAAGCCGGGCGCAATGGAGTTCTATGGACTTGGCAGTTATGGGCTCCTGGCGGCGGTGGCGCTCATATTCTCCACAGTGATGGGTGTGGTAGGCACCCCGACATACAGAACCAGGATATACACCTCCAGGGATGAAGGGGTGGCTCGTCGCGCGTTTCTTGGACAGAGCGGAATGATGTTCGTATGGAGTTTTGTTACCGCACTTATCGGCATGAGCGCTTACGCGATCATGGTCAAGAACGGGCATACGCTCGAATCCGGGGATTATGCATTCTCCTATATGGCGACAAATGTTCTTGGTCCTGCGATAGGTCTCATGTTCCTCATTTGCGGAATGTCGGCAACGATGAGTTCGGGAGGTTCGGACGCGATTTCAGGGGTGACGATCCTGCTTACGGATGTGATTCCTTCGCTCACAGGACGACGTATAGCTGAGAAGAACTATGCGTTTGCGAGTCGCATTGCGCTGATTATTGCGCTCGCGCTCGCGTTCGTCATCACACTTTTCGTCGGTGACGTGATTGCATATTTCCAGAAAGTTGTTGGGTCGCTCTTGCCCGGGGTTGGCGTTACGATGCTGCTCGGACGTTTCTGGCGGCGCTCCACATGGCAGGGTGCATATGCCTCTGTCCTTTCGGGTACTATGTTCGGGCTTGTCGTATTGCTTGTTCCTGCATTTGCAGATTGGGTGAAGCTTGCGTTCGGAGGCCCCGCCATTCCATCCACGGCTATTGCAGTTGCTGCTGGTGTGGCGGTTTCGCTGATTACGCCGCGCAGTTCGGCATCCTGGGAAGAACGTCAGATGGCGGTGTTCGCAGCTCGAGAAGGGAAGGTCTGATATGAAAGAAGAGATTGAAAAGATTGTGCTGGATACGAAGGTCGTCGCCATTGTTCGCGGCTTCGCTCCGGATATATGCCTGAAACTTGCTGACTCCTACAGACAGGGCGGCATAAGGCTTGTTGAGGTCACGTTCAACCAGAAAGCTCCAGACACGTGGAAGGATACCGCAGCGGCGATCAAGGCAATTCGCAGAGAGTTCGCTGACGAGATGCGTGTCGGTGCGGGTACTGTGCTCACAGAAGAGCAACTTTCCATGTGTGAGGATGCCGGTGGCGAATACATTGTAACTCCGAATGTAAAGCCATGCCTTATCAGAACTGCTGTCGGGCGCGGTCTTGCGGCCCTGCCTGGCGCCTTTACCCCATCTGAGGCGGTTGAAGCCTGGGAGGCGGGAGCGAGTTTTGTGAAGCTGTTTCCGGCGGGATCGCTTGGCCCTGATTACGTGAAGGCCGTCCGCGCCCCGCTTTCGCACATTCCGTTTCTTGCCGTGGGAGGTGTGTCGGTGAAAAATGCGGCTGACTTCATGCGGGCAGGATGTGTCGGCGTTGGAGTTGGCGGCAATCTCACAAACAAGGAGTGGATTGCATCGGCCGCATGGGATAAGATAGCCGATGCAGCCAGAGAACTTGTTAAAAATGTAAATGTCTAAGTTCAGAATGTCAGGGCGCATTGTTCTCAACGCCCCATCTGAAGAAAGGAGAAAGCAATGAAGGTGGTTTGTTTTGGAGAAATCATGATGCGCCTGAACCCGGAGGGGTATCTGCGATTTGTACAGGCGGAACGATTTGAGGCGACGTATGCCGGTGGCGAGGCGAATGTTGCGGTTTCGCTTGCGAACTATGGACTTGACGCTTCGTTTGTGACGAAGCTGCCGTCCAATCCCCTTGGCGAGGCCGCGCGAAATGCAGTGCGCCATTTCGGTGTGGATACGAAGGATATAGTCTGGGGTGGACCGCGTCTTGGACTGTATTTTGTCGAGAAAGGGGCATCCCAGCGGGCGTCAAAGGTGGTCTATGACCGTGCCGGAAGTTCAATCGCAAGTGCCAAGCGTGCCGATTTCGATTGGGCGAAGATATTGAAAGGAGTCAAGTGGTTCCATTTTACCGGCATCACGCCAGCGTTGGGCGGCGAACTGCCGGAGATATGCCTTGATGCTCTTGAATATTGCAGAGCACACAAGATCACGGTAAGTTGCGACCTCAACTACCGCGGAAAACTCTGGTCGAAAGCTGAGGCGGGACGTTGCATGGCGAAACTTGTGCCATATGTAGATGTACTCATTGCAAATGAAGCCGATGCTGCGGATGTGTTTGGCATTGTCGGAGAGGGGTCGGATGTTGAAAACGGGACTCTCGACAAGCAAGGCTACGTATCCGTCGCTGAACAGTTGGTTGAGCGCTTTGGGTGCAAGAAGGTTGCAATCACGTTGCGTACGTCCCTGTCGGCGTTCGACAATCTATGGGCTGGTATGCTTTACGATGCAAAGTCCGGCAAGGCGTTCTTCTCTCCCGAATACAAGGTGCATATAGTGGACCGTGTAGGAGGCGGAGATTCGTTCGGAGGCGGACTCGTATATGCGCTTGCTACAAAGCGTGGTGATCAGTCCGCCATCGATTTTGCAGTGGCGGCATCCTGTTTGAAGCATTCGATAGAGCATGACTTCAATCTCGTTGCCGTTTCAGAGGTGGAGGCTCTCGCCGCGGGGAACGGCACCGGTCGCGTGCAGCGATAAATCTGTTTGCCCTTGATTTATTGTCTTTTGCGCATGCTATTGCTCTGATTGGGGTGGTTGCGGTATAATTTGCACCATGAAAATATCCATATCTGGCGAATGCGTGAATTTTGACAAAGAGGCAAAGCGCGGCCTTTTCGGCATGCTTGCGGTATTGGTTGTCTTTACCGTTTACGGTGGAGGCAGGCCTGTGTCGTTGAAGTGTGAATACCGCACTGATCCGATCGGCCTTGAAACTGCCCGTCCGAGACTTTCATGGCAGTCGGGTGAAGGGCAGGTCGCATGGAGAATTCGGGCGGCGTCCACGGAAGATCGTCTTTTGTCCGGCAATGCGGATCTTTGGGACTCAGGTAGGATATGCGGACGTGAAACATATGGCATAGCCTACTCCGGTAAGACACCTGAGCCATCGCAACGTGTCTTTTGGCAGGTAAAGACCTGGACTGCTGAAGGGGAGAGCGATTGGAGCTATCCTGCAAAATGGCAGTGGGGGATGCTCAGAGAAGATTGGGGCGCAAAATGGATTTCATCCGGAAGCATGGTTCCGACACCTTGCTTTGAGAAGAGCTTCAAGGCAAAAGCCAAGCCTGTGAAGGCTGACCTGCATATTACCGGTCTGGGCTACTATGAGGCTTCATTGAACGGACGACGCATCGGTACCAAATTGCTTGATCCGTCTCCGACAGACTACTGCAAAACGGTTCTGTATTCTACGTACCAGATTGAGGATGGGATAAAGAAAGGTGAAAATACGCTTTCCGTCCTTGTCGGACACGGGCTTTACTGCGTGCGGGCACTGTCGCACTGGTGGTTTGAGAAGGCGCCCTGGAAAGCTCCTCCATGCATGATTGCACGACTTGAACTTACTTATGCGGATGGTTCATTTGAAACCGTTGTTTCTGACGGTACATGGAGGCAGATGCCGAGTCCGATTGGATATGACGACTTCCGTGAAGGTGAGGTAATTGGGGTTTGTGATGGATCTCTTCCCGATTATCGTGCAAGTGTCATACCTGCCGTAGTGGTGAAAGGACCATCTGGCCGTCTTGTTGCCGAGTCGCATCATGCGGCAGAAGCTGTCGAGGAGTTTCGGCCTGTTGCCATCCATTCATTCACCGGGAACGTGCAGGTGGTCGCATTTCCGAAGAATATTTCCGGTTGGGTGCGTCTGGCGATACGTGGCGCACATAAGGGGGACGTGGTTTCCGTTCGCTATGATGAGCGTGTCAACAAGGATTTCTCTCCGGTGGCGCCTTCACCTGGAAACAGCAGGGATCTTCGCAAGCCGGCATCCGGGCCGGACCGTCGTCGGATCGACTGCTATTTCGACGCTTCCGCCTCCACAAACATATGTACCGTCGATACCGGGTTTCAGACCGACCGAATAGTCTGTTCCGGTTCTGAAGTAGAGATGTACGAGCCGAAGTTTACCTACAACGGTTTTCAGTATGTGGTGATACGCGGGCTGCGCACCAAATTGCGTAAAGATGACATTGTTGCGAAGTTCATTCATACCGCATTCCCTCGTCAAGCGGCGTTCGAATGTTCCGATCCGGTGTTCAACAGCCTGATGGACATGGCCGATATCGCGTTCAGGTCAAACTATACGGACGGATTCCCGACGGATTGTCCGCATCGCGAAAAGAACGGATGGATGGGTGATGCGTCCTTTGCATGTGAGCTTGCCCAGTATTGCTATGGAAACACAAGCGGATATGAAAAGTGGTTGCGGGATATCTGTGATGCGCAGAATGAAAAAGGAGACCTCCCCGGGATAGTTCCCTCGGCAGGGTGGGGGTTTGCGTGGGGAAATGGTCCCGCATGGGATTCAGCATTGCCCGTGATTGCATGGAACCTCTACATCTATCGCGGAAACCGCCGTGTTCTCGACGAGATATATCCTGCGCTTGTGCGCTATCTGGCCTACACTGCGACAAAAGCGACGGATGGCCTTGTAAAGCATGGTCTTGGGGATTGGGTGCCGGCGGATCCAAAGGCAATGCCATCAACCCTTTTAACTTCGTCATGCTACTATATGCAGGCGCAGGAGATTGCTGCGAAAATTGCCGGGCTTAAGGGATTCAAGGATGACGCGGAACGCTTCGCCGCCGGTGCTGCGGCAACGAAAGCTTCCATAAACGCAAAGCTGATGAAAACGTCTGGCGTGTATGATAACGGTGGGCAGACCGCGCAGGGCATGGCGTTGTCGTTTGGGGTCGTTCCCGGAGAGTATCTTGCCGCCGCACGGGCGCAGCTTGTCGCTTCGTTTGAAAAAACAGGCGGCAAGACGCAGATGGGGGTTCTGGGCATGAAGCATTCTCTTCGCGCGTTGAGCGAGGCTGGAAGAAGCGATATCGCTTATGCCATGATTGTCCATCCGGAAGAGCCGTCGCCTGCCGCATGGCAGAGAAAGGGCGGTACGGCGCTTTGGGAAGACTGGGAGGATGGCGCTTCGCGCAACCACATCATGTTTGGCGACTTTGTCTGCTGGGCGTATCAGTGGCTCGCCGGCATACGGTTGCCTGATGGAGGCACTGCGGCTACGCCTGATCCAGAGGTCTGCGCATTCAAGGAGTTTCTCATTGCGCCTGATTTCATCCCACAGCTCAATCATGTGTCTGCAAGCGTAATGAGCATGTATGGGCGTATCTCCGTCAAATGGCGTCGAGAGGGTGGAACAGTCCATGTGCAGGTGACGGTGCCGGCTAACTCAACAGCCACTTTGCGTCTGCCGGACTCTCCTGACAGGAAGCTTTCGTGCGGCACCCATTCTTTCTCGGTGTCGACTGGTAGATGATAGGATACTCTTTGGAAAAATGGCAGAAGAACTAACACCAATGATGCGCCAGTATCTCCGGATCAAGTCGGAGATACCAAAGGGCGCGATACTGATGTTCCGTCTGGGCGATTTCTACGAAATGTTCGGCGAGGACGCCGTCGTTGCCTCGCCTGTTCTGGGGGCGACTCTCACCCGTCGTGGAAACATGCCGATGTGCGGAGTCCCCCATCACGCTCTCAACAACCATCTATCGAAACTCATACGTGCCGGAATGACGGCGGCGTTGTGCGATCAGATCGAAGATCCGAAAACCGTGAAGGGGCTTGTCAGGCGCGAGGTGACCAGAATTATCACCCCCGGCACGGTTACGGAAGACGGTTTGCTTGAAGATTGCTCCAACAACTACATTGCGGCGGTGTCGGGGCTTGGCATTGCGGTTCTCGATCTGTCCACAGGTGAATTTTTCGTGGAGGGGTTTGGGACGGAGCTTCAGCTTGACGATGCTCTGGCACGCTACCGTCCCGCCGAAATCTTGCGTCCGGACGACTCCAACCGCTGGACGTTTTCGCTTGACGCCGCAACCGAAGAACTGAGGCGGCATTTCAATGTGGCATCGCTTGACGGTTTTGGATTGGAAGGGAAGGGGGCGCTTGTCTCCGCGGCGGGAGCTCTGCTCTATTATGTGCACACCACGCTTCA
The DNA here is from genome assembly GCA_045595285.1 of Kiritimatiellia bacterium. Lineage (GTDB taxonomy): Bacteria > Verrucomicrobiota > Kiritimatiellia > RFP12 > UBA1067 > UBA1731. Next base: position 26,577 of record JAZOAC010000135.1, on the reverse strand, counting down.
CCATGCGGTCGACCACATCCGTTCCGTACGTCTGCGGGAGTCGTCGGATTCGCTTGCCCTGGATGCGGGAACGATACGGCATCTGGCGCTTCTGCCCGGCGATGGCGTTACGCGCGAGGCATCGCTCTTCGGTGCTCTCAATGCGACGAAGACCCCCATGGGAGCGCGTCGTCTGGCGGCGTGGCTGCGTCAGCCACTCAGCCGTCAGGAGGAGATCAATGCACGTCTTGACGCCGTAGAGGCATTCGTGAGGGATCGCACCACGCTGTCGATTCTTCAGTCCAGGCTTGATGGTGTAAGGGATCTTGAACGCCTTATCGCAAAGGTCGATTCGGGCCGGGCGAACGCACGTGACTTGAAGGCGCTTGCGGCGTCGTTGCGTCCTGTTCCGGACCTGAAGGACTCGTTAGAGTCTGCATGCGCGGCGCTGTCGGATATCCGGTCACGCCTTATGCCGGAAACGGAGATTGTCGATCTGATAGACCGCGGCATCACCGAAGAGCCCAACATCATCCTCTCAGAAGGCAACCTGATCGCTCCAGGCTACAGCCCGGAGCTTGATGAACTGCGCAATCTCGCCGCTGAAGGGCATCGCTGGATCGCGGAATATCAGTCGCGCGAGATTGAGCGTACAGGCATCAAGACTCTCAAGGTGCGCCGCAATTCCGTGTTCGGCTTCTACATTGAGATATCCAAGACGTTTGTGCATCAGGCTCCGCCGGAGTACGAGCGCCGCCAGACACTTACCACCGGCGAACGCTTCATTACGCCCGAACTCAAGCAGTACGAGCAGAAGGTCGTAGGCGCTCAGGACAAGTCCTGTGCGCTCGAGCAGGAACTGTTCAAGGGGATTGTCGCCCGGATTGCGGAACGGACGGCCGCTGTGCAGCGGACCGCCGTTGCGATAGGCGAGTTGGATGCGGTGCTGTCCTTTGCGGACCGCGCGCTTGCGGCCGGATATGTGCGCCCGGAGGTCGATGATTCGGATGTGCTGGAGATTGAGGATGGCCGCCACCCGATCATCGAGCAGCTTCCTGATGCCGAGCCGTTCGTCCCCAACTCAACTTCGCTGAACTGCACCAGCGATCAGATAATGCTCATCACCGGTCCTAACATGGCCGGCAAATCCACCTACATCCGTCAGGTTGCGACGATAGCCGCCATGGCGCAGGCGGGATCGTTCGTTCCCGCCGCAAGGATGCGAATCGGTTCGCTCGACCGCATCTTCACCCGTATCGGTGCTGGCGACGATTTCTCGCGTGGGCGCTCGACATTCCTCGTGGAGATGCAGGAGGCGGCGAACATACTGAACAATGCGACGCCCCGGTCGCTTATTGTGCTGGATGAGATCGGACGCGGCACATCGACGTTTGACGGAATCTCCATCGCGTGGAGTGTGGCGGAGTATCTGCACGAGAATCCGCAGGTAAAGGCGAAAACCCTGTTTGCTACGCACTACCATGAACTGACCGACCTTGCGGACAGATTTTCCGGGGTCAAGAACTGGACCGTCCGCGTCAAGCAGGATGGGGAGAGGATTGTGTTTTTGCGCCGTATCGTGCCGGGCGTGGCGGAAAAGTCGTTCGGCATCCATGTCGCGGCGATGGCTGGTCTGCCGAAGGCGGTGGTGGACCGTGCGGGGCGGATACTCGCGAATCTTGAAGCGAACGACCTTGACGTCGATGCGCAGAAGATCGTGCGCCGCCCGCGCAAGAAGCTCTCCGACATTCCAGGGCAGATGACGCTTTTCTGAAGCTTGTTATCTGGGAGGCCGATCCTTTTTAGCGTTTGCGGTTCGTCCGCCTCGCATCGATGATTTCGACGCTATAGACTTCTGCCAGCTAGAGAGTGTCATGCCGGTCTGCTTGCGGAAAAATCGGCGAAGGGAATTTTGACTTTTGAAACCGCAGAAGTCGGACATGGACTTCAATTGCTGATAGGGGTTTGTAAGCAGAACCTTTGTCCGTTCAAGTCGCGTTTCGTGGATTACGTTAAGAATACTTTTGCCGGTTGCCTTTCTGAACTGGATTTCAGCCGCTCTTCTGGAACAGTTGAAGAGTTTGACAACGTCTGCCGCCGTCAATCCGCCGCATGCCATGTCGGAAATAAGTGCAAGTGCATCAGTGACGGTTTTGTTCGATGAAACTGTCGTTGTTGATCTGCGACGGATGGTTTGCAGCGGACCGAATGTAAGACATTGAGTCTTCGCGGTGTTTTTCGAATGGATGACACTCTCGAGCAGCAGTGCGGAAAGAATGCCTCCCTGTCGGAAATCAGGTTCGATACTGCTTAGGTTGGGTGCTGTGTTTTCGCATATTTCAAGAAAGTTGTCGGCGCCAAGCAAGGCTATATCTCCCGGGATTGACAAATCTGAAAAGGTTGCCGCTGCGGAAATTTCCTCCGCAGTACGGTCGTTTGCCGCAAAAATTGAACATGGTTTAGGTAATTGCAGGAGAAATTCCGTCAGACGGCGCTGACGACGGAGCGTGAATGTTTTGTCGGCATGAGAAAACAGTGAACAGTTAAATCCGTTTATCGCGAGCGCTTTTTTGAATGCGGTGTAACGTTCGCTGCACCATCGGAATGATCCGGGGAACGGAACATATGCGAAGTGAGTTCTTCCGAGAACCATCAGTTCCTTTGCCGCAAGAGTGCCGGTCGCCGTTGAATCGTGGCAAACCATGTTTACATTGCAGTTGAAGTCGTCGGGATTGCAGTCGAGAAATACGGCGGGGATACTGCCGAAATTGTTTTCATGTACACCGTATTCGCCGCCTCCGCAGTCTATTACTGCTCCGATCGGATTCCAAAATGCGGCAAGTTCGTTCACCGCTTTTTTTGTCGGCGGCACTTCGACTACCTGTACATGCCATCCTTTTGCGTTCGCATGTTCGCGCACGCCGAGCAGTTTTCCTGGAGTGCTTGTTTTCAGCCTTGATTTGAAATACAGCAATGTGTTCATGTCGCAATCGCGTCTATCTGTACAGGAATACGGTTCTTTTATTTGGTTGCGTATGCGGCACATTATAGCATTTTCGCAATTGGTATGCTAAAAAATTCGCAAACGGTATTCTTTCGGTAGAGTAAGGGTGATATCATAGCGGACATGAAAAGCAAAGGAGTGAAAAAATGAAATGTGTATGGTTGATGACAGTCTTGCTGTGCGCATTGTCTGCCTGCGGAGATGTTGACAGAAATGTGGCGTTCTGGTGGCGCTATCAATCCAATGGTGTGCCGGTCGGTTCTGCAACTCCAGATCAGTTTAAGAATCTTGTCGCCTGTGATGAACCGTCTGGAGTTTCCTTTTTGAATGCGGAAGGTTTTGGTCCGCAGTTTACATATGAGGATGTTCCTGAAAGTGTAAGGGGAACCATACGCAAGGACACACCGTGCCTGTACCTGACTCAGCCGACGAACTGGATTGTCGATGCATCTGGTGAGCGGAAACTCGTATCCTATGCTCAAGGCGTACGTATTCTCGAGAAAGAAGCCGTTCCGACGAACGACGCGACTTTTTTCATCCGCTTCAAATGGGAGGGCAGGCAGGCTCCTGTTCCAAATGGTTACAATTATTCGGTTAGACTCTATGATAACGCCTTCAATTACACTGTCTCTTCCGGTTGGTACATCATTCTGGCTCCATACGGAGGCTTGTCCGGAAACGCATGGGCCCGTGTTGAGGTCGGACGTTCAGGAGTGACGGCGAGCAGTAGTAATGTTGTCGCCCCTGAAAACCTTGTTGCTGGGAAGATTGTCGGCGACTATATGGATTTTTATGATGACGACACATGGTATACCTTCGCTGTTACGCTCAAAAGCGTTCCAGAAGAGTCACGGACATACATCGATTTCTACAAGTCAGTCGGCAATGTTCCGAAAATATATCACGCTAAAGCGTTTATCGAAGGCTCGATCAAGATGCGGACTTTGGAGAACCGTACTTCCATGCTTTTCAGATCGGGAGAGTATACGGCCGCACAGAATGTTTCCACAAATGCTGCGACAGGTCTGCTTGGAAATTTCAGGGGTAAGGTCGATGAAATTAAAATCTGGAACCGCGCACTTTCCGAGAGGGAGATAAATGTGCTTTTTGCCGGAAACGGTCCGTTGTGGAGCGTTGGCATGGAAAATGGAACATCCGCGGAATTTTCTGATTCAGATCCGGCGGCAATCTTTGACCCGGAGACGATGACATATGCCCGTTTTCAGAAAACTCTGACAGCAGAGAATCCGTCTGTCGGGGTTGTGTTTAATGTTCCGACGAATGCCATAGCTTTAAAGAGAGTGTTGCGAGTGATGCCTGCGCGAGAAGCTCTATCCGAGGAACTGATGTCGGCAAAGTTGAACGGTGTTCCGATCGGAACATTTTCATTGAAGGGGAAAAACGGCGGGACTTTGATGATCCCGACGTCGACATGGAACACGTGTATCAATCGTGAAACTGGCAAAGCTGAAATCACGCTTGTGCGATGCGGGGATATGTCCTCTGAGCTGGCATTGGATTTTGTCGAATTGGGAGGCTCGTGGCAGCTGGGAATGGCGGATGGCGACTGTGCGGAGTTCACCTGGACCGGACGCAATACGGTATGGCCGGCTGGATGTTCGTCATCGGCGATGACTGCGAATCTGAATCGCAACAAGTCGCTTGACGTCTATTTTCCGCTTTCGTCGGCAATGGCTGAAAACTGTTCCTACAATCTGAGCCTGGGATTCAATCACACATATTACAACCTGCCCGTGACGCTGACACTGAACGGAGTGACCATTTATAGCGCCGATTTGCAGAAATCCAACACTGTTAATCTGCGGATCGATCCAGGGATGTTGGATACGGCTAACGTGCTGAGACTGTCCACCGGGGATTCGGATTCTTCCTCTGACGTGCTTGGCATAGATTTCATCCGTTTTGAAGTGCATCGCCTCAAGGGGGGTATGGTAATAGCCGTAAGATAACAGGAAAGAAACTACGGTATGATATTGTGTATTGCATCATTGCTTTTTGCTACGATTACACCACGGCAATTGGCGGATAGGTTAATTTCACAAATGACCCTCGAAGAGAGGGTTTCGCAGACTATGGATGATTCCCCTGCTATTGCTCGGCTCGGGATTCCCGCGTATGCATGGTGGAATGAAGGCTTGCACGGTGTCGCACGTGCTGGACTTGCTACTGTGTTTCCGCAGTCCATCGGGCGAGCGGCATCATTTGATGCCGATCTCGAACGTCGTATTGGGAGAGCGGTCGGAATTGAAGCTCGTGCTAAATTCAATCTCTTTAGGAAGAAAGGATTTGTTGACCGTTATTGCGGACTCACAATCTGGAGTCCGAACGTCAATATGTTCCGTGATCCGAGATGGGGGCGCGGACAGGAAACATTCGGAGAAGATCCGTTTTTGTCGGGTACTTTGGGATGCGCTTTCGTCAAGGGGTTGCAGGGTGATGACCCAAATCGCTTGCTGACGGCGGCATGCGCCAAGCACTTTCTCGTGCATTCAGGACCGGAACCCGGTCGTCGCACCTTCAACGCCGTGGCGGCAATTCGTGACTTGAATGAATATTATCTGCCGGCGTTTCGTCAGCTGGTTTCAGATGCGAAGGTTGCGGATGTGATGACAAGCTATAACCGTATAAATGGAGCTCCGGCAACAGCCTCAAAGGAGTTTATCGAAGGACTGCTCCGTCGAAATTGGGGGCATGACGGTTATGTTTCCAGTGATTTCGGTGCTGTAGAGGCGCTGTTCGACGATCATCGTTATGCGACTTCGCGCGTCGAGACCGTGGCGGCGGCTATGAATGCCGGTGTCGATCTCTGTGCAGGGCGCGACTACACTAATCTTGTTGAAGCAGTTCGTCGTGGACTTGTCTCTGAAGCCCGTTTGAACGAAAGTGTGCGGCGTCTTTTTGAGATTCGTGCCCGGCTTGGAATTCTTCCAGGGCAGAAAAGCGCATACGATTCATTGGGAGCGGAATCTGTTGCTGCATCCGCTCACCGCGCACTTGCGCTCGAAAGCGCCGAGAAGTCGATTGTGCTTTTGGAAAATCGGCGGAATGTGTTGCCGTTGCGCAAGGAGGAAATTCGCTTTATTATGATCGGTGGACCTTTGTCTACAGATGAAACCGTTCTTATGGGCAATTACCACGGATACAGTTCGCGGATGATGACGGTTGTGGGTGGCGTTTGTGAAGTGGCTGGAGCTGGCGTGAAGGTTTGTCATGATGCGGAAGGATGTGAGCTGACGGGTATACGGAATCCGTCCGTTGGAACAGTGGCTTTTGAGGGGAAAAAGGCCGATGTTGTTATCGCTTGCGTGGGTTATTCGCCTGCACTTGAAGGGGAGGAGGCTGATCTGGCGGGAAATGGCAATGGTGATCGTGTCAAGTTTTCACTGCCTGGTCGTCAATTGGAATATCTGAAATCGTTGCGCTCAGTGTGCGGTGACCGTCCGCTGATCGCAGTCGTTTTCGGTGGAAGTCCGATAAACTGCCGGGAGATTGCCGAATCGGTCGATGCGGTTTTGCTTGCGTGGTATCCTGGCGAAGAGGGTGGCAGGGCGATTGCGCGTGTTCTTTTCGGAGAGTGCAATCCGTCCGGATGTCTTCCCTTTACGATTCCGGATTCTTACGAGGTTCTTCCGGACATCCGGGATTACTCGCTGCCGGGGCGTACCTATCTTTACAATAAACATATTCCGCAGTATCCATTCGGATACGGTCTAAGTTATTCATCGTTCTCGTATTCCGACGGCAAGGTTGCCGGACGGGAGGTTTCGGTGCGTGTCAGAAACGATTCGACGCGTGCAGGAGATGAAATCGTCCAGTTGTATGTCCGTTCTCCTTCCGGCGCGGGTGATCGCAGGGTGTGTCGTCTGGCCGGATTTCGGCGTGTCTCGTTGGCGGCAGGAGAATCGACGCGGGTGTCGTTCATGATTCCGGATGATGCTCTACTCGTTTTTCGGGAGGACGGAACGTCTTTTATTCCGCAAGAGCCGTCAATTATATTTCTGGGAGGCGGACAACCGGGGGTGGCCTCCGGCGTAAGTCTTGCGCTTCCCTGGCAATGAACGTGAAAGGATAAGGAGTCAATGGCTGTAAAATTGTTTAAGTTTTCGCATTTGCTGCTTTGGGTATGCGTAGTATCGTCATCGGGTGTATGTTTTGCCGATTCGTCTTTCGGAGCCGTGCATAAGAAACGGCGTGTCTGTTACCGTTCCTTCTGGCCGGAATTGGAAATGACGGCTACGTTTGGAAAAATGGGCGTGGACACACGCTGTTTTTTCGCGGCCAACACGATCAATTCTGCCGGATTTGAATATTGTAAGTATCCGCCTGTTTGGCATGGGAAAGACCGTTACGATTTCACTGCTCTTGACAGGCAGGTTGATGATCTTGTACGGGCAAATCCAAAGGCGGATTTCATCTGCATGATCGACTACAACACGCCGTACTGGATGGCGCGCAGTCAGGGTATGGATTCGTTTTCGGCCATTTCCCATCTCTGCGCACGGGAACGCTGGCGCGAGTCGACGAAAGCCTATGTCGAGGCGTTTGTCGCGTATGCCGAAAAGAAATACGGCGACAGGATATCCGGATATATCCTCAGCGGCGGCGGCACGTCTGAATGGTATGAGTATTACAACATGATCACTTCATACGAGAAAAACGAGGCATGGCGCCGGTGGTGTAGGAAAAACGGGCTGTCGCATTCAGGTGTGCCGCCTTCTTGGGAGAGTCTTTTCGGAGCTTCGTTTGAAGGTGTGTTATATGATCCCGCGAAGGAACGTGTCAAAATTGATTATTGGCGTTTTCATAACTGGCTGATCGCCGATGCGATCTGCGACTTTGCCGGTCATGCGCGGCGGCTCATCCCGAAGCGGAAGGATATCGGAGTTTTCTTTGGATATTATTTTGTTTCCGAATGGCGGATGTGTTCATTCGGGCATCTGGCGTATGAGAAGGTTTTTGCGTCTCCCGATATCGATTACGTCATAGCTCCCGGGAGTTACAGTAGTCGGGCTAACGGAGATGCCGGCGGATCGCAGCTGCTGTATTCGACGGCGTTTCTGCACGGAAAACAGTTTATGCATGAAATCGACCACCGTACAAGTACCTGCACGATGGGAAAGTCTTCGCATTGGTTTAATACCGCCGATGATATCGCGGGGTGTATGCGCGAAGGGGCGTTCTCGATTGTCAATCATTCGTCACGATGGTGGTTTGATATGTGGGGCGGTTGGTTCAGAGAAAAGGCGCTGCTTGATGAAATCACGAATCTTGAAAAAGTCGCGTGTCGATATGTTGACGATGTTTCTCCGTCCGCGGCTGATGTATTGTATGTCGCAGATCCGGAGAGCATGTATTATTTCAATGAACGGTCCAAACTGCCGTTCAAATCTGCGGAGAAATTCAGGAACGCAATTTCTCTGACTGGTCGACCTGTAGATTTCCATTCGTTTTCCGATCTTTCAAAGATTGATCTGGACCGATACAAGGTAGTGGTGTTCCCCGCGTCGGTATTTATAGACGCGCAACGTGAATCGCTTATCCGCAATCATGTCATGAAGAACGGGCGTACGGTCGTATGGTTCTATGCGCCCGGTATCACCGACGGTCGGACGCTTGATCCGTCGCGCGTGAAAAAATTGACCGGAACGGAGTTTCGGTCGCCGGGAATAAACACGGTCGTATATCCGACGTACCGGTCGGTTTATGCCTGTGAATATGATCAGGCCACGGCTGAAACGCTTCGTTCGATTCTTGATGCGGCAGGGTCGCATAGCTACATTGACGACAATGTAGGGGTGTTTGCGAACAGTCGGCTGTTTTCGATCAATGTCGCGAAGGGCGGAAGAAAAACCATTCGTCTTCCGTATAAGGCTCGAGTTGTCGTATCCGTACTTGATGGCTGTATTGTTTCGCGTGACACGGATGCGTTTGCGGTGGATTTTGCGTCTCCCGATACAAAACTTTTTGAGGTTGAACGATGATTGATTCCATCGGATTGCGGATTCTTTCGGTCATAGCGACATTTATTTTCTGCATATGCAGAACGGTGCATGGAGGCATCTTGATGGTGGACGGATGCGATCCGAATGCGGATGACCGGTCCGCCGCAGCTGGGAAGGGCGTGTTCAGAACTATCAATGCGGCAGCGCAGATTGCCGGTCCCGGCGATATTGTGCGGGTGCGGGGTGGAATATACAGAGAATGGGTGCGTCCGGCGAGAGGCGGCGGCAACGGACAGCGTATTGTCTACGAGGCCTATCCGAATGAGAAAGTGGAGGTTCGAGGAAGTGACCTATGGACGAACAGATGGCATAGAGCGACTGGATATGGGAAGGGAGTGTATGAATCGGATATTGATGAATCGGTATTTGCACAAGGTTTTAATCCGTATTTAACGTGCATGAATACAGGTCCTGCACCGGATAGGCGGCCGGCACGTCCAGTGCAGACGAAAGAGCTTGAGCATCCGTGGCCGCTGACACTTGGACAGCTCTTTCTTGGGGAACGTGAATTGACGGAAGTTCGTTCCGAGCGCGAATTGAAGTCTCGAGTCTGTACATGGCTTGTGTCTTTCGATGGCCGACGTATTCTGGTGAACATCGGTGAATACGCGGATGAGCAAAGTCTCAGTGCGATCGAATGGACTGTTCGTCCGCGTGTTTTTTCTCCGTTGCGGCGAGGCCTCGCCGATATAACTGTGCGGGGGTTTGTTTTTCGCCGTGCCGCAGCGAGAGGCCCATTTCCGCAGGCCGGGATGGTTTCTTGCCGTAGCGGAAGAAATTGGGTATTTGATAGGTTGCGGATTATGGAATCGAAGACGATTGGACTTGATGTCGGATCGGAAGCGTTTTATCTGAATGATTTAGACTGTGAAACGATTGATGGGGATCGCCGCCATTTTCATTCTTCGGGACATGTCGTTCGGAAGTGTTTGATTGCCCGCAATGGATTGTGTGGGATTGCGGGATGGAAAGTTTCAGGATGCCGCGTTTTCGATAATACGGTCGAGTTTAACAATACGGGCGGATGGGCCTCTGGTGAGGATGGCGCTGAATGGGAGGAATGGGCGGGAATGAAGTTTCATCTTGCGGATGTAATCGTAGAGCGGAATGTTGTGCGTTGGAATGAGGGACACGGCATTTGGCTGGATACAGGATATGCGGGGGCACGCATTTCCGGAAATCTTATACATGACAATCTGATGAGCGGAGTTATGATGGAATACGGATTTGGCGTCGCTGAAATCACCGGTAATGTGATAGCCAATTCACGAAGTGTGGGGGAGTCTTATTCCGGACACGGCATTTATGCGCATGACGCGTCCGATTTGTCCGTGAATGGGAATCTTCTTATAAACAATTCGGGTTTCGGAGTTTTTATGCGGACGGTTACCAACCGGAAGGTGGGCGGACGATTGGTTGAGACGAGCGGGGAAAGAATCGAGAGAAATGTATTTGCTTCCAATGCGCGAGGGGCTATTGCGCTGCCTGACACAAGCATCAGGTCGAAAGATAATTCTTGTGACCGTAACGTATTCCTCGGAAATCCATGTATGTATCTGTGTCGATTTGTCGAACCTTTTCAGTGGAGACCGTCAGATCGTCATCTGCCTGACAAGGGTTTTAATTTTCGCGCATTTTCAGTGGATGAGTGGCGAGTACGTACTGGAATGGATGCTGAAAGTTCCATATTGACCGGTATTTCGGTCCGACTTCAGCCATTTCGGCACGTAGTGCGTTTTTCTGTAGATAATTGTGGAGATGCCGCAATCTTTAATCGACTCGCTTCCGCCGCCGGAGGCCTCTGCGCAGAATTGAATGAAGGAGTACGGGATATTCCTGTCGTGATCGGGGCTCCTGTAGCGCAATGACGAGGATTTTTGAAACGCAATCTGTGGACATATATTTTTGTACGATAATTACTTGTTTTTTTGAGATAACTTAAAAATCGAAGTGGTCGATATCGTTATGTCGACAGTCGATGGAAGAGTCGCGGCACTCTCTCAATATGTTGAGCCAAAAGATGAAGTATTCATGCTTTTGAATCGCTTGGGGTTGACACTCCCCGACCAACCGCCACTCAAGATATCTGAGTGTCCATCCGCAACATAAAAACGCGGGTGTAGTGCCCCCCAGGAAATCCAGGTTTTTTTTTCATTTGAACGTAGAAAGTCGGGTTAAGGAACCTTGTCGCTTTGCCGCCCCTTTAAAATATCAAGATTTCGTCCGCTCCATAATCTTGACTTTGCGTCGGGCGTGTGGTATAGTTCTGGTGTTTTCCTTTCTGGGGAGAAATGATTATGGATAAGAGAGCGGAAAAGTCGGTTTTGCAGAAATGTCCGAGGCGAAATATGCCGAAGGAGGCGATTGCAAATTCCCTCGTCGACAAGGCCGAGGCGGAGGCGAAGCGCAAGTTTGACGAATGGCGCGCTAAATACGAGCCTGTGGCGCGTGAAATCTACGCCAAGCGCAGCAAAAGAGCCGAATCCAAACGACTTCGTGCGATCGCAAGGCACAGGGCGTTCGGCGATTTATGTGAAATGACAGAAGGTCTGGCGTCGTTCTGCCGCAAAAATAATATTTCGCTTGAGGAAGGGGAAGGAATACTCAATTCTTTCCGTCCTGCGCGGCATGCGGTGCTTTTCATCATGTTTTTTGAAATCGCGTGGTTCGGGACGGTTATTCTGCGTAAAGAGCTCACCAGAATCATTGATCGCATAAAGCATGATATTGCAAGGCCATACTACTACGAACAGGAGAAGCATCGCCGACAGTTGTTGACCGATGAGCGGCGCAAGATACGCCGGCGCAGCACGCGTAATGCGTGTCCCACGCGCGAGGAGATATTGGAGGCCTGGAAGAAGGTGAAGGAATCCAATGAAGCTCTTTTGCGTTTCGGCAGCCTCATGGAGGATTTGGAGTGCTATGTCGATAATACTCTTGTGCGGGATGACGGCGGGATGATAATCGGCCGCAGATCAGGCATTAAGGGCTGGCTTCAAATGGAGATACCTGCACTTTATACGGTATATTCACGGGTGATGGCTTATAAAGCGGCGGCAAAACGCATGCGTCAGCTTATAGAATTGCAGGATCCCATGCCTCTTTCCGTCATTTTGGATATGGGAAATGAAGAACAAACCACAGCAATGGTAAATCAAGATTATGGTACGGATGAAATCTTAAATGAAGCGGCGTGTGACGAGAATGATGGCGTGAAGAGAGAAATAGGGGTTGTTGCGAGTGGGAATACAACGGGGTGGGTGGACGTGGCGAAAAATGGTGTATGCTACGAGATGAAGGATGTGCTGGATGAAGTGGCTTTGCTGAGGGCAAGGGCCATTTATCTTGAGGTGATTAAGCCTGTCGGGGAGGGTGCAAGAAGACAGAGTGCATTGATAGGGCGGATGGTGAAGCTCACCGATCCAAACTCAATAGAGGATTGCAACATGCTGGAGGCGTGGAAGGCGAAATATAAACTAAAGATTACGGTGCGGACGAAATCTTTGTGGATGGGGCGGATGGTGAAGATGTTGGCGTAAGAGGGCGAGAAGTGGTGTGTATGTGGAGTGATGATGCTTAACGGATAAATGAAAACAAGGCTGTTCGGCTGTGCCGCCACAATACGAGGGCGGCAGTGGCAGTGGTCTGATCAACCTCCCTGGGAAGCGATTGTCAGAAGTTTCATATTGACCGGAATTTCTGTTCGGCTTCAGCCGTCTCGTCATGCAGCGCGCTTTTCTGCCGATAATGGCGGGAAGGCCGCAACATTGGGCCGACTATCTTACGTTGCCTGAGTCTTCTGCGCAGAATTGAATGACGGTGCTCAGGATATTCTTGCCGCAATCGGACGTACATGACACAATATCGCTGATTGTGAACCGCATAACCCAGTTTGTCAAATAGAAAAGACACTCTGTAAATATCTGGCGCCCATAATAATCCAGATGAGTTTGAAAACAGTTTATGCTATAATTCACGCCGTTTACACATGGAAAGAATAGCGGTATATCCTGGAACTTTCGACCCGATGACGTTAGGTCATTTCGACCTTGTCAAGCGGGCCGCGGCCCTTTACGACAGGCTGATCGTGGCGGTCGCCGGAACGAGTTCCAAGCAGGGCGCGATGTTCGACTGCGATGTGCGCATGGCGATGATCCGTGAGGATGTAGAGAAGGCCGGTTTGACCAACGTCGTTGTCGAGCGCCTTGATACGCTTCTCGTCGAGTTCTGCCGTACGCATGGGGTCAATACCGTCATTCGCGGCGTGCGGGTCTATTCCGATTTCGAGTACGAGTTCCAGATGGCTCTCACGAACCGCAAGATGGCTCCGGAGATTGAGACGCTGTTCATGATGCCGAGCGAGAATCTTGCGTATGTCACCGCATCGACCGTGCGGGAGATCATGCGCTACAACGGCGATGTTTCGTCCATGGTCACGCCGGCCGTCCTTGCGCGGATGAAGGGAGTCTGAAGTGGATACGGAGTTAAACGTATATCTTTCCGAAGTGACGGATGAAGGGATTGAACTGTCCGGTACGCTTGATGATTCCATCTACGGATTGGAGGATGAATTCCTCAAGCCGTTTGCGGGGCTTCGCTACGAATTAGGCGTTATTTTGGTCGGAACAGAGTTGCTGGTTCGGGGAAAATTGGAGCAGGACTTCGAGGCGGCATGTTCGAGATGTGGAGAGGACTTCGATTTTACTGTAAAAATACATGATTTTGCGGCAAGTTTTGCAGTTAATGAAAAAACTGAATTTGTGGAATTGACAACGGAACTGAGAGAGTGTATATTACTCGACTTACCGACTTACCCGGTTTGTCGCGAAGATTGTCCGGGAATCGAAAAAACGGAGACGGAAGCGCCTGATTCCCGTTGGGACGCTTTGGATGACTTAAAGAAAGGATAAACAGAAATGGCCTCGCCAAAACATAAAAAGTCTAAGATGCGCAAGCGTCAGCGTGTTGCTCAGCTGGAGAAGGCGATTCTCGCTTCGGTTCAGTCCTGCCCTGTGTGCGGTGGGATGAAGCAGGCGCATCATGTATGCCCTCAGTGCGGCACCTACAATGGCCGCAAGGTTCTCAGCGTCAGCGCCAAGTAACGATTTCCCTTCCAAGGGGTGTTTCTCATGACGCGAATTGCGCTTGATGCAATGGGTGGAGACAAGGCTCCGGGCGAGATTGTCCTGGGCGGCGTCAAGGCTGTTGCGGAGATGGAGAACCTCAAGGTTTTCCTCGTCGGGCGCAAGGAGCAGATAGAGGCGGAGTTCCTCAAGTTCGAGCCGTCGCTTATGACCAAGGTCAAGGCGGCGCTTGCCGATGGCAGGCTTGAGATTGTCCATGCGCCGGATATTGCGGGCATGGACGAGGCGCCGGTTGATGCGGTTCGCCACAAGAAGGATTGCTCAATCAATGTGGCGATGCGTCTTGTCAAGGAGGGGAAGGCGGATTGTTTCGTTTCCGCCGGCAATTCCGGTGCGGTTTCCACAAGCTCGATTCTGACGCTGGGCCGTATCCGCGGTGTTCAGCGTCCTGCGATTGCCACCGTGTTGCCGACGCGTCTGCCGCGCAGGCCGCTTCTTCTGCTTGATGCAGGTGCGAACATGGACTGCCATCCTGAATGGCTTGCCCAGTTTGCGATCATGGGAAGTGCGTATTCCCATGCGGTTCTCAACCGCACCACGCCATTGGTGGGGTTGTTGTCCATCGGCACTGAGGACTGCAAGGGCAACGAGCTTACGAAGGAGGCTTTCGGTCTCCTCAAGAAGGTCGATACGATCGAGTTCCGCGGCAATGTGGAAGGGCATGATCTTTTCCAGGGCCGTACTGACGTGGTTGTATGCGACGGCTTTGTAGGCAATGTGGTGTTGAAGACCACTGAGTCTGTGGCTCATGCGATGAGCTACTGGATGAAGCGCGAGTTCCGTGGAAACTTCGTGCGCATGCTTGGGTCTATTCTGCTGCTCGGGGCGTTCAAGTCGCTCAAGAGTCAGATGGATCCGGAGATATACGGTGGAGCGCCTCTGCTTGGCGTTCCGGGCGCGGTGATAATCACGCATGGATCTTCGTCGCACAAGGCGATCTTCCACGCGATCCGCGTTGGCGTGCTTGCCACAAAGAATGACATGACCGGCGAAATCTCGCGCCGTATCGCAGAGTACGAGATGCACAGGAAGTCCGAAGCCAACGGTTCCGACCGTTCCTCTTCGTGATTCGTTTCGGGGCGTAGCGCAGTCTGGTAGCGCACCTGCTTTGGGAGCAGGCTGTCGGGGGTTCAAATCCCTCCGCCCCGACCAATTATTTCAATGTAAAACGCTGGATGGTTCATTTGCGCTTTCATGAAGTCCCAGGAACCATTAACGGCTCAGGTTGTTTCGCTGGCATGGATTCCTTTGAACTTTCACCGCGGGCTTTGATGTCAAGGCATAAATCGATTTTTCCTGCCATCTATCGTGCTTTGATACTCCGCCTGTCATCTCGAAACTTTTGCCCGAGAAGGTTTTCACTGATGCATCCGAGCTGTTTTTTTAGTATAATATTCGGCCATGCGCATTCTATTTCGATATGTATTCCGCGAGTTCTGTGTGCCGTTGGCATACTGTCTTGCTGGTTTTGTGTCGATTTATGTGCTTTTTGAGCTTTTCGGTGTTTTTAGCAGGCTGATGGAGGCTCGTCCCGGGTGGTGGATTTGCGTACTGTATTTCGCGGGCTATCTGTCGCCGTACTTCAAGTGGCTCGCGCCGGCATGCCTGATGCTGGCGGCTCTCTACACGATGTGGAGTTTCTGCCGTCATTCTGAGCTCATAGCCATGAGATCGAGTGGCGTGGGTTTTCTTTCGATTGTTCGTCCAATGCTGGTCGTTGCTGCGCTCATGGCGGCGTTTGTGGGATGGGTGAATGAATCGTTTGTGCCAAAATATGCCCAGTGGTCGCGTCAGATGCGTTCCGCGAAATTCAATCTAGATGACCTCTCCCGGGAAGACAATATCGTATATCACAATGTCAATGCGTCTCGCACCTGGAATGTGGGAGCTGCGATGAACGATGATGCGACGGTGCTGGAGGATGTCGCCATCAGCGAGAATTGGCCGGATGGCGGACGCAAACGTACCGTGAAGGCGGCAAGAGCGGAGTATCTTGACGGGGAATGGTGGCTGGATGGCGCCGAGACGTTCCACTTCGATGCCAATGGGCAAGAGGTTCCGTCTCCTACCCCGGCGCTTGAATCCCTTAATCTGAGGATGTTCCCGGAATTTCAGGAGCAGCCGCGCGATTTCCTACTTCAGAACAGGAATCCAGAGTTTTTCTCCACTGGTGACCGTATTCGCTTTCTTGGTACACATCCCGATATGACGGCGAAATTCCGCAGGGAGATGGAGTGTGAGCTCTGGTCCCAGATAGCCGCGCCGCTCGCATGCATCGTCATCACGCTTTTCGCGATACCGGCCGGGGTGGCGACGGGAAGGCAGTCCGTATTCAAGGGGATCGTGGCCGCTCTCGTGATGTTCTTTGCTTTCTATGCGCTTACGGTCGGATGCATGGTGCTGTCGCGCATCGGATACATGCACGCATTTGTCGCAGCATTCCTTCCGGACGTGGTGTTTGTCTCCATAGGTGTCTATTTGTTTTATCGTCAAAGATAGAAGAGAGGTGGTTTTCTGATGGTTACTCGTAGACAGGCCAGAGAATGGGCGGTCATGATGCTTTGCGAATGCGATCTCAATCCGCCGGACAGCATTGAGGCTGCGCTGACGGCATTCTGGGAGATGCAGCAGGATGTTGAGATTGATGGCGTAAGGTCCGGCGAATATGGGATCAGAGAGGCCTTCACCGGCAAGGGGCGCAAGCATGCCGCATCCCTGGTTGACATGAAACTGTTCGCAGAACAGCGCATCAGGGGCGTGATTGGAAAGATGGATGAGATTGATGCATCCCTCGATCCTTTTCTTGAGAACTGGTCACTTTACAGGCTTGGTACCGTGGTGCGTAGTGTGCTTCGTCTTGGAGCGTGGGAAATCGCGCATGCGCCAGACATCCCGACTCCGATCGTAATCAATGAAGCCGTCGACATTGCGAAGTTCTTCTCTGATTCCCAGAGCGGGAGATTCGTCAACGGCGTTTTGGACAAGTACGCAAAATCCCTGCCCGCCAAACAGCCGGCCACCACTGAATGAGCGAGGCAGCCTGTATGCACGAGGCCGCTTCAGAGATGTTTTTCATGAGACGTGCGCTTGCGCTTGCGTCGCGAAGTTGTGGACACACCCGTCCGAATCCGCCTGTCGGCGCGGTTGTCGTTAAGGAAGGCCGGATTATCGGAGAAGGTCGCCATGTGCGCTGCGGAGCGGATCACGCCGAAACTGCGGCGCTGAAGTCCGTCAAGGTCCGCGGTGGTGCGAAAGACGCCACAGTGTATGTTACGCTGGAGCCGTGTTCACGGGAGGGACGGGTAGGGGCATGCTGCGATGCTCTCATCGCGGCAGGGGTGGGTAGAGTCGTGTGGGCGATACCCGATCCAAATCCGAAGAATGCTGGCAGGGCTATGAAAGTCTTGCGACGGGCGGGAGTGGCGTCCGAATGCTGGATTCGTTCTCGTGATGCTGATAGGCAAGACTGCGTGAGAGAGGCAGAGCGTCTGATTGCGCCATTCGCAAAGCATGTGCGCACAGGGCTTCCGTTTGTCACCGTGAAGCTGGCGATGTCGCTTGACGGTAAGATATGCGATGATTTCGGGGATGCGAGATGGGTGTCTTCCGAACGTGCCAGAAAGCGGACGGGCCGTCTTCGAGAGCGAGTCGACGCGATAATGGTCGGAGCCGAGACCGTCCGCCGAGACAATCCAAGTCTCTTGAGTCACGGCAGGCGCAACGACGATCTGTACAGGGTGGTGGTGACATCATCCGGACGTCTCCCGCAAACGGCTCAGATATTCACTGATGACGCAAAGGACCGTACGCTGGTGTTCAGGCCGGGCGGCCGAGGAATCCGCGGCGTAATGGATGATCTTGGCGCGAGGGGAATCATGCACGTCCTTTGCGAGGGGGGCTTAAAACTTGCGCGCTCCCTGGCGGCGGAGGGGCTCGTCGATGAATGGATTGCAGTCATCTCCCCGAAAGTCATAGGGGACGGGCGCATAGTCGAGGCTAAGGTCCTCCCATCGGTGTCTGTATTATGCGACTTCAAGAACGGCGAATGCATCCCGCCGGAAAAATGACGTGAAGGAACTCTGAAAATGTTTACGGGACTCATCGAGAAGATAGGAACCGTCAAGCGGGTAAGCCGTGGACGCGGACTTGTGATAGAGTTCGCGTTTGATCCTTGGCACGAACCGCTTGTTCCGGGTGAATCTGTGGCCGTGAACGGTGCTTGCCTGACGGTCGTCAAATGCGATTCGTCCAGATTCACAGCCGATGTCCTGCGCGAGACAGAGCTTCGCACAGGCCTTGCGGAACTCAAGCCAGGAGACAAGGTCAACCTTGAGCGGGCCATGAGAGCCGGGGCTCGTCTTGGCGGGCACATTGTGCAGGGACATGTGGACGGGCGGGGTGAACTGGTTTCTAGAACCCCCAAAGGACGTGATTTCGCACTCACGTTTCACTGTGGCCGTGTGGTTGCCTGCAGTTGCGTGGAAAAGGGGTCTATAGCGGTCAATGGCGTTTCCCTCACGGTGAGCGGACTGGGAGATGACTGGTTCAGGGTGGATGTCATACCAACTACGCTCCGCGAAACGAATCTTGGTCTCCTCAAACCGGGGGATTCCGTCAATCTTGAGACGGATGTTCTGGGCAAGTACGCCAGAAGAGGATTCGATATTGGTGAAACATCGTCAGAGTCGTCGCACGGGTCGGGATTGACAATGGAGACCTTGATAGAGAATGGTTTTGTCTGATGAAGAAGATTCTCATATCTCTTTCGTTGGCTGTCCTGGGAATGATCGCATGGCTATGTCAGCGATCTGTGGCGGCTGTGGATTCATCCCAGTCAAACATGCTGATCGCCGGGTTGGGAGGCTTTCGCGGCGTATTGTCGGAGATTATCTGGTTCCGCGCCGATGTTCTTCAGAATGAGGGCCGCTATTCAGAGATGGCGCAACTGGCGAATTTGCTCGCCACTCTTGAGCCGCATACTCCAGAGGTATGGGTCTATTCGGCCTGGAATCTTGCGTATAACATTTCGGTGATGATGCCAGATTTGGAAGATCGCTGGAGATGGGTGGAATCGGCTTTGAAGCTTTTGCGTGACGATGGATTGCGCCTGAATCCACGGAGTCCGGAACTGCATCGTGAACTGGCATGGCTGTTTCTCTCCAAGATTGGCGGGAACGTGGACGCAGCATCCCCAATATACATGAAGCGGTGGGCCGATACAGTCGATGATGCCGGCGGCGACTGGTCTCGCCTGAAGATGGATCCGTCGCTGGTTTCATACATCGACAGAAACTACGGCAGGCAGGACTGGAGAGATCCAAAGGCATCGGCCATATATTGGGCGCATCATGGCCTCGCATTCAGACCGGTCGGCGCCGTTCGTGCGGAGCTCCGCCAGGTGCTGTGTCAGGCTCTCATGCTGAAGGCGGTCGAAGATGCCCGTTTCGCGCCGAAAGCGCTGCAGGCGATGCGCGAAGCGTATGCGGAGGCGCCGTCGGCCATGCTTAAGGACACGATACTGCGCTTCCGTGCGAAATTCGGACTTTGAACTTCGTTTGCGGTTCTTTGTCTGACGCCATTTTGCGTCCATTTGTGCGGGACGGTGCCGTCCACAGATTCACAAGTGCCGCACAGTTCGACAGCAGGAAAAACGATGAGGACCTTCAAGGTAAGCCATACTTGAAATTTAAGGCGAAAAATGGTATATATAGACCTTTGAGGTTTATCATACCATGAGTACAGTTCCATATAAGACATATCTGACGGAAGGTGAGCTTCCGTCAGCCTGGTACAACGTCCGGGCGGACATGAAAATCAAGCCGGCGCCGCTTCTCAATCCCGAAACGCGTCAGCCTGTCACGGCGGCGGAGCTCGAGAAGGTTTTCTGCAAAGAGCTTGTGAAGCAGGAGCTTGACGACACCACTGCGTACGTTCCGATTCCCGATGAGGTGCAGAAGTTCTACAGGATGTTCCGTCCATCTCCGCTTGTCCGCGCATACTTTCTCGAAAAGGCGCTTGATACGCCCGCAAGGATATACTACAAGTTCGAGGGCAACAACACGTCCGGTTCGCACAAGCTGAACAGTGCCGTCGCTCAGGCGTACTATGCCAAGATGGAGGGCCTTAAGGGCGTCACCACCGAGACCGGCGCCGGGCAGTGGGGCACGGCTCTTTCCATGGCGTGTTCATTCTTCGGGCTCGACTGCCAGGTCTACATGGTGAAGGGCTCCTACGAACAGAAGCCGTTCCGCCGCGAGGTCATGCGCACCTACGGCGCGAAGGTGACGCCGTCCCCGTCGATGACGACGGCTGTGGGCCGCGCCATCAACGAGGCCCATCCCGGCACTACGGGTTCGCTCGGCTGCGCCATTTCCGAGGCTGTCGAGGCCGCCACCTCGCAGGAAGGCTACCGCTATGTGCTCGGCTCCGTCCTTTCGCAGGTGCTTCTGCACCAGTCCATAATCGGCCTTGAGGCGAAGTCCGCATTCGACAGGCTGGGCGTCAGGCCGGACGTAATCATCGGCTGCGCCGGCGGCGGCTCGAACCTTGGCGGACTCATCTCCCCGTTCATGGGCGAGAAGCTCCGTGGCGAGGCGGACTACCGCTTCATCGCCGTGGAGCCTGCAAGCTGCCCGTCTCTCACCCGCGGCAGATACGCATACGACTATTGCGACACAGGAAGGGTCTGCCCCCTCCAGAAGATGTACACGCTTGGACACGACTTCATCCCGTCCGCCAACCACGCCGGCGGGCTGAGATACCACGGCATGAGTTCGACCCTCTCCGAACTGTACGCGCAGGGGCTGATGGAGGCGTGTTCCGTGGAGCAGACGAGCGTGTTCGCCGCCGCCCAGCAGTTTGCCAGGGTGGAGGGCATACTTCCAGCGCCTGAATCAAGCCACGCAATCCGCGCGACGATTGATGAGGCTCTGCGCTGCAAGGCAGAAGGCAAGGAAGAGACGATCCTCTTCGGTCTTACCGGCACCGGATATTTCGATATGATGGCCTACCAGAAATTCAACGACGGTTCCATGTGCGATTACATACCCAATGATACAGAACTGGAAAAGAGCCTGGAGAAGCTTCCGAAATGACCGCTGTCGTAATTTTCGCCGCACTGTCCGTATTGCTGATTGCAGGTAAGATCCTGCGTGTGCAGATTCCGCTCCTGCAGCGGCTGTACCTGCCGAGTTCGATTGTTGGGGGGCTTCTCGGTCTTTTGATCGTATCGTGCTTCCGCGAGCACATTCCGGTTGTTGTCACGGACGAGATGCGCAACATGCCCGGATTTCTCATCAACGTGATATTCGCCACGCTCTTTCTCGGCGGAGGGGTGCCGAAAGTCAGGAATCTTGCGGTTTCGGTGATTCCTCAGCTTACTCTCGCACAGATAGTCGTCTGGGGGCAGTTCGTGGTCGGAGTCGGTCTGGCGGGATTCCTTCTTGCGCCGGCCTTCAACGTTCCTGCGGCGTTCGGAAACCTGCTTGAGATGGGCTTCGAAGGCGGGCACGGAACCGTCGGCGGAATGCAGGAGGCGTTCAAGGCGCACAACTGGACGGACGGCATTGCGCTCGGCTATACGGTCGCCACGATCGGCATGGTAAGCGGAATAGTCATCGGGATGTGTCTGGTGAACTGGGCGTATGCGCGCGGCTACATCAAGACGGTCCGTCCGTTCAGCAAGCGTTCGGTCAGCGAACGCCGCGGAATCCATGTGCGGGGGGAGCGTCCCTCCGCCGGCAAGCAGACCGTTCTTGCGGACTCTGTGGACTCGCTTGCATGGCATATTGCAATCATCGGAATCGCGGTGCTTGTTGGCTATGGGATACTTGAAGCCCTCAGAGGGCTCGAGATTGCGTGTCTGCCGGATGCGAAGACGCGTCTGTTCAAGGGATTTCCGCTTTTCCCGCTCTGCATGCTCGGCGGCGTTCTGCTGCAACTCTTCGCGAAGATGATCAATGTCGATCTTCTTGTCGACAAGGAGCAGATGAACCGCATCTCTGGAGCGGCGCTCGACTATCTGGCTCTCTCCGCCGTCGCGACGATCGAGCTTTCTGTCGTCGCGGCGAACTGGGTTCCGCTTGTCATCATGACTGTGGCCGGTGTTGTGTGGTGCGTGTTCTCCGTGATGTACTTCGCTCCTCGCCTCTTCAAGGAGGCGTGGTTCGAACGTGGAATCGCGGAGTTCGGTCAGGCTACCGGAGTTACCGCGACGGGTCTCCTGCTGCTCCGTACGGTCGATCCCGACAACAAAACCATTGCGGCGGCATCCTTCGCCGGCAAGCAGCTTCTGCATGAGCCCGGAATGAACCTTTGGGTGGCACTTGCGTTCGCGCTCGTGTTCACGGTCGGATGGATGCCGGTGTTTCTGGTGTCGGCATTTATGCTGGCCATCTGGATCACGGTGAGCGTTGTCATCATCCGGCGCAACAAAGCCGACAGGTAGATTGACGCTCTATTCGGGGTCTGGTGAATGTGTATGCCCGAGATTTCAAGGATGGCGGTTTTGAATGAAACAGATTCCCGGCTGTGACGGATATCTTCTGAAGTGGAAGGGCGATACGCTCTCGGTTGCGCTGCGGCTGCCCTCTCCCCGGAAGGGACGTGCGGTTCTGCGCACCAACATCGGCGGCGACTGGAACGATTTGCCGATGGTCGAGACCGCCGCCGGCGAGTTCTCCGCAGCGGTGGATCTTGGCCGGATAGGCATCTTCTCCGGCAAGTGCTGTTTCTTCCCTGAAGGTTCACAGACCCCTGAATGGCCTCACGGCGGCAATTTCCATGTGAAGGTCGCTCCGTCCGCGACCCGTTCGGCGAATTCGATATATACGGTGTTCCCCCGCCAGTTCGGGTCGTTCCGTGAAGTGATCCGGCGTCTTCCGCATATCATGGACCACATGGGATTCCGAATCGTGCAGACGCTTCCGCCGTTTCCCGTGCCGACCACATATGCAGTAATGGGCGAGTACGGATGCCCGTTCGCCGCCACCGATTTCCACTCCGTCGATCCCGCGATGGCGGAATTCGACGTCTCCGCAACGCCGTTGGACCAGTTCCGCGAACTGATCGATGCCGTGCATTCCCGCGGCGGCGGTTTCTTCATCGACCTTCCGGCGAACCACACCGGCTGGGCGAGCACTCTCCAGACGCACCATCCCGAATGGTTCCGCCGCCGCGAGAACGGCGAGTTCGTATCGCCCGGCGCATGGGGCGTGGTATGGGAGGATCTTGTCGAACTCGACTATTCGCATGAAGGGCTGTGCGAATACATGGCCGGCGTGTTCCTGTTCTGGTGCAGACAGGGCGTTGACGGCTTCCGGTGCGACGCGGGCTACATGATTCCCGAGGCGGCCTGGGTGAAGATCGTAGGGCGAGTCCGCGAACAGCATCCGGACACGGTCTTCATGCTTGAGGGCTTGGGCGGGCCGCTCGATGTCACGGACCGACTGCTGAACTTCGCGGGTCTGGACTGGGCGTATTCCGAGATATTCCAGACGTATGACCGCGGCCAGTTCGAGCATTACCTTCCGGCGGCGAACGGACGCGCCGAGCGGTTCGGCGCGCTCGTCCACTTCGCCGAGACGCACGACAACGACAGGCTTGCGAAAGGAGGCCGCACATATGCGCGCCTGCGTGTCGCTCTCGCCGCGCTGTTGAGCCATCAGGGCGCGTGGGGCATCGCCAACGGCGTGGAGTGGTTCGCCACGGAGAAGATCGACGTCCACGGAAAGAACGACCTTAACTGGGGCTGCGGCGACAGCATGGTGTCGCTGATCTCCACGCTGAACGGTCTGCTCGCCCGCCATCCGTCATTCTCCGGCGTCGTCAGGCAGCGGCTGATCCAGCGCGGCGACGGAAACTTCCTTGCGGTCCTGCGCGGCGATGACGTGCTGGTGCTTGCGAACCTCGACTGTGCCAATCCCGTGCATGCGCAATGGGATGCCGCACTTTTCCCCGACGGACGCTGCTGGGACATGCTTGGCAGGCAGGACTACGATCTGCATCAGGGGCTTGTCCTTGGCCCAGGCGAGTTCATGTGCCTGGAGAAGTCCCGTACGGACCTTGCGTGCCGCATCACGGAATCGGCACACGTGCAGAAGGCTGATGTGCGTTCGTGCATGTCCTGGCGTTGGCCGGAGGATGTCCGCCGCGAAGTGTGCATTCCGGACGGGATGGGGCTGAGCATATCATCCCCGCATCCCTACCGTGCGCAGATACTTGAAGGGGAAAGGGTGTTTCCGGAAGTGCCGCCGTATGAAGGGGACGGTACAGGCGCCCGCAGGCTTTCGCTTGAAATGGCAGTGTTCGCTCCGGACGGGGTGAAGCGCACCAGGTCGGATATTCTCGTTCTGCCGCCGAAGGACAGGGCTCGCGTCAAGGTGCTTGTATCGGGAGACGATATCCGCAAAGACCCAACGCTGCGCACTTGCCTGTCCAACGGTTCCGGCGCCGATGCGTTCATTCCGCTGAGATGGGGGGAGATCCGTTCCCAGTACGATTCCCTGTTCTCGGCGAACCCCAATCCGGAGTGTCCGTCAGACCGTGTTGCCGTGTGGAGCCGTTGCCGCGCATGGCTTCAGTACGAGGGCTACTCGCATGAGATTGCCGCTGACTCGGCGGTCTCCTTCCGCGCCGATCCGGCGGGTCGCTTCGCCGAATGGCGTTTCCTTGTTCCGTCGGGCATGGGACATGAGGTCCCGTTCGCGTTCCGTCTTGAGCTTGCGCCAGGAGAGAACGCCGCCCGTCTCGCAGTGGTGAGGGAGGATGCGCAGTCCGGCGGATTCAACGAACGTGTGCGCATTGTGTTCCGTCCCGACCTCGAGTGCCGCAGTTTCCACGGGGTTACCAAGGCCTATTCCAGCGAACGGGAGATAGCGTCCCGCATCGATGCCAATGTGCGCCTTGAAGTGAGGAACGGTGAATTTCACGCAGAGCCGCAGTGGACCTATTCCGTGCCCCATCCCGATGAAGCGGAGCGCGGACAGGAAACATGCGGCGATCTGTATTCCCCGGGATGGATATCATGCGATTTCATGCCGGGCGACAGTGCGGCGGTGATCTGCAGATACGGTCAGGCAAAAGGCTTCGAGAATGAGGATGTCCGTCTGGCGGACGGCGCCGGTGCGCCGGTCCTTCCCCTTGAAACGGCGCTTGAGGAGGCGTTGGACCTGTTTCTCGTCCGCCGGAACGAGAACAAGACGGTCATCGCGGGCTATCCGTGGTTCCTTGACTGGGGACGCGACACGTTCATCTTCCTGCGCGGAGCGATAGCCGCCGGGCGTCTGGACGATGCCGAGAAGATTCTTGCGGCGTTCGAGGCGTTCGAGGAGAACGGCACGCTGCCGAACATCATCTACGGCGAGACCGCAGGCAACCGCGATACGGTGGATGCTCAGCTTTGGTTCGCGCTGTGCGTGAAGGAGTGGACTGCGAAGATCGGCGGCAGAAAACGCGCCGCGCAGAGCCTGTTCAGGAAGACTGTCGAGTCCATCGTCGAAAACTACGTGAAGGGTACGCCGAACGGAATACGGGTCGATCCGGATTCCGGTCTTGTCTGGGCGCCGTCGCATTTCACTTGGATGGACACGAACTACCCTGCATGCACTCCCCGTTGCGGATATCCTGCCGACATACAGGCAATGTGGATTGCCGCGCTGCGCTTCGCGGGCGGCGAATGGAATGCGCTTGCGGACAGGGCCGCCGAAAGCGTGATGCGCCTCTTTGCGGGCGATAACGGTTTCGCGGACTGTCTCGACGCATGGAACGGCGAGCCGGCCGATCAGGCGGTCCCGGACTTCTCCGTGCGTCCCAACCAGCTCCACCTTGTCACGCTTGATGCGGTGACGGACATGGATATGGCACGGAGGATCGTAGATTCGTGTGAGCGACTCCTGATTCCCGGCGGCATAAGGTCGTTGGCCGCGGAGGACGCGAAATATCGCGGGCGCTATTCTGGCGATGAGGACACGAGCCGCAAGCCTGCCTACCACAACGGCACGGTATGGGCTTGGCCGATGCCGCTTTTCGCGGAGGCCGCCGTCAAATGCGGAAGGTTGACGTCCTGTCAGGCGGGTTCTCTGCTTGCCGGCGTGGTCGAGAACATCAACACGGAATGTCTCTGCCATGTTTCCGAAATCGCAGACGGCGATGCGCCGCACGCCCAGAAGGGGTGCAGGGCGCAGGCGTGGAGCGCATCGGAATTCCTGCGTGTCCTCAAGAATATTGACTCCACTGTCAACGGTCGGGATGCCCGTTGTCCCGGTCGGCGGATTGGCGGTGGCCGTTCTTCCATTCGCTGAGAGTCATCCCGGTTTCGCGCTTGAAGAATTTCCGCAGGGAATTAGGGTTCCGGAAGCCGCAGAAGTCGGATATCGACTTGATCTGCCGACCCGATTCCGTAAGGATCTGCTTTGCGCGTTCAAGCTGG
>JAZOAC010000134.1:0-3657 GCA_045595285.1 Kiritimatiellia bacterium | reverse complement strand
TCTTTCAGACTTGAACGGCATATTACAAAGGATGAATTTGGCTTTATGATGTGTAAGCTCGAAAGGCTGGGACTTGTCTCTCGATCGAATACCGCGCTCATGCGTGAGGTCTGGGCTATCACGGATAAAGGCCGTCAGGCTCTCAAGGAGGAGATAGGGCGATGAATGATGCGAAATTCTGGCTGGTGGCCAACACGGTTGTGATGGCATTGAATGTGATCGGCGGAGCGTTCGCGCTCTACGTGTGGCTGGGAGGTCCGCTGTGACAGTGTTCGATGCAGAGGTTGAGATCATCCTTCTGAAGAATGTGGAGGAGCAGGCCGACAAGGCCGCCGCCGCGCTTCGTCAGGTGGTCGGGCTCTTGCGCGAGGTAAGGGATTTGGGCGGCGCACTGAAGACGGTGCGCTCCGCCGGAAAAACGGAAAACGAGGAAACGAAATGAAAAAGACATCAAAGAAGGCCAAGGCGGAAATGACGCCGCAGGTCGCAGAAAACGCAGTGGATCAGGACAAGGCGGCGGCGGAGCGGCTGATTGCCCAGTACAGGGCGGTGACATCCGCCGAATCGGCGGCGTTCCGCGAGCGCATCAAGTTCGGCGCGATGCTCGCGCTGTGGGAGCGGTTCCTGGGCGAGGGGCGCGGCAGGGGCGAGAGCACAGGACTGAAGGGCTGGCTGAAGGAGCATTGCCCGGAGATCGGGTACAAGACGGCGCTGAAGTACAAGGATTTCGCGAAGATGGCGCATGCGATGCTCGGCGGCGGCGAAATGGCGAGGGCGGCGATCCTCGGCCAGACGGAGGTCGTGACTCCGGGATCGGAGAGCGTCCCCGTTCCGGCCGCGCTGATCAAGAAGCGCGACAGGCTTTTCGAGGATGCGACGAGCCGCCGGAAGCTTGAGCGCATGTACTGCCGGATCGTGCTGAAGCGGGATCTTGACGATGCGAAGCGCAAGGCGAAGAAGGATGACGGGGAGGCTCTTTCGGACGCGGATGCGGCGACCGTGATGTGGCGCGACGCGATGGAGATATTCGAGCGCGAGCGCAGCGCGTTCCGCTCCGCGGCGAGGGATCTGAACGTAAACGTGGCGAAGAAGTTCCTCGAGGAGCTCAAGATGCTCGTTGACGCGCTGACGGAGCGCGTCGGCAGGGAGTGACGCCGCGAGGGGTTCGCCGATGGGTGCTGTTCAGCGGGATTGGGTCATGGAAATGGAGGAGGCCGCCATGGTGACGAGCCTCGAGATGCAGCACTATGTCCGCAAGATGGGCACCCAGACGGAATTCAACGCCACGGAGGTGGCGCTCATACTGGGCTACCAGAGGGCCGAGAGCGTCTACGCACTCTGCGAGGCGGGACGGATCGGCTATCTGAGCCGGGGCAAGGGGAAGCACCGCTACTACATATTCCCCAGGGCGAGCGTCCTGAAATATCTTCAGGACAGCTGCAACAGAATCTGAACACACAACCATGAAATGAGGTACAACATGTCACAATCAACACAGGCAATGAAGGAATACTCCAGGCTGGAATGCGTGGACGACTACGCGGAGCGCAAGCGCATCCTCGATCTGAACAGGATATTCAGGCTCATCAGGGATGAGCACGGCAACGGCGGACGCATACTCGATCTGTTCGTCAAGTACCAGAGGATGTACGGACTTAAGGGGCTCAAGCGCAAATACTATCTGTGGCTCGAAGCCGAAAAACACTCTCCGGGCGAAGGGGTGATCGCGCTTGTCGACGGACGCAAGCTGAAGCGTCCCGAAAAGGAGAACGTATTTCTGAGGGACTTCAAGAACTATTGCGAGCGAAACAAGAACTCCGGCGGATGTCACGAGGCGCACAGGCAGATGTTAAGGGACTTCCGCTGCGGTGACGTGCAGTTCTCGTTCGGCACATGGCGCGACATCTGGCGTGTTCAGCATCCGTTCGAGGAGATGCCTGCGGTATGCCCTTCAGACTGGGTCCCTCTCGGCATGACATACCAGAACCTCATCGGACACTACTCCAAAGAAAAAGGACGCGACATCGCGCTTGAGTGGAACCGCCGAGGGATGTTTGCGGCATCAAACCTTCTTCCTCCTGTACTTCGATCGCGCGTCGGGCTGCATCCGGGTGAAGTGTACCAGTCGGACGACGTATGGCACAACATCGATGTGTACGCCCCCGGTATCAAGGGGATATTCCAGCCGCTTGAGTTCACCACGTATGATGTATCGAGCGCGTTTAAGGTCGGATCCCTCATGAAGCCGCGTACGATGAGGACCGATCCGAAGACGGGGCGCGAGATACGCGACAACCTGAAGGAGCAGCAGTTCAGGTTCGAGGTTGCCGGCATTATGTGCAACACGGGCTTCTACCGGGGCGGCGTCACGTGGATCGGGGAACGCGGCACCACGCGCCTTAACGACCGTGTACTGGAGCGCATTGCCGCAGTTCCGGGCTGGGGCGGTCTTTTCAGATGGAACGTGTCTGGAGTGCTGAACAGCCCGGCGCACAAAGGTCTATTGATCGGCGACTGCGGCGGCAATCCGCGTATGAAGGCTCTGTGCGAATGCAGTCACAACATCCTTCATAACGCCTCTGCGGGGCTTCTCGGCAACCGTGGACGCGACGCCGCACACATGCACGAAAGCCGGACGGCCACGGTCCGCTATACAAAGGAGATGATTGCGCTTGCCAGCAGGATAGATCCGGCGCTAATTCCGTTCCTTCAGCTGCCGATTCTGGAATGGAAGCACTACCTTGCGTACTTCGGAGCAATAGAGGCGTCCGTCATGGACAGATGCGACCACAACCTTGAAGGATGGAGCGACAGGGAGGTTGTGGAGTTCCGCCTGAAGGAGACGGACGGATGGCTTCCGGTCAATGAGATGCTCTGCATGGACAGTGCGGAACGGGTGGCCATAAATGCGCTCGTTGCCCGGAATCCCGAAAAACTCATGCGCAAGCGGAAGATGTCACGTCGCGAGGCTTGGGTGCAGGGACTCCGCGACCTTGTGAAGTGGCCGATTTTTGACGCTTGCGCATTTCTCGATCCGGGAGACCGTAAGAAAGGCATCGCCGGAGATTGGCGCAAGGCCACGGTCGGCCAGGACGGCACCATATCATTCGTCGATGCGGTGTACTATCCGGGCGAGCGCAAGGTCTATCTCGCGCAGTACCGCGACCGCAAGGGAACTCCGCACAATCTCCGTGCAGGCACTGAAGTCTGTTTCTACTGGTGCCCGACGCTCCCCGGGCAGATATGGATAACGGACGAGCGCGGTGCCGAGAACTTCGGCGTGGCGCCGGCTCTCAAGACCGCCGCATGGGCCGACCCTGAAAGCATCAAGGTTGCGGTCGGGCAGCGGCAGAGGCAGATGGCGGAGCTGATGGCCGATACCAGGGCGCGTCACGCCGAGAGTCATGTTGCGCGTGTTGCGGCCGAAAATGTAAACCGGGCACTCATCAAGGAGGCGGAGGCGGCGAAGATCGCCGGGCCGAGGAGCGACGGCGAGGGGTACAGTCTTGAGGACTTGGCGGGGGCCGACGAAGCTCCGGCATCATGCGCGGCGGCGGATTGCGCCGAGCGTGACACCGACAGCTACAGTCTCGATGAGCTGAACGCGGTTTGAGTTTCCATGAACACAACAAAACAGGAGAAATGAGATGAGCGAAA
>JAZOAC010000133.1:0-64879 GCA_045595285.1 Kiritimatiellia bacterium | reverse complement strand
ATGGCTACGATCCGACTTCATGGCGGCGGCGGGAGTCTCGTACACTGTCGGACGCGAATCCAATTCCGTATATGGAGAGACCGTCAACGGCAACGCACCGGATGCGCAAGGTTCACAGCACCACAATTTCCATGACGGCATTTCGCCGTACGTGAAGGAAGGCGATCCTTCGTCGGGGCTTCTTCCCGGCATCGAACCGTATGATCCTTCGGCGAAGCCCGGCGATGGCGACAGGCGTGTGCAGGCATACTGCTTCCGCATGTGCCTTACGGACGTTCCGGAGAACCGCATTCCGTTCAGGAAACCAGCCTCGTACGACGAGCGCGACTACGAACTGCTTTTTCGCGAATATGCCGCCGTAATGGCGAACCCCGATGTCATAGTGAACGGCTGTCTCGACGGGAAGGGCAACATTCCGTTTATAATGTCCCGTATGCCGAACGGCAAGACCGATTCCAATAATCGCACGGGGTTCTCGTCTGACTTTATAGGAAAGAACTGGGCGTGGCCCGAGGCTTCGTACGAGGAGCGAGAGAGGATTTTCCGCGCCCATCTCGAATACCAGCGCGGACTCATGTGGACGTTGGCGAATCATCCACGCATTCCGGAAAACGTGCGCACATACTTCTCGAAGTGGGGCACGTGCCGCGATGAATTCGCCGATGGTCCAGGTGACGGCTGGCAGAGCCAGCTCTATGTCCGGGAGGCCCGTCGCATGATCGGCGAAACCGTGATGACGGAACATCACTGCCGTGGCGCGGAGACGGTGAAGCGTCCCGTGGCGATGGCCGCATACACGATGGACTCCCATCACGTGCGCCGCCTTGTCACGGCGAATGGCTTCGTCCGCAACGAGGGGAACGTGGAGGATTGCCGCTCGATGGATCCTGATATCCCGATGAAACCCTATGGCATCGATTACGGCGCAGTCGTGCCGAAGAAGTCGGAATGCGTCAATCTCATTGTCCCGGTATGCCTTTCTGCATCCCACATAGCATTCGGGTCGATCCGCATGGAACCGGTGTTCTTTGCGCTCGGACAGGTGGCTGGAACCGCCGCTGCGCAGGCGATCGATGCGGGATGCGCGGTGCAGGACGTGCCGTACGACAGGCTTTCCGCCCGTCTTCTCGCCGATGGCCAGGTCATTTCCAGACCATGATTGTATAGGTCTGCCGTCTTCGGTGATGAGGAATGAATCCTGAATCGCGGCGCGGTTGCCGACTGTTGCACGAATTGGCGGAATATGTTAGAATTTGCGCCCGTATTTAGGTTTTGTTTTTGTTTGTGTGAAACTTTGCGAGAGGAGAAGACCATGTTTTGGGATATAAACGACAGAATTAAGCTCGGGGGGGGGGGATTTGCAATTATCCTTGCCGTCGCCGGAGCGGTGTTCGCATGTTCCCGTCTGACGGCGGGAGAGGTCACTTGTTGGGCGGATGATACTGTCGCCGTTGATGCCTCCGCACCGTTCAAGTTGGTTTCTGGATCCATCGACATCAAATATGATACAGACTGGTGCACAGTGACGAATGTCGCGGGCGCCGTGCCGGTTATCAAGGCAGTGAGCGCACCCGACACCGAGAACGCGGTGACGACTGCCGTGGCTATAGCGGATTTCGCCTCTCCCGTTGCATACGAGGGATCCGGGTACATGCGGTTCATTCTCTGTGCAGAACTCAATGGCGAAAAGGTCGGCGAGACGCTCGTCAGCGATATCTCTTTCGGCGCAAAGTCGGCGTTTTCCGCGGCGGCGGCGTTTGACGGACGCACCAACGCGCTTCAGGAGGCAGTGAACACCAAGGCGCCAGCGACGCTCCGCTACGACCTGAAGTGGGCTGACGTCGCCACCGAAGCCGAAATCTCGCTCATCCGCGTGCGAAGAGAGAAGAACGGTGCGTTCATTGACGCCGTCACCAACACTCTCCATTCCGTGGACGCTCCGGATGCCGGCGATCTGACGTTCGCCACGGCAACGCTCCAGTGGGGAGACTACAATCTGCTTCTGCGCGAGTATGCCGCTGACGGTACCTTGCTTCTGGAGACGCTTTCGCCGGAGTTCTCGATCGAACATGTGTTCGGCACCGCCATCATCATCCGTTGACAGTCAGGAGGAATTAAGAGATGAAGAGGATTTTTGCTTTCGCGTTTACGGCGGCTGTCGTCTGCACAGCCGGAGCGCACACGGTTGAAGTGGTTTCGGCGAATGCCCGGTCGCCTTGGAACTCCATACTCGATGTTGACTTCAAAATCGACGGCGCAGCGGCCGGTGATCTGTTCAAGGTGGAGGTTTCGGCCAAGTACGGGAATGGACAGAAGAACCTCTTTGCCCGCACGTACGTTTCCGAGCCTGTGTGCGGACGCGGCGCGAACCGCGTTTCATGGAACATAGGCGCGGATTATCCTGATTTGAAGACGGACGACCTGCAGGTTGCGGTCACTGCTTCGCCGATGAACGTCGATTCGCTCGATGTCTACATGGTAATCGACCTTTCAAGCGGGCCGGAGTCGAAACGGTATCCCGTAAGCTACACCTTTACTGCTCCGACGCTTGTGCCCACCAACGATCTTGTCGCCTGTGCCGCCGATCCCAACCGCACGACGAAACTTTGGCTCAAGCGGGTGAAGGGTACTGAGTTCCCGTTTGGAGGGACAGACACCAACAAAGGTAAAGGGATTTTCAAAGCCAGACTCTCGCCTTTCTATATGGGTATTTTCGAGCTTACGCAGATGCAGTATGCACTTGTGACAGACGAATGGCCAAGCAATATGACCAATGTTCTTTACAGAGCCGCGAGACCTGTTGAGCTGGTGAATTATGAAGATGTGATAGGCCACAACAGGTGGCCTGAAAACCGTGTCGTTACAGAATCCTCATACATTGGAAAAATGCGTTCCAGAACAGGGCTTTCAACATTCAGCCTTCCCACGGAGGCTCAATGGGAATGTGCCTGCCGTGCAGGGAACACCAAGTCGCTTACGATTAGCAAGACCACTGGACGATACAATTTCGCGGGTGAGTCTACACGAAACGAAGCTCCCGATGAGGCAGGCACTGCGATAGTCGGATCCTATATTCCCAATTCGTGGGGGCTTTACGACACACTCGGAAACGTGTGGGAGATGTGCCTTGACGCATATATCGACGATGACGGACTTGTGGAACTTTATTTCGGGTCTAATCCCGGGGATGACCCGATCGTGAATGACCCGGTGGGACCGGGTGTCAATACTTCGAAAGAAGAATATCATGCGACTCGCGGCGGGGGATGGAATAACAGTAGTGCAGGTTATTGCACGGCGTACAGGAGAGACAGAGGGTGCAATCCCATTACCGGAACCCGGAACAAAAGTATCGGATTTCGCGTGGCGGTGTCTCCGGAATGGGGTGAATGATTTCAAAAGGAAGGAACAGGACAATGTTTAACAGAATCGTATTTTCGCTTGTGGCCCTCGTTTTGGTCAATCCGGTGGGTGCGCTCACCGTCACGGATGTTTCCGCAAGCCAGCGTTGGCCATGGAACGGCATGCTTGACATCGACTTCACAGTAGGGGACGCCGTTGCCGATGACACGTTCAGAATCGACGTGAAGGCGAAGTATGCCGGCGGCGGCCGCACACTCACGGCTAAGACATTCGTGACCGAACCCGTGGTCAGGCCTGGCATCAATCGCATCACTTGGGATTTAGGTAGGGATTATCCCGGTTTCAAAGCCGATGATCTGCGCGTAGCAGTTACCGCGTCGCCGTTCACCAACGGAGTTGACGGCGTGTATATGGTGATTGACCTTTCCGGCGGCAAGAATGCGACCAAATATCCTGTCCGTTACACCACGACACCCCCGAAGCATTCAGTGAACGCCGAAGATCCCTGCAAAACCACCGAGATGTGGCTTAAGCGCATAAAGTGCGGATCGTTCATGTTCTGTCAGGGATTTGAATCTACAGGTTATTTCAGGGTTAACCTGACGAAGGATTTCTATATCGGGATATTTGAATGCACTCAACGGCAGTGGGCGCAGATTACCGGCGATTGGCCGAGTGCGTTCTCCAATCCGCAGTTCCGCGAGACTCGCCCCTGCGAATCGCTTTCGCTCCAGAAGGCGTTCGGACATAACCTATGGCCTATGAACAAGGAGCCTTCCGACGCTTCTCCCGTCATGACGATGCGGCGGAAAACCGGTCTGTCCAGTTTCAATCTTCCCACGGAGGCGCAGTGGGAATACGCCAATAGGTGCGGTTCGCGAAGCGGTCTCAACTCGTGCTATTCCCATGAGACAATACGCCACGGGATGTCTTATGACACCGCTGCAGAAGCGGAGTTCAAGTGCGGACTGGAAAACGGACCGATATGCGTAGGTAGCTACAGTCCAAACTACTGGGGACTGTACGAGATGTTCGGAAACGTAATCGAGACATGCCTTGATGCGAGCAAGGATAATGCGGATCTGCAGAAGTACTACGGTTTGCGTCAGGGGCTCGCTCTTGAAGCCTGTACGGTCGAGAACGTGGCTGTCGATGATCCCGAAGGCGCTCCCGTGAAAGGCATGTACGAGGACGGCTCGCCGTACAAGGAATACGAATCGTCGTATCAGTATTACCACGTTTCCCGCGGTGCCCACTGGGGGCAATCGTCCGGGTATCTCACCCATTTCAGCCGGGTCACCAATCCCGATAATCTCAAGTCCGAGACGAGGGGCGTACGTTTCGTGGTGACATGTGAGTGAAGGGATTGACGATGGATGCAGTGATTTTGCGTGGTGTGTTCGTTTTAGCCCTTGCGCTGGTTTCGTTGTCGTCCGCCGGTGAAACCGGATGGAAGTACCGTTGGCCGGGGGTGATTCCCGAGGTGGCGGAAAAGACGCTTGAGCCGACGAAGCGGGTGGTGTTGAACGCCGACACCTCCGTTGAAGTGTCGTGCGGTGAAAATGCGGCCGCGGACAAATGGGTGGCCGACAAAATGTCGTTGTGGTTCGGGTGCAGACCGGCGGTAAAGCCGGTGGCTTTGAGCGAATTGCCCGATGGTGACGAGGCATACGTGCTGGGGGCGAAAGACGGCAAGCTCTACATCCGTGCGCGGACGATGCAGGGCGTCAGGTGGGCGGCGATGACGCTCAGGCAACTTGCTCAGCCGGAGCGTGGTACGTTCAAGACGCGCTCGTACGAGGTGCCTGAATTTACGGTCACCGATCGCCCGGAAATGGCATTCCGTGCGCTTCATCTCTGCGCGTTCCCGGAGGTGTCGCCCACCCGTCTCGAGCACGGCATACGGATGGCCGCGTACTACAAGTTCAACCATCTGATTCTCGAGTCCTGGGGCGTGTACAGGAGCGAAAAGCATCCGTGGTACGCATGGAAGGACGGTTGCTGGATGACGCTTTCGGAGTGCCGCCGCCTCACGGCTCTGGCCAAGGATCTCGGAGTGACGATTATCCCGTTCTTCAACGTGTTCGGACACGCCCGCGCCGCGCGCGGGAAGGCGGGCAAGCATGCCGCGCTCGACCTTTCGCCCGAATACCAGCCGCTGTTCGAACCTCGGGCCGGTTTCAACTGGTGTCTCGCGAATCCCGAGGCGTTGCGGGTGATCCGCGAAATCGTCACTGAAATGCATGAGGCTTTCGGCCGTCCGGCGTATTTCCACCTTGGCTGCGACGAGGCTGATCCCCCCACCTGCGCGGCGTGCTGCGGCGGCGATTACGGGAAGCTTCTGGCCGGTCACGTTGAAGCTCTTTCGTCCCATGTGCGCTCGCTCGGCGCGCGTCCCATGATCTGGCACGACAAGCTGATCATGGCGAAGGATCCTCGCTGGAAGGGGTTTGAGGCGAACGGAACGCCCGCAACCGTCAAGCTGATCGACACGTTGCCGAAGGACATCATCATCTGCGATTGGTGCTACTATCCGCCGCCGGAAGACGGCCGCTATCCTACGCTCGACTATTTCCGTTCCAAGGGTTTCGAGACGATGACGTGCCCGTGGGACAACGTGCCCGGCATCCATTCCCAGTGCGCGTATGCGCGCAATGCGGGTATGGGCGTCATCTGCACGACATGGAACCGGTTTACGGATTACAGCGTGTGGAGCACGTTTACGCATGCAGCATCCTGCGCGTGGAGCGCAAAGTCGGCCGAGGCGGTGAATGCGCTGGCCAAGGAATACAGTTCCGCGCTTCGTGACGTCTACGATACGCATTGGCGGCAGGTCGGCTGGGATACGCCCGGCGTCGACCGCTATTCGGAGACGGGTTTCTTCACAGATCAGATCGGGACATCCATCGGCACCCGGTGAAATATAAGGGTTTAAACATGAATAAGACGGTTTCTCTCATGATGGCAATGGTTGCATCGGCGCTGTGCACGGCGCAGACGGTGACAAGTTCGTTTGTGCCGGTGTGCAGGCCGGGGGAAGTTTTCGCCCCCGTTCCCGAGGCGAACGGTAGCGCAATCGACGCGGCGAGAGTCATAGACACTCCGGTCGTCTTTCCCGCCGCCTATACCGAGGATTTTGCACTTGACGGCGACCTTGAGAAAAGCGTTTGGAAAAAGGCCAAGCCCTGCGGTGAATTTCTTTCGATGAAAGGTCGGGAGAAATTCGGACAAAAGACCGAACTCAAGCTTCTCTATTCTTCGAGCGCTCTCTATATCGGCGCGGTATTCCATCAGCCGATGGACAAGATAAAGGCGCAGTACGATCAGGACGATCAGCCGATCTTCAACGATGACAACATGGAGATAATCATGCTCCTGCCGAGCGAAGAGGGCGAGGATCTGATTCAGATGGCGTTCAACGCGCTCGGCTCCTGCTACGACTCAAGTCGTGGTCGTTCGTCCTGGAATGTGAGAGGGCGCAAAACCGCTGCCCGCCGCCTTTCGGACCGCTGGATGATCGAGATCAAGCTTCCGTACCGGGGTCTTGGCATCGACCGTCCCGTGCCGGGCGATTTCATCGGGGCGAGGTTCTGCCGTTTTGTCAGCAATCCATGGACCCGTGCCAGCATTCCGCAGCTTGAAACCATCGGCAACAACCAGCGCCGCAAGTTCGGCAAGGTGCTCTTC
This sequence comes from Kiritimatiellia bacterium, assembly GCA_045595285.1. Lineage (GTDB taxonomy): Bacteria > Verrucomicrobiota > Kiritimatiellia > RFP12 > UBA1067 > UBA1731. The sequence continues at coordinate 57,829 of JAZOAC010000133.1, read as the reverse complement.
GAGGAGCCTGACGGCAAGGCCGCGGCCGAGGCGCGGGCGTTTCGCGACCGGATCGCCAAGGAGCGTTTTGAGGCGCGTTTGGCGGAGGCGAAACGGCGCATCACATCTCAGGAAGCCGCTTCGATGCAGTTCGTCGATCCTGAGCACGATGTGTTCATTAAGCCGGTCCAGGCGATAGCCCAGATGAAGGCGGGACTGGAGAAATTCGGGAAAAAGCAGATGTCGTCAAAGGATTTTCTCGCTCTTGACGCGGGTTTCCGCCGGTTCGCCGCCGACAATGCATATGCCGTGTGGACAACTTCGCCCTGGGAGAAGGGCAGTCCCGACCGTCTGCCGCCGAAGGACGCGCTGGGCGTTCCGTACCTCAAGTTCGAACAGGCGGGCAACGAGCGCGAGGCGGTGTGCCTTGAGTTCACCGGACTTCTGTGCGGTCCGCGGCTTGATCTGAGGCTCGTGCCGCAGCATGTCATCGTCGGCAAGGGCAAGGCGGCGAAGTTCGTCTCGTGCGACGCTTTCGAAATCTATGAAGAGCCGTTCGTCCGTTTTGAGAATGAACTTATGACCGCGCCGCTCATCCAGAAGGACGGCAACATAATCACGGTCTCGCCGGGGCGCATAACCCGCGTGTGGGTGGTGTTCAATTCACGCAACGTCCAGCCGGGAGAGTACAAGACACGCATACTCCTTAAATCCGCCTACGACATGGAAATAGCGGAGAAGGCGATCGAGACGGAAATGAAGGTATGGGACTTCACTCTGCCCGAGACCAGGGATTGGCCGTTCCAGACGTTCTTCTGGGGGCCGAACACCTTCGACAACGACGAGACGCAGGTTCTGAAGCTCCTTCACAGCCGCCATGTTACGCACGGATGGACGAAGAGCCAGCTCTACACGTTTGGGCTCCGTCAGGACCGCTACGTGAAGAAGCGCGCCGGGAAAGACGATCCTGTGTACTTCGACCGCCATCTCGCCGAAACCGCGAACGAGGAGTTTTTCCGCACGGCGAAAGATCTGGGAATGCGTTTCGTATTCGGCTGGGGTACGCCGGACCGCACTCCTGAATGGTTCCATGTGATGACCAGGCGGCTGGACAGGATGGGCTTCAAGCCCGGCGACTACGTGTTCAAGACGCTCATCCGCGACGAGTTCATGAAGAAGGACATCCCGGCGAACGCCGCCAAGCGCGCCGCCGTGATGAAGGACTTCGGCACAAACCTCTGGTTCCAGGCGGTGTATCTCTCCACGCCGCCGCCATCAGGTGCGACGATGGACGACATAGAAGCGGCGAAGCTGCCGGAGTTCTACAAGATGTGGACGGTCATCGACGGCGTGTTCCGCGACGAGAAGCGCGGAGAAGAGGTTACGCGCCGTCTGCGCACCAAGGGCTGCAAGGTATGGAGCTACATGTGCGCGAGATACATGCAGACGAAAGATGTCCTGAACTACTACCGCTTCTATCTGTGGCGCTGCTACATGCGTGGCCTTGACGGAGCCGCGATGTGGACGTTCGGAAGCCGCAACGGCGATGACGGATTCGATTCCCGCGACGGCTACGATGACGGAATTCTCTGGTGCGGCCAAAACAAGCAGATGGTTCCCACGAAGCGTTTCGAGGCGTGGCGTGAAGGGCTCGAGGATATCGCCTACATGGATCTCCTGGCAAAGGCGATGGCGCGCGCAAAGGCGAAGGGTCGAGACGTATCCAAGGCACGGTCGCTTCTCGATGCGCGCGCGGACGTGATCCGCGCCCATGACCAGAAGGTTCTCGACGACTGGAGGCTTTCCGCCGGTAGACTGATTGATTCGCTTTGAATGTTTGGCAGATGCGGCGGCGGACGGGGCCGACGTATCTTTATGGTTGATTGCAAAACGGCAATTGGTTATAATTCCCGGCCATGAATGCGTACGGAGGAGGTGTGCGCATATGGAGGAGAAAATGGGCGTACTGGAATTCCTGATGCTGTTCTGCTTTTGCTTTTCGTGGCCGTTTGCGATCGTCAAGTCGTACAGGTCAAGGTCCACGAGCGGCAAGAGCCTGCATTTCATGCTTCTGATAATGGGAGGATATGTGTTTGGCCTCATTCACAAGATCATGTGTGGATTTGACTGGGTGTCGTGGGCGTATGTCGCAGGCTTTCTGCTTGTGCTGACGGATACGATATTGTACTGGCGCAACCGCCGCATCGAAAAATCTTCGAATCACTAAAAGGGAAAGACAATGAATAGACGTGAATTCCTCAAGCTGTCAGCCTGTTCAGCCGCCGCCGGTGCTGCCGGATGTGCGACCAGGCCTTCTGTTCCTGCGTGGACGGGGAAGGATAAGATATCTGCCGTGCTTCTGCATCTCGGCCACAATATGTGGTGCGAATGGCTGCCGGACGATGTGATGAAAACCGCAGTCATCAGGGACCGTTATGTGCCGGACTACAAGCTTCGCAACAAGGACGAACTCTGGAATCGTGTGACAAACCGCATGGCCGAACGCAAACTCAACATGGTCGTGATTGACGTAGGCGAAGGTCTGGTGTATCCAAGCCATCCAGAGCTGGCCATCGAGGGCAGCTGGTCTCCAGACAAGATGCGGGATGAGATTGTGCGTCTCCGCGGCATGGGCATCGAGGCGATTCCGAAGCTCAACTTCTCGGCTACGCACGACGGTTGGCTCAAGCACTATCATCGCATGCTTACGCTGCCGAAGTATTACGAGGTCGTGAAGGACGTGATCCGCGATGTCGCTGAAATATTCCAGACTCCGCGGTTCTTCCATCTTGGATATGACGAGGAGACGGCAGACTATTCGGCGAGACGCAACTATTTTGTGATGCGTGCGGGAGACATGTGGTGGCACGATTTCCTCTACACGATCAAGTGCGCAGAGGATTGCGGATGCCGTCCATGGGTGTGGAGCGACTATGGCTGGGATCACGCGGACTACTTCAAGCGCTGTCCGAAGAGCGTGGTGCAGAGCAACTGGTACTACGACGAGTGTCTCGGCGGATTCGATCTCTCCAAGGACAATACACCCCACCGCAAGCGACTGAAAGAGTTCTGGCTGCTCGAAGAGGCCGGCTTCGACCAGATTCCCTGCGGAACGAACTGGATTGGCGGCGCCCGCCGCCGCGCAAACATTGGAGCGAACGACGTAATCGGAAAGCTTGTTAAGCTTGGCCGCGAGGTCGTTTCCGACAAGCATCTCCTTGGTTTCATGATGGCTCCGTGGGCGTCCTGCAACAATGAGAAGAACACACGCATAAATCTTGATGGCGTGGATCTCTTTGCGGATGCGCTCGAGGGCAAGATCGCAGAGCCCGGGCCGTTCGTGGAACGGTAGGAGAGCGGCGTCATGAGCATAAAGGATGGCGTCCGGGTTTTCCTGGGCAGCGGTTTTTTTCTGGGGCTGGGGCCGTTTGTCCCCGGCAGTTTCGGCGCGTTGACGGGTTTGGCGTGGCATGCGTTTGCGTTTCATCGCGGATGGCAGCCGCTTGATGTTCGCATATGGTGCCTGACCGGCGCGGTCATATTCTCTGCCATGCACTACATTCTAACGCCATGGGCCCAGAAATACTGGAATGATCCGGATCCGAAGAATTTTGTCCTTGATGAGATCGTGGGTTATCTTTGCGTGCCTGTGTTTGCCGTGGACTTTGTCTATTGGTGGCAGCTCGTCGCGGCGTTTGTGGTGTTTCGCATCCTTGATGCGATAAAGCTTCCCGGAGCCCGATACATAGACAGGAACATCCATAACGCGCATGGCGTCCTGTTCGACGATGTTGTGTCCGCAGCATATTCCGCCGCGATCGTTTCGGCTGTTACTTGGATATGGTTCTGATAGGATTGTGCGAACGGCAGGAGTTTTTATGACACTCGAGGAAGTTGCGAAGCGGACGGCCGGATCGGTCGAGGTTGATGTTCATGGTGCGGAGGTTTCATGCGCGTATGCAGGGGATCTCCTTTCCGATGTGATGGGGCACGCAGGGGAGGATTCCGTGCTGATCACGGTGCAGAACCATCTCAACACGATCGCCGTATGCACATTGGCCGGAATACGGGTCATTGTGATATGTCACGGAAGGCCTGTCCCTCCGGATATGGCGGAGGCGGCGAAACGCGAAGGGGTAGCGATCGTCGTAACGCCTCTTTCCCAATATGCCGCCGCGCTTGCGTTGTCGGATCTTCCGCCTTGCGAGAGGTGATGAAATGCATGCTACGCTGGCAGATGTGATAGCGGACACCGCACAGAACTCGATTGAGGCCGGTTCGAGTGAAGTGCGGGTGACCGTCACGGAGACGGATGGCCGAATCGCCGTCGACATCCGCGACAATGGCAAGGGAATGGATGAGATGGTATTGAAGCGAGTATTCGATCCATTCTACACCGAGGCCGGAAAGCACGATAGGCGCAAGGTCGGTCTAGGATTGCCGCTTCTCAAGCAGATATGCGAGATGTGCGGCGGCGACGTCTCTCTTGAAAGCGAGAAGGGTAAGGGTACGCACCTTTCATATTTTTTTGATGCGAAGAATATCGATCTGCCGCCTATGGGGGATTTGGCCGGGGCTGTTGTGACGCTCTTCAACTATCCGGGTTCGTTCGATCTGGTGTTTGTTCACCGGAAAGGCGAGAACGAATATTTGATATCGAGGAATGAACTCTCCGAGGCTGTTGGTGGTCTGGAGACTCTTGACGGAATCAGTCTCGCTAAGGAGTTTATCACTTCTCAGGAGGAATCGCTTTGACGGAGGTGTATTGGCGGCTGTTCAGTTGGCGGCTTGACTGCGGGTGCGGACGCCTTGGGCGAAATGGGAGAGAAAACAAGTAAAATTGTCTTTACGCTTGATTTCGAACACTGATTATGGTATCATTTGCGCCCGTTTTCCGTCTGGATCAGGCCTTTAACCGACTGCCTGACCGGTGAGGAATCAAAAAAAGGATAAAAACAATGCCAAAGATGAAGACTAAGAAGTGCGCAACAAAGCGCATGAAAATGTCGGCCACGGGGAAGGTCCTGCGTTCGCAGGGCGGCAAGGCGCACCTCAACGGCTACAAGAGCCGTAAGCGCAAGCGCAATCTCCGCGGTACGGCGGTAACTGATAAAGGTGTCCAGAAGACCATGCTCCGCATGCTTCAGGTTGGTTAATAGAAGTAGAAGGAGAAACAGAAAATGTCACGTGCAACCAACGCACCCGCTTCCCGCGAACGCCGTCGCCGCCGTCTAGAACTCGCCAAGGGTTTCCGCGGTCCGCGCAGCAAGAATTTCCGTCAGGCTACCGAGGCCGTTGATCGTGCCCGTCGCCTTGCGACGATCCACCGCAAGCTGAAGAAGCGCGACTTCCGTCAGCTCTGGATCGCCCGCATCAGTGCTGCTACGCGCGCAGAGGGCGTCAGCTACTCTAAGTTCATGGCCGGCCTCATAAACGCTGGTGTGGTTTTGAACCGCAAGATGCTTTCCGAGATTGCGATCAACGATGCCGCCGGTTTCAAGGCACTTGTCGAACTCTCCAAGAAGGCGTGAGCCATTTCCTGAGTAGAGATGAAAAAGGATCGCAACGGTGTTGCGGTCCTTTTTTCATAGTACGCAGTGCATGACGCAAAATGCAAATAAAACCAGATTTCCCGTTGACGGCGACGCTGCTGTTATGATACCATGAGTGCCAATCAAGGAATGGATTCTATCTCGCCTATGGGATAGCAATGAAAAAAAACTATGGGATAGCAATGAAAAAAAAAATGATTTTGGTATCGTCACTGCATTTTACGGAAAGAATGGGGAGTAAAATGCACAGAATCACGTTTGGGATAATTGCGCTCTGCAGCGGTACGTTGCTTGCTGCCGATGTCGAATGCACGTGGACAGCTGAAAAGCCGGTGTCTCTCGGCGATGGGGTGGTGAAGTTTGCCTACGATGATGGCGGCAGCGTTGCCGGCATTGAGGTTTCTCCGTTGGATGGAGGTGCCGTGTCGCTGTCGGGCGACGCCATGCCTTTGGCGGCAGATGTGCGCATCGAGTTCAAGTCGCCGGGGCGGTTGGTGATAAACAACAGTCTCACGGGTGAGGGATGCGTTGCCGTGACGAATTCCGCTTCCGACCGGCGGTTGGAGTACAATGGCGCAAGACTCGGCACCGCCGATTGGACGCTCATGTTTTCCAATGCGTCGCTTGCCGATTATGTACCGTTGAAGAGTATTCGTGCTTCAGGCAGTGGCGAGTATGACGCGGGCGTGTACTATCCATACAACGTGAAGCGTTTCGAGAAGGATGGCTTCAGCCAGATGTCTGTCACGCTTGTGCAGGCGAAGGCGGGTTTTGTTGAATCGAAGATCGTTCTTATGCGTCTGCGCCAGAACGGAGCTAACATCGAAGGGATCCTCGATCGCGCCTGCTACCACAGCACCCGCCATATTCACGGGGAGGATATCGAGAGGCTTATCGCCCGCAATGAGGTATCGCCGGATCCGAATTTCACAACAAATTCCCTTGTGCATACTCCGCAGTCCGATGGTGGATATGGCGTGAACAATTTCTTCATGGAACGGACCGATTCGGCGGAGGTGGAATTCCGCGGCGCAGTTGCCTCTACAATATCCATCAAGCCGTCATGCGGCGCATCCGTGAAGATGCAGCCGTCGGCGGTGAACGGAACGTTGGCAAATGGGTTTAACGGGTCGGGCCTGGTCACGATTGCAGCACCGGAACAGGGCGCGGAACAGCCCGATGTCGATTCCTACGACGGTTTCATTGCGTCGTCTGCGGTAACTGTTTCCAAAAATCGGATGCTGACGACTCTCACAAATGTGTTTGCGGACATATCGGGTTCGTATGTGAGCGGAAACTATTTTCCGGCCCAGTTTTGCCAAGTGCGCGGCAACAACCTCTGCATCACAGGAGAGGTACAGGTAGCTACGGACAACTATACATGGCGTTTTGTCGTTCTGGAACTGAAGCAGTCCAGTTTCAATGTTGTCGCAAAAGCCCTCAGTGCAGGATATGTAAAGATTGAGGCTAAAGATGGCGGTGTGACAGGTTATATCGGAGGCGGGTATTCGGTGCTGGATCCAAGATTTGATGCTTACCGTACTTATGTCACGCCAGCGACAGGAAGCACGAGCCATCCCGTCGGAGCCTGTCACTTCAGGTTTGCATATTCGGAGGCAGCATCCTCCCTTGTTGAAGTTGGCGCATCCTTCGCCAACGAGATGGAGCCTGAAGACGGTCTTGGGCAGAACTTGGGTGCGGACGCAGTGTTTCGCATTGCCGGAAACTCAGATTCGCGTGTCAGTGTGAGGATTCCAAACAATTCTTCTGCCGCTGCATTTCCTGCGAAAGGAATTGTGGAGGTTGCGGAAGGTGGCGAGCTTCTGATGGAATATGCCGCAATATCAGGAAATTCATCCTTGATACGCATTCTGTCGGGTGGACGGCTCAGGATTCGCCGTGCATCGGCGCTTGATCAGGCTCAACATGTGCATTTGCTGGGCGGCGAGCTGATCATGCGTGATGACTCGTCTTTTGCAAATCCTGATTCGTGGTGCTCTTTGGAGCGCGTGACGCTCAGGGATGGAGCTGTGGTGAAGGGTATGCCGTTTCAGATGGGGTATGTCGATGGCAGCGCGTCATGGCGCGTTTCAGGTGATAGTCCGTCCTCGTGCGAGGCATCAGCCTTGCTGAAAGGCGGTGCCGGCACAGGCATCAAGAAGATGGAGTTCAATGTTTTGGATGTCACTGACGATGGCGAAATAGACTTCCATTACCATGGGGACATAAACGCACACACGGAAACGGCAAAAGGCGCACTTCTCCGCAAGACGGGCGGCGGCACATTGGCGCATTACGGTTCGTTCGGAAATCTCACTCCGTCCTCGCAGCCCGTAAGCATCGAGGCTGGTGAGTGGCTCATGCACGGAAGCGCATCGCCATCACAACCCTACAGCATGAACGGAGGAAATCTCTCGGCTGCCGCAGGCACGGTCAATTCCGCCGGAAGCCTGGCCGTTGTCGGATCCGGAGTGCTTTCCGTCGGAACCGGCGGCAAACTGTCCTTCGCGGATTCCTCTTCCGTAGCATGGGCGGATGGCGTACGGGTGACGGTGGTGGGCGATCTGGCGTCCGGTGCGATCCGTTTCGGAGAGTCGCCGTCGGCCCTCACGTCTGCACAGCTGGCGAAGATGCGCTATGACGGGCGCAGGGTTTATCTCGACAATGCGGGGTATCTGCGTGACGCCGGAGTGTTCGGCACTGTAATTTCGATAAGATAAGTCCAACAGGAAAACATGACATGAAAACAACGTTCATTGCGGCCGCCATCGCCGCGCTTTCTCTCGTTGCCGGAGGCGCAGAGGCGAAGAAGTCGTTCAGGTTTGCGTCATGGAACATCGGGCACTATGCCTATGGACGCTGGCGCGACACCCGCATAGCCGACAGTGAGGCGAAGGATTGGATCGTCAAATACAACAGGTTCCTCGACAGGCTTGGGGCTGACGCCATCGGAATATGCGAATACAGCGAGGACTTTACGTCAAACGGCGTACATAGGGCGTCCAGAGACGTTTTCGGACGCTACTCCGCGAAGCACATCGGGCCGCAGGAGTCGTGGCAGTGGAACGCGGTGTTCCTCAACGGCAAGTTCAAGGTTCTTGAAACCCGCATGAAATACTATCCGAAGCACAGGCAGAACACATACTACAAGGCGGTAAAGGTCGATCTCGGCGGCGGACGCCCCGCATGGTTTGTGCAGACGCATCTTGACTGGGGCAACTATTTTCCAGGACATGAGCAGGATCGCGAGGATCAGATGCGGATACTCATCGAGGATTTCAAGAATGAACCGAGGGTTGTGATTGCGGGAGACTTCAATACGCTCAAATGGCATCCGCCGGCGAAGAAGGGCGGCAACCCGTGGGAGACCGGAAACCCCGAAGAGTTTCAGGTGTTCGTCAAGGCCGGATACAGGTTGGCGCAGTCGGGCGAGGTCAAGACGGCTCCTACCCACGGCCCGAAGCTTGCCATCGACAATGTGATCGTGCGTGGGTTCAGGATGTCAGACGTATCGTTTCCGGATTGCGGAAGGCTCAGCGACCATCTGCCTGTCTGCTGCACATTGACCGAGGAGTGAAATGAAGATGCCCCTGTTTGCCGCCTGCATGATGATTGCGGGTGTCTCCGCCTCTGTGGCGGGGAACGGCATCCGTGCCGTCAGCTACGATCTTGACGAGAGAACCGGCGGCATTTCGACGCTGCGTGTTCGAGGAGGGTCGGAGGCGGCAAAGTCCATCGAGACCCGCTACATGGTCATGTCTAAGTCCGGCGACCGCGAAGCCTTTGAGCGGGACGACAGGGTTGTCGAACGGCGCAAGGATCGGGATGGCGCCGTGTTTCGCTGCGAGAATCCGAAGATGCCCGGCATCGACATCTTCAAGCGCTACAGCGTGGTGAACGGCGGTTTGAGGAGAACGGTCTCTTTCCTGAACGCAAACGGCGAAACAAAATACATAACTCCGTCTGTCGAGTGCCGTTTCGCTCGGGAGTTCCTGGACACGGCCTATCACCTCGGCGCCGGATACATCGGGCCGTACAAGCCGTTCCCGAAAGTCGACAGCCCGCGACAGGTGACTGAGTATCTTCAGTCGTCGAAGGGAATGGTTCTTGTCGACCCAAGGTCAGGCAGGGGTTGCTTTTCCCACTGTCGGGTGAAGATCGACGATACGGTGGTGTTCCCCTGGTGGCATTCCACCATCGGACGCTACCGCGAACTCCATGACAGGCTGTGGTATCTTCCGGACGGGTACAGGATGGGGCTCGGCACGTTCGGTCTCTTCCAGGGCAAGACCGTTTCCGTTACGGACCATTTCAGCCTCTTTGATGGCGACCTCTTCACGTTTTTTGACGAGGTGTTCGCCAAGGACCCTGATTTTTCTGCGGAACTCAAGTCCATTCCTCCGCCTCCGGGATGGGTGCGCGATGTCGTTGCAAACTGCGATGACCGCTTCTCGCCGATGCTTCCGTGGCTTCTCAAGATGATAGACGGCGGCGATTTCATGATGCATATCGGTCCGGTGGTCAGTTACTACAGCTGGGGCGACTACCGTCTGGGCCGCGGAGGGTTCCCCACCATGCACGGCGGACACGTCACGGATGACGAGGTCAAGGCTCACGTGAAGCTGTTCAAGGATATGTCGCCGCGTGTGCATGTCTCGGTGTATGGAATTGCTGTCGCGGCGGCATATTTCACCGGAGTGGTGAAGGAGCATCCGGAATGGTTCCGCATGCGCGACCGCAACGGTGCGCTGGACCCTCTGTTCCCCGGAGTGAACCTCAATTGGCAGACGATGTTCTCCGTGCCGGAGTGCCGTGAGTGGATGGCGAAGATGTTCTGCGATTTCGTCGACGGCATTGGGACGGACACGTTCTACATAGATGAAACGCAGATGACCAACACGATAGACTGGGAACGTGACAGGATCACCCGGGACGATGACACAGTGAAGTTCTGGAAGGCGCTCACCGAAATGAAGAACTGTCGCGGAAAGATGTTCTTTGCGAACGGAAGCGGAATTCCGTATGTGGACGTGAACTACATCGAGGAGTGCCGCGGTACCCTCAGGCCGGAGAACTGGCGGGACGGCGCGGGGGTGATGCTCGGTGTCGCCATGATGAACCGCATGCGAAAGGGCCAGCGTACGATCCCCCTGTACTGGACTCCGGGCAACGACTATGCGAATCGCGTCCTTGCGCTGGGTTGGATACCTAGGACCCATCTCTACGGGTATAATGACCTTGCGGTGATCCGGGCGAGAAAGCACATCGGCCACATGGATCCGGTGAACGTTCGCTATTCTCCGGACTGGAAGAGGGATCCCAATACCGATGTGGAATCCTATGCCGGGCGGCGCGAAGGGTGCGGTGACGTGGTGCTTTCCTTCATCAACCGCGGCAAGGCGGCCGCAGATGTTCAGGTGGAGATTGATATGGGGACGCTCGGTTTCCCTGCCTCTGCGCGTGTCAACGCGTATCGGCAGCGTCTCGACCTTTCGCGCGCCGGGAGGACGCGTGAAGAGATGCTTTCGGATGCGGAGATAAAGCGCAACTGGCTGAAGCGTGGAGTCCTGCGCGGCGCCAGGTTGACGGATCCAGAACTTCTCTATAGCGGCAAGGCGTCCGGGATGGCGGGGTTCAAGCTCTCTGGAATCGGGACGAATGGGATGGAACAGATCCTTGTCGTCCCGTCTCCCGTTTCGATCTTCTCCGTGGACGGACAGCCTTTGAACGGGTTTTTCACCTCGCAGGATGGAGTCCGTGTTGAAGGGCGCAGAATATCCGTTCCGGAGGGACGCTCCATGGAGGCGCTGCTTCTCGATGTCGACGTCGATTTCGTTTCCGTAAGGGCCAATGGACGACCCGTCGGTACGCGGCGTGTGCGCGTCTGCGGCAGATCGGCGCAGCTTGTCTCCCTGGACGCGGGGGAGTGGATGCTGGATTGGCGTGAGGTCGCCCGCACCACGGAACCCTCTTCCGCCTTGCCTGTCGCGTCTGGTGCGCTCAGCTCCTCCGAGCCACTTCCCCGTCACCTTTGGCATCCGATGATAAAGGTTGACAGAAAGGTGGATGTCGGTTTCGGTTCCGGGCGCATTGTGCGGAAGCTTGAATTCGCGAACTGCGTCGAGAAGTCCACAAGGCTGCAGGAGAATTCGGGGCTGGAGTTCGCCGCCGCCATGGCGGATGAACGCGGAATGGCTCTCACGGCGGGCACCACGCGCCGCGAAGGGGAGACGGAAGGGCTTGTGAACTTTGCGGGGTTCGAGCTGAAGGGGCTGCGTTCTCTCAATATGCGTTTTACGGCAGACTTCACGAATGCCGTCGCCTGCAACGTCACCACCGGCCATGCTGCACCATGGGCCATGCGCAAGGATTCCGGCAAGGTGTTCACCGGCATCGTGATCGACTACAGGGTCGGTACAGGATATGTGAAACGGGTCTCCTTGGCGACCGGACTTCCAAAGTGCGGAAGGGAACTTGCCGATCCTCACTGGGGAACGGGACGCAGACCGGACGAGTTCCATGTGCTTGGGGACTGGCTGGATTCGTCCGCCCCGCGTGAATTCTTCCTTGACCTCGGCAGGTATGCGCCGAAAGGATGGGACGGAGAGTCGATAGTCTCATTGGGAACGTCCCGCATTCAGAGCGGCCGCACCATGAAACTGGAATTCCTGAATAGGCTTTCGGACCGCACGCCGCCTGATCTGGCGCCGGCAGATCCCGATTCGACGCTGAACGACCTGAAGAAGGTTGCGCCGGCGACTGCGGAAGTTCGCACCACATCTTCAGGCGCCAAGCTGTTTGTGGACGGGAAGAGATCGAACGCCTGTTTCTACAAGGGCTCGTACAGCATGAAAAGGTTTGGCGAGATTGGATGCGGCATAATCGTCACTCTGAAGCATCCGAACTTTGCAAGTCTCGAAAGGGAGCTGATGCGCATCCATCACTCCAACCCAGATGCGCGTGTGATCGTGTCCGTGGACCTGACTCCGCCACGGGCGTTCCTTGAAAGGCATCCAGATGAGATTTTCGTTGACGACAAGGGGCGGCGCGGCCGCGTGAAGACGTCGGTCTGCGATGCGGAAACGGGGGAGCCGCTGATGGCGCAATACGATTTCATCGGATTCGGGAACCAACCCCTTGCAAAGGATGAAACATGGGCGTTCTCGTATAGCGGAGAGGCGTGGAGGCGCTATGGACGGAAGATGCTTGACGGGATCGTTTCCGGGCTGAAGTCGTCCCCGGTGGGGAACATCGTAATAGGATTCAATTTCATGGGCGGAATGGATGGACAGTATGTCCAGTGGGAATACCGCCCATATCATGGACACTTTGACTATTCCGAAGGCAACAGACGCGCCCTCTGCCGCTATCTCAGGGAGGTGTACGGAAGCGACGCCGCCTTGCAGAAGGCGTGGGACGATCCCTCTGTGACGCTTTCGAACGCCCGGAATCCGTCACCGGAAGAGTTCCGGTCCCGCGAATATTTCGATGACAGACCAGGTTTCGGGCGCAGACTTGCGGACTGCCGCCGTTTCGTGGCAGTTGGGCTGGCGCGTTCGCTGAACGGTTTCGCCAAGCACGTGAAGAAAGCGTGGGGGAGGCCTTCTGTCGTGGAGCTGTGGTGGACGACGGCGATATGGCCTCAGCCGGCAAGGCTGGCCCTCGACGAGCTGGTCGACGGTGACGCCGTGGATATCGTGAAGACGGTGAGCTACTATGCGCCGGAGCGTAGCGTTGGCGGAATGGGCGCTTCGGCCAACAACCTCGGCGCGTCCCTTGACGCGCGGGGCGTACTGTACGTGCAGGAACTCGACCACCGCACTCGCTTCTCGCAGCATGTGGACAATGCAGCGTGGACGAGCGCCGCCGTCGCCAAGCCCGCTACTCCGGAGGAGTTCGAGACTCAGCTTATGCGCGATGCCTCAAGCGTGATTGCGATGGGCGGCAGGGGGCTTTGCTTCTATGATATGCTCGGCGGGTGGTACCGCGCGAAAGAGGAGTCTTCAACCATCGGCAAGGTGATTTCAATGCAGACTTTCGCCGCCGAGAACGCCGGACTCTATCCGCGGCCGCAGATGGTGATCCTGGTGGATGAGCAGACCCGTCTCTTGTACGAGAGGGGAACGGCGGAGCAGGCGAGCTGGACATGGCGGCTGGCGGGATTTTCGCCGTCGATCAGGCTCATTTCCGATCTTGACGGCAAGGACTTCCCCGAGTTCAGGCTTTATGTGCTCTGGAACGCACTCCGCCTTTCGAAATTTCAGGCGCGCAAGCTCCGCCGCAGGGCGGAGGCTGGCGCGATGATAGTCGCGGCGGGAAAGACAGGTGTGTGCAGTCGGGACTTCATGACTCAGGACGAGGCTCTGGCTGCACTTGGAGGGAACGTAGTGGTCGCCGGAACCATAAGCGACATTGCACCGGAGACTCTCAACCGGTGGGCGGTCAAGGCGGGGGTGCATGTATATTCAAAACCGGGCAACGCCACATACGCGGGGAATGGAGTGGTGTGTGTGCATCGTCTTGCGGAAGAGCCGGTCGTCGATTTCGGACGTGAGGTCGTTCCGGTGGATCCGGTGACGCGTAAGACGTCATCCCCGATCCGCATATGGAAGCCGGATGTGCCTCTGCACGGAACGGCGGTCATGTGCTATCTCCCTTCGGACGCGGATTACTCGCGATAGTTTGTCATTCACTCAATAGGTGTTGCAAAGGTGCTCATGAAAAGAAAAGGGCGTGTTGGCTTCAAGAAGGTTCGCCTGATTGTTCTGGCGGCAGTGTCATGCGTTGCGGTAAATGTTTCCTGCGGCGGCGAATTCAACGAAAACGGCTGCACGGTGAAATGGGAAGGGAAGACCCTTTCCGTCGGCAATGCTCTGTTCTCCCGCAGGTACGAATCGTGCAATGGGGTGTTGCGTACGGTGTCGTTCAAGGCTAAAGACGGCATGGAATGGCAGCGCGCGGGAGCGCCAGCCGGACAGAAGCGCGATGACATGGAGGTTTCCGCGGCTAAGGCGAAATGGAGTCCTGTGGGGACTGATGGCGTACGTGTCACCGTGAAGGCGGCGGGAAAGCAGACGGAATTGGATATCTATCCCGGGATGCCAGGTGTGATCGTTCGCCGGTCCGGGGTTGTGGATTTCACCGCAGTGCACGATTCCACTCGGCAGATAGACAGGTTGAAGGAAGACCGAGAGATTTTGAAGAGTGTCATCAAGGCATGCGACTATATCGCATACACGCCGTTGCACATGAAGGTGACCAGCATGACGTGTCTTGACCAGACTGACATCCGCGACAATCTTGTGCATACCCAGGAACGCCTTTTTATGGCCTATGACGAGGCATTTTCGGTCTCTGCCAGTTCTGTAGACTGCCGTGACGTACTTACCGGCGAGGGCATGGTGTTCGTTCGGCTCGCCCCGATGCCTGTAAGCAGACCGAAACAGGCGGATGATTTCATTCTTGACGGCAGGCGGGGGATTGCGCTTCTGGCCAACGGATATCCGCTTGTGGAGCTTGTCTATCGCGGAGGGGATGCCGGGCGGCAGCGTGCCGTCATTGCGTTTCAGCGGGCGTTGCGTCCGTATCGGCCCGGACGCGATGGCGTGTTGCTGTCCAATACCTGGGGAGCAGGGAACCGTGACAGTCGTATAAATCAGGAGTTTCTCCTGAAGGAGATCGAGGCTGGCGCGAAAATCGGCGTTGATGTGATTCAGATAGACGATGGTTGGCAGCATGGCCGTACGGCGAATTCCAGAAAAAAGGCTAATGAGGGCAAGAAGAAGGTATGGAATGGATATTGGGCGGCAGATCCAGATTTCTGGAGGGAGGATCGCGAGAGATTTCCGGACGGTCTGGAACTTCTTGTAAAGACCGCCGCGGCTAAGGGAATGCGTTTTGGACTGTGGTTTGGTCCGGATTCAAGCGGCGATTCGGAAAACTGGGAGAAGGATGCCGCATGTCTGCTGGATTACCACAAGCGCCTCGGCATCGACTATTTCAAGATGGATTCCATGAAGCTCTATTCGCCGATCGCCTTTCAGCGCAATCGCATGATGTTCGACAGGATGCTCGAACAGTCTAATGGAACGATGGTGTTCGATCTCGACAGTACGGCTGAGGTTCGTCCGGGTTTTCTCGGGCTTGTTGATATCGGTCCGATATTTGTGGAGAACCGGGGAACGAAAAGAGGCGTGTACTGGGCGCATCATACCCTCAAAAACCTGTGGGACCTTTCGCACATCATTGATCCTGTTCGTTTGAGATTCGAGTTCAACAATCCCGATACGAACCATGATGTATACAAGGGGTTGGCGTTAAGTCACGCAGATTATCGCCCTGACGCCCTTTTTGCTACAGTTATGACGGCGTCGCCGCTTGCCTGGATGGAGCTTTCCGATGTTTCCGAGAAGTCGATAGCGGCACTCGCTCCATTGGTGCGCAGCTGGAAGGCGGAGCGGACTCGTTGGCATGGTGGTGTCATACATCCGGTCGGAAACAGGCCTGATGGCGTTGCGTGGACCGGTTTTGTGTCGGAGGCGGCAGACGGCGGCGGTTATGTGCTGCTGTTCCGCGAATTTAACGACAAGGATTCCTATGTACTGGATCTGGAGCCGATTTTCGGCAAGCGGAAACTTAAGGTCGATGCCTGTGTCGGCGGAAGGGGCTCGGCATCGCTGGATGGTTCCCTGCTTTCGGTCAAGGTGCCTGAAAAGCTCGATTTCATATGGCTTCGTATGGCTGACATGTGAGAAGTTCCGGCGAAACCGTGCGCATTCGCAGAGATGAACCCTGCCAACCGCCGATACAGTGGACTCATCAGCCGATGGCTTGAGAGGTGTTTGCTTAAAATTAACAGAATGGTGTTTGTTTCTGCTTGAATTAGCATGATTGCATGGAAAAATCTGTCTGAAAGCATTCGATTTCAGATTTTTACTTGAATTGGGTACTGTTATTTGATAAACTGCAAGGCAATGGAGAAAAGGAGGTAAAAATATGGCAACGAAGAAGTCAGACAATAAAATTCATAAAATCGGCATGATTGGCGGCAGTATGAAGTCTTTTATGGGCAACATACATCGTCAGGCGATTGAAAGAACAGGAAGTCTGAAGATTGTCGGAGGTTCTTTCGGTACGTCTAAGCAGGCCTCGTATGACTTCATTAAGCCGTTAGACCTCAATGTCGATGACCTTTTCCCCTCATACCGTGATTTCCTTCGCCGTGAGAAGACTCGCAAAGGCGACAAGAAGCTTCTGTTCGTTTCCGCCGTGCTTCCGAACACCATGCACTACCCGATCGCGATGACTGCGATGGATAGCGGGGTGCCGATCCTCGGGGAAAAGCCGTTCACTTCGAATCTAGATGAGGCGGCGAACCTTGTCCGCAAGCAGAAGGCCACAAAGGTTCCCTACCGCATTGCGATGGTGTACCCGGCGTATTCGCAGCTTGTCCACGCCCGCAATCTCCTTGCAAAAGGGGAGATCGGCACGCTACGAAGATTCTACATCTCCATGCAGTCCGGCTGGATGGCCCGTCGCGTCGAGAATCAGGGTAACACTCAGGCTCTCTGGCGCGTTGACGGCAAGCGCAACGGTGTCGGCGGCGTATTGAACGACTGCGGCTGCCATTGCCAGTTCGTTCTGGAATGGCTCACGGGCTTTGAGATATCCGAAGTGTGCGTCGGCGCCCACGCGTGCGTTCCGGGCCGTCTGATTCCGGATGACGCGACCGTCCTCGTCCGTACGAAGCAGGGCATCGGCGGCACATTCATGATGTCCCAGATCGCAACCGGCCACAATGAGGGGCTTTCAATCGAAATTACCGGCGACAAGGGCACGCTCCTCTGGAAACAGTGCGAGCCGGCCGTTCTTGCGATTGTCGCGAATGACGGCACGCGCAAGGAGTACAGGGATGCCACAGCATCCGGCGAATCCGCCGTTGCGGAAACTCCGTACGGCGCCAACGAGGCGTATGTCGAGGCGCTTACCCGCGTGTACGAGGATTTCATCGAGGAGCTTACCGGCAAGACGAAGAAATCCCGCGCGAAGGATCACCGCATTCTCGGCATGACCGCCGAGGAGGGGCTTCGTTCGGTGGCGGTCACGACGGCGATGGAGAAGTCCATCCAGTTCGTTCCGCCGGACGCTCCGCCTGCAATCAAGTGGCAGCCGGTCGTGATGCCGCAGCTTGAGTTCCCGAAAATGACGGATCTCACAAAATCGTGGTTTGACAAGTAAGAAAAGAAGATGAAACCTTTCAAGACAGTACTTTTTCTCGGCGACGGCATGGCCGACGAGCCGATAGCGGAACTTGGCGGCAGAACACCGCTCGAGGCCGCATCCACCCCGTGGATGGACAAGATAGCCAAGAGCGGCCGCAGCGGCACGTTCCTTACGCTCCCCGACGGTTTCCCCACTTCATCCGACGTGGCGAACATGTCCGTGATGGGCGGCGACCTGGCGACGGAGCTTTGCGGACGCGGTCCGCTAGAGGCCGCTTCCATGGGCATCGAGCTGGGGCCGGACGATGTTGCGTTCCGCATGAATCTGGTATCCGTGAACGATGACGGCACTCTGAAGGACTTCTCCGCCGGCCACATCGGCGAGGCTGCGCAGAAAGAGGCGATAGGCATTCTCAACGAGAGGCTCGGGTCTGACAAGGTCCGTTTCCATGCAGGGGTCTCCTATCGCAATATCGTGGTCCTTTCCGGCCCTGAGTTCTCCGCCGCGGTCGATTACGACAAGCCGGACGACAATCAGGGCAATCCGGTCGCGGAACATCTGCCGCGCGCGAAATCCCCGGAAGGCGAGGTTACGGCGGCGACGCTCCGAGACATCATCGCCAAGGCGGCGGAGGTCCTCAAGGGCCGTCAGGCAAACGGCGTATGGCCATGGAGCGGCGGCAAGGCGGGCGCGGTGCATTCCATCCCGGAGCTCTACGGCATCAAGGGGGCCGTCGTGAGTGCTGTCGACGTCATCAACGGTCTCGGCCGAGTCATGGGGCTGGACGTAATCAAGGTTCCGGGGGCGACCGGCTATGTCGACACGAACTACGAAGGCAAGGCCGATGCCGCGATCAAGGCGATCGAGGATGGCTACGACTTCGTGTATGTGCACATCGAGTCCACGGACGAGGTCTCCCACGAGCAGCGTCTGGACCTCAAGCTCAAGGCGATAGAGGATTTCGACAGCCGTCTTATCGGCCGCGTGATGTCCAAGCTTGGCGACAGTGTCGCGT
This sequence comes from Kiritimatiellia bacterium, assembly GCA_045595285.1. Classification (GTDB taxonomy): domain Bacteria; phylum Verrucomicrobiota; class Kiritimatiellia; order RFP12; family UBA1067; genus UBA1731. The sequence goes on along the minus strand of JAZOAC010000133.1, from coordinate 39,061 downwards.
ACTGCGTGCTTCCTGACCATCCGGTGCCGCTCCGCATAGGCAAGCATACGCGCACGCCTGTGCCGGTCGCGGTGTGCCAGCCGGGGAATGCCGCCGACTCCGTTGAACGCTACAGCGAATCCGCCGCACCCACCGGAAGCCTCGGTGCGCTCAAGGGCGGCGAACTGATGGATATCCTTCTCAAATGAAATGGATCGACCGCCATGCATACGACTGGGGTAGCGCGTTCGCGCGCGCCCTCTACCCGCTTTTCCCGAAGCGGCGGCGCATTGCGGTCGACAACGTGCTGAAGGCGGGGATAACCGACGATCCGAAAGAGGCGGACCGCATCGCCCGCATGTCGTGGGGGCATCTTGCAGGGCACATCTGCGAGGCGTTGTGCGTGCCGCGCGTGATCAACAGGGACAACTGGCGCGAACACCTTGACGTCTCCGGAGGGCATCCCGACACGGTGAAGCTCCTTCTCGACACTCCCGACACGCCGATCCTGCTCGTCTCCGCGCATCACGGCGTCTGGGAGGCGGCGACGAACCTTCTTTCGTTCGCGCGCCCTATGATAGCCATCGCCCGCGTGATGAACAACAAGCTGGTCGCCGGATGGATGAAGAAGCACCATTTCCGCGGCCCTGTCACGGTGATCGACAAGAACCACGGCTTTACGCCAGCGATAATGAAGCAGTGGTTCGGCGAGAAGGCCGCCATGACGATACTCATGGATCAGCATACGTCGAAAGGCTTGCCGCTCACGTTCCTCGGTCGCCCCGCGAAGACGTTCACGACGGCCACGCGTCTTGCAATGCGCACCGGTCTGCCGATAGTCGTCGGCTCGTTCGTGCGCATCGCCCCCTACCGATACCGGCTCGTGGGCGGCACTCCGCTCGTCTATTCTGACGAAATCGGCAAGGAAGGCTTCACTCAGCTTTTGAACGACCGTCTCGGTGAGGCGATCAGACTGTACCCTGAACAATATCTGTGGAGTCATCGCCGCTGGCGCTGATTTTCGAATGAAAGGAAAGAAATGCTAAACCTCATGCTCGCCGCAATACAGTTTGTCACAGTCGATCCCGGACATTTCCATGCAGCTCTCGTGCAGAACCGCACGTATGAGGGCGTCTCCCCGAATGTCCTGGTGTATGCTCCGGACGGCGGCGACCTCAAGAGCCATCTTTCGCTGATCGACCAGTTCAACGCACGCGCCGAGAATCCAACGGCATGGAAGGAGATCGTCTACGCCGGCGCGGACTTCCTGAAGAAGTTCACGGAGGATGCCGCAAAGTGCTCCGCCGCCGAGAACGCCAGGAAGATCGTGGTTCTCGCCGGACGCAACAACGTCAAGCCGGATTACTATCTTGCGGGCGTCGAGGCGGGGCTTAACGTCCTTTCCGACAAGCCGATGGCAATCACCTCGGAGAACTACATGAAGCTTTGCGATGCCGCCGCGGTGGCGAAGGAGAAGGGTCTGTTCTTCGGCGACATCATGACCGAACGCAACGAGATCACCACCATCCTTCAGCGTGAGCTCTCCCGCGTCTCCGGCGTGTACGGCACGCAGGAGGCCGGCACCCCGGACAACCCTGCCGTCACAAAGGTCTCCATCCACCACTTCTGCAAGCTCGTGAACGGCAAGCCGCTTCGCCGTCCTGGCTGGTACTACGACACCGACCAGCAGGGCGAGGCGATCGTGGACGTCACGACGCACCTTGTCGACCTCGTCCAGTGGGAACTCTTCCCCGAGCAGACCCTTAAGCGCTCCGACGTCAAGATGCTCGCCGCGCGCACATGGAACACGCCGATCTCCGCCGCCGACTACGAGAAGTCCACCGGACTGAAGGAATGGCCGCAGTTCCTCAAGAAGTCTGTCGACAAGGACAACGTTCTCCAGTGCAAGGCGAACGGCGAGTTTACGTACACGCTCCGCGGCGTGCATGCCAAGGTTTCCGTAGAATGGCACTTCATGCCGCCGGCCGGGACTGGCGATACGCACTACTCCCTCATGCGAGGCTCCAATTCTGAGCTCGTCATCCGCCAGGGGCCGGCGCAGGGCTTCAAGCCGGTCCTATACGTGAAACTCCGCGAGGGCGCCGACCGCGCCAGGACGGAGAAGGCGCTCAACGCCGCCCTTGCCAGGATCGGCGAGAAGTATCCCGGCGTGAAGGCTGTCTCCGCCAACGGCGAGGAGGAGGGCGCGACGTGGAAGATTGACGTCCCGAAGAAGTATGACATCGGCCACGAGGCGCACTTTTCGCAGGTGATGCAGCAGTTTCTCGCTTGGATGAAGGCCGGCAGGATGCCCGAGATGGAGCGCCGCAACCTTCTCGTCAAGTACCACACGCTCACAGAGGCGTGGAAGATGAGCCGCTGAAACGGTCGCGCTTCTTGCTATGATGCGCGGAAAATGATATACTGCGCACCTGTTTTTTAACAATCAGAGGGATGATGTTCCATGGCAGACAAGAAAATGGAAGATTTGGCGGTTGAGCTTCAGCTTAAGTCTGAGGCGCAGGATTTTGCAGGCGTATTCAAGATTATAGAGGAAAACAAGGATGTTCTCACCTCCAATCTCCAGGCCGCCGGCGTACGCGAGATACTGAAGAAGGCGACCAAGGACCGCCTTCTTCTTTCGTTTGTGGAATCGGTAGGGTTTGGAGTGCGTTCGATTGACGATTCCCTTGCTCGGCTTGCGAAGCTCATGTCCCTGACTCCCGGAATGCGTGTCCTGAATGTCGCGTGGGGCCTAGGCGAGGTCAAGAGGCTCGACTACTTCTACCGCAAGATCACGGTCGACTTCAAGGTTCGCAAGGGGCACCAGTTGACGTTCGATGCAGCGTGCGAGACGCTTGTCCTCGCCCCGGAGGATCACATTCTCGTGACGGCGGCGGCGGATCCAGGTCGCGTGGCGGCAATGATCAAGGATGCCCCCGGCGAGTTCGTCAAGGCGATGCTCAAGAGTTTTGGCGACATGCCCGTGACTCGACTTGAGGAGGAGTGCGCCAAGCAGGGATTCGTCAAGAGCGCGAACTGGAAGTCGTTCTGGGACCGTGCGCGCGCCGATCTCAAGAAGGACAAACTTGTCGAGATTCCGGCCCGTCGCGCCGAACCCCTCCACCTCAAGGCCTCCGCCGAGACGTATGGCGACAGCTGGTTCACGGCGTTCGCGCAGATGACAGACCCTAAGTCCATCCTCTCGTCCGTCAAGGAACTTGAGGGCACAGGCCGGCTCAAGGCGCTTGACGAGGATTCCAGGATGAAGATATCCGACCGCTTGGCGTTTGCGCTCAAGGGTGCGCGCGGGGTCGACAATGCCCTGTATGCGCGACTGGCGTTCTGTGTCGATGCGCTGAAGCTTGAGACTCCGTCCGTTTCGAAGTGCCGTGCATATCTCTGGGAAGGGAGCCGCTATCTCGCGGCCGCCCGCGATCTTCCCGCACGCGATACGGACAGCCTTGTCGTGTTTCTCACCGCCGAAAACCGTGAAGAGACAAAGCACAGGCTCTTTGAGGCCATGCCCGAGATGTGCTTCTCCCTGCTTCTGGAGACGCTCAACTTCTTCTCCAACGATGCGGACTGCGAAGAGGCCGTTGCCGCGCTCCTCAAGAGCCCGCATCCCCCGGCCACTCTCGTCACGTGCGTACTTGGGCGGTACGAGAATTTCAAGCAGTGGAACAAGATCCCCAGGCTTTTGGTCATCCTCCAGCACGCAATCGCCCTCGGCGAGGGCAAGCAGTCCGGCGAGACTCTCCGCATGCAGAACATGATCCGCCGCCTGTTTGCGGACAAAGCGTGGCTGGAGGAGATATTCGGCAAGCTTACGGCCGAGGAGCGCGTACTTCTGTTCGAACGCTTCCAGGCGTCCGCAGGATGGGATCCCGCCACGCACCGCACGATCACCGTGCGAATGACGAAGATTGACGACGGCCTCGTGTCTCGCATGGCGAAGAAGACCGAGCGCAAGGTCGAGGAACGTGTCACGTCGCAGCGCAGCTACAACGAGAGGAAGGCCGCCTACGACAGGCTCATAACGGTTGACATGCCGGCCAACACCAAACGTATCGAGTTCGCCCGCAGCTACGGTGACCTCAGCGAAAACGCCGAGTACCAGTACGCCAAGGATGAGCAGCGTGCCCTGCTCCAGAAGCAGTCTCTCATGCAGAAGGATCTGGACGAGGTCAAGCCCACGCTGTTCGAGAATGTCGATGCGGACGAAGTGCGCGCCGGTACGATTGCGGTCGTTTCTGTCGATGGTGCTGAAAAGACATATGTGATTCTTGGTGAATGGGACAACGAGCCTTCTTTGAACGTGATTTCGTCCAAGACTAAGATTGCGGCAAACATGCTAGGACGCAAGGCCGGCGACGATGTCGAGCTTGCAGATTCGGAGGGCAATGCGATTGCCGCGACGATCGTGCGTGTCGAGCCTCTCACTGAGGAACTGAAGACCTGGATCAGGGGTTGAACAAGAAAGGTTATATTCTGATGGCAACAGAAAAGAAGAGTGTTTCGAAGAAGAGCGTTTCAAAGGCATCAGCGGCAAAGAAGGCTCCGGCAAAGGCATCTGCCCCAAAAAAAGAGAAGAAGTCACCACCGAAGATGAAAAAGATGGTGGTGAAGCCGGCCGCCGCACCTGTGCAGGAGAACATCTTCGAGAATGAGTCCAAGGACTTTGCGTTCGCGTTTGCGGCGTCTATGATGCAGGAGCAGATCGCTGCCGACGAGAGAATGTCCAAGGAGGCCGAGTCCAAGACCGTGAAGCTCACCAAGCGACCCACCTCCCGTTCTCGCGGAGAGGACACTCTCAAGTTCTCTGATTCCGATCTGGCCCAATTCCGCAAGTCACTCATTGCGCTTCGCCAGTCGATCGTCGGCAAGACGGCCACGTTGAAAACCAATGCACTGGAGCAGACCATTGACCGCGCCGGCGAGGATGAGGACGGAAGCGACAGTTTCATGCGCCTCCAGAACCTCGGTCAGGTGGGCGAACAGAACAAGACTCTCCAGAAGATTGATGAAGCTCTTCATCGGATTGACGATGGCTCTTATGGCATCTGTGAGATGTGCGGCCAACTCATCCGCAAGGCCCGTCTCCAGCATCTTCCTTTTGCGCATACCTGCATGGAGTGCCAGAGCGAGATGGAGTCCAATCGCGATTCAAGGATGTAGCCGTCGGATTCGGCAATGCGTCGATTGGTGTTTTCCCTGGCCGTTGTGGTTCATCTGCTCCTGTTGGATCAGATAGTGAAGGCGTTCGCCATCCAGCGGCTGAAGGGGGGCTCGCCGGTCGAAATACTCCCGTTCTTCAACCTGGCCTACGTCGAAAACCGCGGTTGCGCATGGGGAATGTTCCAGGGACAGGTATGGCCACTGGCGCTTTTTGCTGTAGTGGCGCTCGTGTTTCTTGTGTGGAATCGCAAAAGCGTATTCCCCGCAGGTGCGTGGGGATTGGTTGCCGAGCATCTGCTGTACGCCGGAATTATCGGTAATCTGATAGACAGGCTCTATCATCGGTTTGTCGTGGACATGTTCGATTTCCACTGGGGTGTACACCATTTCCCCTGCTTCAATGTCGCTGACGCCTGCATTTCCGTAGCGGCAGTCATGCTGCTGTGCTTCTCGCTCGTCTCGAAGGAGAAGGCTCCTGATGCAAAGAAAGACAAGTGAGTGCCGGCAGATCGTCTTGTGGCAGCACCATCCCGGGTTTTTCGCCTTTCCGTACGGAGCGGACACGATTTTCGATGAAAGACATACGATTCATAGATCCGAATGTTAAGCTTGTCTGTGCGGTGGCGGACTGGCTTTGCGCCGGGCGCGTGGAAGATACGCCGTCCGGCGCAAAGTCGCTGGCGCACGTATTGGTTGTGGTGCCCACGGCGCAGAGCGGACGCCGCCTGCGTCTGGCGCTTGCAAGGCGTGCCGCCGCAAACGGATGGGGCGGACTTCTCCCGCCGTACGTTGCGATGACAAGCATGCTTCTCGCCGGTGACGAGTCGGCTGTCGCAACCGAGGCAGAGGAGATCGTCACACTCGCCGAGGTGCTTTCCGCTGTTGATCCGGCCGACTTGCCTGTGCTTTTCCCACGGATGCCGGAGAATCGCGGCATGCGATGGGCGCTTGACATGGCGGAGAGTCTGCTGGCGATTCCGCAGGTGCTTGGCGAAGGGGCGATGTTTGCGCACGAGGTCAAGTGCGATGCGGAGAGTGAACGGTGGAGCGACATTGCGGAACTGGAATCGCTATTCCTCGCCGCACTGAAGCGGAAAGGCCTTGTGTCACGACTTGCCGCCCGCAGGACTGCCGCCGACGCAGGGTGTCGCAAGGACGGAATCAGGGAGATTGTCCTGCCGGGGCTTGTAGACGCCCAGCCTGCGCTTGTGAGGTATCTCAGGAACTCCAGGCAGAACATAACGGTGCTGATACACGCGAACGAGAAAGAGGCTTCGCGTTTTGACGAATGGGGGCGTCCTACCGCGCATTTTGCCGCCCCGATACGCCCAGAGAATGTGTATCCTGCGCCTACGGCGGTTGTGGAGTCGGACGATATCGCGGGTTTCTTCAGGTCCGTCAGCGGCGACGAAACCCTGCCCGCCCTTGCCGTGTGCGATTCCGAGATGTATCCGGAACTGGAGGGTGCGTTTCAGAACAGGTTCGCCGAAAGTGAACTGGTTCTCAGGAATCCGTCTCAGGAGAGCGTGGCGAAATCGTCTCTCGGCCGGCTTCTCTCCGGCATTCTCGCGCTTTCCGAGACAGGCGAGTACCAGACGTTCTCCGCCTTTCTGCGGACGGGCGACGTGGCGCGTTGGCTTGCGGCGGAGCTGGATGCATCCCCTGCACGGGTCGCAACGTTCATCGGCGCGCTGGATTCGGTCCAGAACGCCCATCTTCCGCGCACGATCGAGGAGACGCTGAGCGCAATCCGTTTCGATCTTGCGTCCGCGCGGGGCGATGGCGAACGCGATGCGCTGTCAGGGCTGCTGAAGGCCTGCGAACTCGTCAAGGCGGAACTTGGCGACGCGTTTGCCTTTCTGCGCAGGATATTCGCGGGGATGAAGCTTGACGAACGCAATCCCGGAGACCGCGAACTTGTCGCGGCGGCGGAGCGGTTGCGCGAACTCAAGCGCGAGGTCGAGAGTGCCGCCATACCGGAGCGCTGGCGAGCAATGCTCTTCTCGAAGCTCCTGAAGCGCGCCGCGTACATGCTTGAGCCGCTTGCGCCAAACGTACTGGCGGCGAACGGATGGCTTGAAGTGCCGTGGTGCGATGAGGATGAGCTTGTGATCGCGGGGTTCAATGAAGGCTGCGTTCCGGAAAGCGTGGTAGGTCATCCGTACATCCCGGACTCGCTCCGTGCATCGCTCGGACTTGTCACGAACGAGTCGCGCGCGATGCGCGATTCGTTCATCTTCACCGAGGCGGTCAGATGCCGTGCGGAGGGCTGCGTCCGGGTCCATATGCATCAGATCGCCGGGGACAAGAGCGTGATGAAGCCGTCCCGGATACTGTTCGGGGGTATTGGCGACGCAGATCTGCCTGAGCTTGCGCGCCGCCTGTATGCGGTCACCAAAGGACACGAGGGTTCTCCGTCCAAGGCGCTTCCGGACGCGTGGCGTCTTCGCTTGCCGGTCCCTCCGAAAGGACGCACTGAGCGAAAGACCATGTCTCCGACGCGGCTCGACCAGTACAAAAGGTGTCCGTTCAACTTCTATCTGCAGGAGACGTTTGGCGACTCTTCGGACGACAATGCGCAGGAACTTGACGGCATGACGTTCGGAACGCTGTGCCATGAGGTGCTGGACCGGTTCGCCAAGAGCGGGCCGAAGGATTCCACGGACGGCAAGGAGATTGCGGACTGGCTGGAGCAGGAGATGCGTATCGTTCTCGGCGCCTACGGAACAAGCTTTCCGGCGATCATCGAGCTGCAGGGCGAGGCGGCGATTGCGCGTCTGCGGAACTTTGCGCCCGTGCAGGCGGCAAGACGCAGGGCGGGATGGCGCATCATCGCCGCAGAGCAGAGCCTGGAATGCAGGATAAAGAGTTCGAATACGCTTCTGCGTGGCAAGGTGGACCGCATAGACGAGAATGAGCATACTGGTGAGATTGCGATAATCGACTACAAGACGTGGGAGGCCCCGAAGGACGATTCCAAGAGCCTTCAGCTCCCGATATATCGCGCGATGGTTCAGTGCAACAGCAGGTTTTCCGCCCGTGCGGCAGAAGCGAAGGCTCTGTACTGCGTGCTTGCGCGCCGGGCGGAGGATACGGTGTTCGACGAGGCGCATGCGTTCGGTTCGGCGGGACAGTCCGAGGCCGAGGATGAGGTTGTCGACATCCTGGACAGGATAGCGCACGGCATATTCTATCCTCCGTCCAAGGACAGTGACTGGGCGCGAGACTACGGATGTCTCATCTGGGAATCGCCTGAACAGGGTATCGATCCCGGCTGGCTTGAGGATCAGAACGCGAGAATCGACGCGCGGCAAGAATGAAATCCGACGATTATGAAAGTTGCAATAGCTATAGATTCGTTCAAAGGGAGCTTGAGCTCGATTGAGGCGGGACGTGCGGCGGCTGACGGCATAAGGCGGGTCTTGCCTGATGCCGAATGCGCTGTGCGTCCGCTGGCAGATGGCGGTGAAGGGACTGTCGAGGCGCTTGCCGCCGGTCTCGGCGGTGAACTGCGCAAGGTTGAGGTGACTGGACCTGCCGGGAAACCTGTTGTCGCAACGTATGGCGTTGTGGGCTGTTCCGCCATCATGGAAATGGCTCAGGCCGCCGGCATAACACTTGTTTCGGACGATGAGAAGAATCCGCTCCACACGACAACGTTTGGTGTAGGTGAGATGATCAGGGATGCCGTTGCCAACGGATGCCGCCGCTTCATCATCGGCATCGGCGGAAGTGCAACCAACGATGCCGGCGCCGGCATGCTGCAGGCGCTCGGGTTCGGACTGCTTGATGCGGATGGCCGGCAGGTTCCGTTCGGCGGCGGTTCGCTTTCAGCGGTGACGAGAATCGATCGGACCAACGCCATTCCTGTACTTGAGGAATGCACCTTCCGCATCGCCTGCGATGTGACGAATCCTCTCTGTGGCAAGAGGGGCGCAAGCGCTGTGTATGGTCCGCAGAAGGGTGCTACGCCAGAGATGGTTGGGAGGCTTGATTCGGCTCTCGCGCATTTTGCAGCCGTGTCCGGGGGCGACACGGAATTTCCCGGCGTCGGCGCTGCCGGCGGATTGGGCTTTGCATTCCGTGAATTTCTCGGCGGCGAACTGAAGAGCGGCGTGGATATCGTTCTGGAGGAGACGCGCTTTGAGGACGTTGTCCATGACGCCGATGTCGTCGTCACCGGTGAAGGACGTCTGGATTCACAGACGATCATGGGGAAGGCGCCGATCGGCATTGCGAACATGGCGAAGAAATACGGCAAGAGGGTTATTGCCTTCTCGGGTTGCGCGACTCCTGACGCAGGAGTCGTCAATGAGCATGGCATAGACGCATTCTTCCCGATTCTGCGTGAGGTCGTTACGCTTGAAGAAGCACTCGAAAAAGGCAATGCGGCAGCCAATCTTGCCGCCACAGCGGAGCAGGTGTTCAGATGTTTTCTACTTGGGGCGCACTGACGGGTCTGGCGATAGCCATCTTTCTCATCATACGCAAGGCGACGCCTGCGTATGCCTTGGTGTTCGGCGCATTGGCCGGAGGTCTTCTTGGCGGAGGCAGCCTGTCGGAGACCGTTTCCGCCATGATATCAGGCACTCAAGCCATGATGCCGAGCGTCCTGCGCATCCTCACGTCAGGCATATTGGCCGGGGCTCTCGTAAAGACCGGAAGCGCGGAACGCATAGCCGATTCCATCGTCAGACTGTTGGGCGCTCGCTTTGCGCTCGTTGCGATTGCGTTGGCTGCAATGATTGTCACGACGGTGGGTGTGTTCGTCGATATCGCCGTAATCACGGTCGCCCCTGTCGCGCTTGCGGTCGGCAGCCGTGCGCGTCTCTCCATCCCGGCGATTCTTCTTGCGATGGTCGGTGGCGGAAAGGCCGGCAACGTCATATCTCCAAACCCGAATACGATAGCGGCGGCAGACGCATTCAGGGTCGATCTCACGGCGCTTATGCTGAAGAACGTTGTTCCCGCGCTCTGCGCCCTTGCGGTCACAGTGCTGCTTTCGGCCTGGCTTGCCAAGAAATGCATGGCAGAAGGGCGGTCTGACGGTGTTGCGTCCGCTCTGGACACTCGCACAAAGGAACTGCCGGACATTCTCGCTGCGATTTCAGGACCGGCAGTGGTTGTCGCGCTTCTGGCGCTCCGCCCGCTCTGTGGGTTGGCCGTCGATCCTCTTGTCGCTCTTCCGGCAGGCGGACTTGTTTCGATAATCGTCTGCGGACGCTGGAGAAGAACGGCGGAATACTGCGAATTCGGGCTTTCGAAGGTGATAGGCGTATCCATACTTCTCATAGGAACGGGCGCCGTTGCCGGAATCGTAAAGAATTCAGGGCTGAACGCCGACATGATATCGCTGTTGAACGCATGCCACCTTCCGGCGTTTGCGCTCGCTCCTCTATCGAGCGTACTGCTTTCCGGCGCGACGGCATCTACCACGGCGGGAGTGACGATAGCGTCGCAGACATTTTCCGGAGCGCTTGCTCAGGCGGGCATTCCTGCCTTGTCTGCGGCGGCGATGCTGCATGCCGGTGGTACGATATTCGATGCGCTTCCGCACGGCAGTTTTTTCCATGCCACGGCAGGCGCTGTCGGCATGAGTGTGAAGGACCGCCTGAAACTCTTCCCCTATGGCACTCTTGTGGGCGCGACCTCAACCGTCGTTTCGGTTGTCGTGTACCTGCTCGGCTTTTGATATGTGATACAATTGCGTGAAATTGATGGAGATGAATCGATGATCTACATAGAAGGTGCAGCCGGGATATCCGGTGACATGACTGTAGGCGCGCTCCTTTCGCTTGGGGCAAGCCGCGACAAGCTGAAGGCCGTCCTCGATTCGCTGAAACTGGAGAACGAGTTTTCGTATGTGATTGCGGAGAAGTCGTCCTACGGAATCGCCGGAACCGATTTTGATGTGATATTGCCGCATGCGCACCATCATGGACACGATCATGGGTCATGCCCGCATGAACACCGCAACCTTGCGGATGTCGAAGCCGTCATCGACCGCGGTGAGATGAGCGTCCGCGCCAGGGCGTTGGCAAAGAAGGCGTTCCGCTTTGTGGCCGAGGCAGAAGCGAAGGCGCACGGCAAGCCTCTGGACGAGGTCCATTTCCATGAAGTCGGCGCAATCGACTCCATCGTGGACATTGTGTCCGCGGCGGTTCTGTTCGACGATCTTGGCGAGAGCGAATGCGTTGTCACTGGTCTTACCGAAGGAACCGGAACCGTTCAGTGCGCGCACGGAGAACTTCCTGTTCCTGTTCCGGCCGTGTTGAACATTGCCGCGGCTGCCGGAATGCCGCTGCGCACTTCCGGCGCAAAAGGCGAGTGCGTCACGCCGACGGGGATCGCTCTCGCGGCGGCATTCCGCACCCGTGACTCGCTGCCGCGCACATACAGGGTTCTCGGTGTGGGAACGGGCCTTGGTAAGCGCGATTACGGGCGTCCTGCGATTCTCAGGATAATGAGGATTGAAGCCGTGACCGACGGTCGTCCGGAGGTGTCGGAATGAGGTGGATTGGGGCGTGCGCCGGAGCGCTCCTCGGAAGCGCCAGGGGCGGCGGCATCCTCGGCGGCATCATTGGAGCGGTCGTCGGGAACTGGGTGGAGGAGAAGGTTCGAGGCACGATCGGCAGATCGTCCGGGGGGAGACGGGAAGCCCCAGAGAGGCGCAGCAATGCCTACGATCCGTATTCCGTCCTGGGCTGTTCGCAGGAAGCCTCTGATGATGAGGTGTCTGCCGCTTATCGGGAAAAGGCGAAACGTTTCCATCCGGACACTCTCCGCGCTCAGGGTTTGACGGATGAGGCCATTGCAAAGGCAAATGACCAGATGGCCCGCGTGAACGCCGCATGGAGTGCAATCAAGCAGCAGCGGCATTTGTGATTGGACCAAAGGCAAGTGTCCGATCAGCCATGACCACGCCTGCCCCGTTCACGGATCCGCACAGCGCTACAGTCTGCAAACTGTCATCTGTTGCCGACGCCTGAGTATGGTATAATCTACGGCCATGGAAGAGATAAGAGTTCGTTTCGCCCCGTCGCCGACGGGGAAGGTGCATATCGGCAATATCCGTGCCGCAATATACAACTGGCTGTTCGCCCGTCACACGGGCGGCAAGTTTCTCCTTCGCGTTGAGGATACCGACCTTGAGCGTTCCACGCCCGAGGCCATCAAGGCGCTCTTTGAATGCATGGAATGGCTGGGGCTCGACTACGACGAGCCGGAGTTCTACCAGACGAAGAACGTGAAGCGTCATCTTGAATGCGTCGAGAGGCTGCTTGCTGAAGGCAAGGCCTACAAGTGCGAGCGCACTTCGCGCGACGGAAAGACCGGCGAAGTCGTGATGTTCCGGATGCCGAAGGAAGGTGTCGTCGAGTTTGACGATATTGTTAAGGGGCACATGGCCAAGAAGGCCGAGGACATCCAGGACTTCGCGATCGTCCGTTCCGACGGTTCCCCCATCTTCCATCTCGCCAACGTGGTGGACGACATCGACCAGCGCGTGACGCACATCATCCGCGGTGACGACCATGTGGAGAACACGTTCAAGCACATCGAGCTGTTCAAGGCCCTCGGCGCAACGCCGCCGAGGTATGGGCACCTCTCCATGATCGTCAATGCGCAGGGCAAGCCGTATTCTAAGCGTGACGGCGCGGCTTTCGTCGGAGAATTCCGTGAACAGGGCTATCTTCCCGACGCGCTCTTCAACTATCTCCTTCTCCTCGGATGGAATCCCGGCGATGATCGTGAGGTTCTCACGAAAGAGGAGATGGTCAAGCTGTTCACACTTGAGGCTGTGCACGTCACGGCGGCGAAGTTCGACATCAAGAAACTCCAGTGGATGAACGCCGAGTACATCAAGCGCATTCCGCGCGACGAGTTCATGGCGGAGCTGAAATGCCGCATCGAGGCGGGCGGCTACGATCTTTCGTCCTATACATCCGATTCCTTCAACTGGGACATGCTGGTTGATCAGCTTCAGGTGCGCACCAAGTTCCTGAACGACATTCCCGGAAACTGCGGATACTTCTTCACAGACGACTATCCCTTTGACGAGAAGTCCGTCGAGAAGCGATTGAAGAAGGATGGGGTGAAGGAGCTTCTTCTCGATCTTGCAGACCGCTTCGAGAAACTTGAGAAGTTCGATGCCGCTTCCGGAGAGGCTATGGTCAAGGAACTTTCGCAGGGCAACGGAATGGGGCCATGGGTGCATCCAATCCGCGTTGCCGTGTCCGGCCGCATGGAGGGTCCGGGCCTCTTCGAGATGCTCGAGCTCATCGGCAGGGAGCGCACGGTTGCGCGTCTGCGCAACGCCGCCGAAAAATACGCGCTTTGATGGATGCTGGACCGGATAGGTTCAGCCGCATCACAGATATGAAAAGATTGCTGTCCATACTGCTGTTGCTGTCATGCGGTGGGGTCTTTGCCTCCGATATCGCCGTTGTTGCGCCGGGGGCTGGATTTGGGTTGAGCCTTGGACGGCACATTGTCCGTTGGCTCGGCATGAATGGAGTCCCCGCGGATTTTGTCGATGAAAAGACGATTTCAACGGGACTTAAAGACAAAAAGCTGGCGTATCTCGTGATGCCGAAGACCGCGCATCTGCCTGCGATCGCTTCGTTCTCTGCGCGTGGCGGCAAAATGTTTGCGTTTTATTCCGATTCGCCCAAGGTGGCGGCGTTCTTCGGCGTGAAGATGGGGGCGTACAAGAAGGCGAACGGCAGCGGACAGTTCTCGAAGGTCGTGTTCGGGAAAACGGCTCCGCGCGGCGTGCCGTCCGAAATGGTGCAGAGTTCCGCAAACATCTTCACCGCATTCCCTGTGCAGGGACGGTCCCGCGTCGTTGCCACATGGCATGACAGGGCCGGCAGGCCAACAGGTGACGCCGCCGTTCTCGCGTCGAATGTAGGCTGGTGGATGACGCATGTCCTTCTTGCGGATGGTGACGAGAAGGCAAAGGCTCAGTTCCTTGCGGCGGTAGCCGGAGCGAGCGTTCCGGGTGCATGGCGCTATGACGAGTTCGTCGCAAAGCGCAGGGCGCAGCGCGAGTCGGACCGCCTTTATGCGATTGCGCAGAAACCGAAGTCCGGTGAGATACGGGCAGTCTGGGAGCATTCTGGGCAAGGTCTGTACCCTGGCGACTGGCCGCGTACGTTCCGTGAACTCCAAAGATACGGAATAACCGACATCTTTGTGAACGTTGCCGGAGCGGGGTTCGCCCACTATCCGTCCAAGGTGCTTCCGCCCAGCTCGACGTTCGCCCAGCGGGGTGATCAGCTGGCGGCATGCCTGAGGGCTTCGGCGGGAACGGGGATAAGGGTGCATGCATGGATCATGTGCTTTACTGGCACACGCGGGTCCGCTGCGCGTCTCCGGATCTTTGCGGAAAAAGGCTGGCGCGTGCGCGACAGGAAGGGCGGGCTTACGGAATATCTCGATCCTTCAAATGCCGAACTCCGTCAGTATCTGCTCTCTGCCGTTGACGAGGTCGTGAGCAGGTATGCGGTGCAAGGCGTACATCTCGATTTTGTCCGCTGGTATGAGGGGGCCAAGCTGCCGAGGAACGCCACAAGGCCGGTCGGACAGTTTGTCGCGCAGGCGCGAATGCGGGTGAAGGGTGTGCGTCCGTCGGCTGTATTCTCCACGGCTGTATTCGGCAAGTATCCCAGCTGTGTCGCGGCGGTCGGTCAAGACTGGGAAAGCTGGCTTGATGCCGGGCTTGTGGATTGGATGGTGCCGATGAACTATGTTGAAGATGGATCCAAATACGCGTCTCTCGTCGCACAGCAGTGCCACACTCCGTCTCATGCGAGGAAGATTGTCTCGGGGATCGGCGTCACAGCCATAGAGTCAAGGCTCAATGTTCGTCAGGTCATCGACCAGATAAGGACAGCCCGTCGGCATGGTGCCGCCGGCATTGCATTCTTCGATCTCGACTATACGCTGGTAAACGACATACTGCCGTATCTCAGGCTGGGACTGTTCAAGCGTTGACCGATCGGATTGACCGAGAGTGCGCCACAGGCATGTCCATCGGAATTATGGTACAATTAGGCGCAAATGGAAAGCACACCAATAGCGATAGTAGGCATGAGCTGCCGGTTTGCGCAGGCGCACGACACACGTGCCTTCTGGCGCAATGTGATCGACGGCAGCGCCGCGTTCTCTCCGCTTGACGCCGGAGCGTCGCTTCCCATAGGCTCCAAGAACATTTTCGGCACGCCGTATCCGTCGGTGGGGGCCCAGCTCGGGCCGCTCTATTCCTGCCGTCCGTTTGAACAGCGCTTTCCAAGGCAGATCAACGCCGGCGAAAACCACGATCTCTATTTCATCACCCAGTTGGCGTTCGACGCCTTGGCCGATGCCGGGATCAGGCCGCACTCGTCGGATGCGCATCGCGGCACCGTGCGGCTTGCCTACGCCCCGATGTTCAACCCGTCGCTCGTGAACTGGCTATGCCATGCGTTCTTCGTGGATGAGACCGTTGAGGTGCTGCGCAGATGCTTTCCCGGAGCCACGGAAGACCATATGGATAATATCCGCGGCAAACTCAGGGATTCGCTTCCTTCGCCCAACGCCGATTCGCTGCTATCCGCCGCAGGGCATCGCATCGCGGATTGGATAGCGCACGAAGTTTCCTTCTCAGGCGTGGCGACCTCGGTTGACGGCGGAACGCTGTCCGGGATCGTGGCTCTGGAGTCCGCCATGGACGATCTCAGGTCCGGCAGGACCGATGTTGCCCTGGCTGGTGCCGTTTCGCCTCCTTTCAGCAGACCGATACTTGAAGGACTCTCAGGTAAGGTACGGTTCACGGAAGAGCGCGAACTCTATCCGTTTGACCGAGATGCGAAAGGGACCGTTCCAGGGGAAGGCGGAGCGTTCTTCGTCCTCAAACGCCGTGCGGACGCGCTTGCCGCCCGTGATCACATATATGCACTGATCCGCAGCACTGCCACCGATGTCGGTGAACCGCCGATCGGCGAGTGCGCTGAGGCTGCCAAGGCTCCGCTTTCGACGATCGCGATGATTGAGGCTGACGGTTCGGGCTTTCCCGAGTCGGACAATGCCGACATCGAGTCGATCCAGAAGCTGTGGGGGGAGCACCGTCCCGGCGGTGCGCTGGTCGGAGTCGGCTCCGTGAAGGGGAATGTGGGCCACTGTTTCACAGCCGCCGCGGCGGCATCGCTGTTGAAGGTCGCACAATCGTTGCATTTTCGCGTATTGGCGCCGCAGGTGTCCGTACCGCATCCGATGGAGCGGATTTCAAATATCGCCTCGTCGGTCTATCTTCTGGACAAGGCGCGTCCATGGCTCACGGGTAACCCGACGCTTCCGCGAAGGGCCGTGGTATGCGCGAATGACTACGACGGGCGTCGGATGGCGGTGCTGATGGAAGAGGAGCCGGAGAACAGGAGATGACGTCTGCTCACGGAGATTTTTCGCCAAGCGAACTGGTTGTCATTCGGGCATCGGACAGGGAGTCTCTCGCCGCCCTTGTGGTCAGCGTGTCGAATTTTCTGGAACAGGCCCCGTCGGCATTGCTGAAGGATGTCGCCTACACATGCAGCAAAACCAAGGGACAGTCGACGCTTGCGGTCGTGACGCAATCCGTGGAGGATCTCCGCGCCAGGCTTTCGCTGGCTGCATCACGCATGGCGGCTGGGGCAAAGAGGATAAAGGACAAATCCGGCACCTACTACGAAACTGAGCCGGTGGAGGGAAAGCTCGCATTCCTTGCGCCGGGCGGATTCTCGTTCTATCCCGACATGATGTGCGATCTCGCAATCTTCTTTCCTGAATGCAGAGGCGCGTTTGACGAACTGGAGGAGGCGTTGTCCGGGATAGGGGCTTTCTCCCCGGCTTCGTTTGTTTTTCCGCCCGCATCGTACTATCGGCGTGATGCGGACGTGTTCTCCGCCGGCGGATACGCAGAATCCCTCGTCTCCGTGTATTCGGCAAACATCGCCCTTGCAAGGCTGTTCGATGCCTGCGGAGTGAAACCCGATGGCCTGGTTGGCGTTTCGGGCGGCGATTTGAGTTCCCTTGCGCTTTCGGGGGTGTTTGGACAGTTCCCCCGTGCAGACAGGTTGGCGTTCCTCAAGGACATGTATCTTCTCTCCAGAAGGACCGTCGCGGGCATGCCGGCGCCTACAGGTATGCAGCTTGACCTTGAATGGCTTGGCAAATTCAGGTCGGACTTCCGCAAGTTCGCAAAATCATGGGTGAAGAAAACGCCGCAGATCCCTGTGTATTCGTGCGTGTCTGCCGCACCAATGTCGGTCAAGCCCCGTCATGCCCGGGATGAGGCGGCGATGATATGGACTGAGCCGGTTAGATTTGAGGATACTGTCCGCCGAATGCATGCGGACGGCTTCAGGCGTTTCGTCGAGGTCGGTCCGAGACGTTTGCTTTCGTCGATGGTCCGAGAGGCTCTTCGTGGCGAGGAATTTGCGTCTGTAGTATCAAATACATTTCACCGCCCGGGACTCGTGCAGTTCCAGCATGCGCTCGCTCAGCTTGCAGCGATGGGGGTTGAGGTCGATCCGACGCCGCTGTTCAAGGGGCGCCACGCGCGTGAGCTCGACTTTTCGTATCCCCTGTCCATAGAGGTGAAAGCGGATTCCGTAATGCGTCTATCCCGTGATTTCCCGCGTGTCACACTCCCGGCAGACACCTCCACGTTCGGCGGGGAAAGGGTGGTTGCGGGTCCTGCGCTTCCGGGCGCAAGGGCGAAGGCTCGTGCCGCGGCGGCGGCAGCGCGTGCGCGCAGACAGCGTCAGCTCGACTTTGGTGCGCGTTTGCCGCTGGTTTCGGACGCAAAGGCCGTCGAGGAGCGTCCGGGGGAATTTGTCGAGGTCGTGAAGACATTTTCGATAAACGACGACCCTTTCTTCGCCGATTTCGCTCTTGGTACGTCGCAGATTTCGTATTCCGATTCGAAGCTTCGAGGGTTTACGCCGCTTGCCCTGCCTGTCGCCGCTGAGATAATGGCGGAGCTTGCAGTCAAGCTGCTCCCGAGCAAAAGGCTTGTGGCGGTGGACGATCTCCAGTCCAGCCGGACAATCGCATTCGCCGCAAACCGTCTGCGCATCTTTGTGCGGGCGGAGCGTGTTCCGTCGGAGGACCCAGGCAGGGCGATTGTGAAGGTATCCATCAAGGAGGATCGGCCGGAGGCCTCTGTAACGGCTCCGGCATGTTCCGCAACATTCACGTTTGCGGATGAATTTCCTCAGCGCGAGGCGTTCGTGCCAGATGAGCTGCAGCGTCCCAGAAACGTACATTGGACGGATCGCGAGATATATCCGGATCGTCTCGATTCCGGAGGAGGGCTGCAGTGCATCCGCAAGGCGGATCGTTGGAGTGAGGAAGGTATCGACTACGAGATTGAGGTGCCTCGTCTCGCCGGGGCCGTCAACTACACGAATCTTCCCCAGTGGGAACTCGATCCAAGGCTTCTGTCTGTCGTTGCAGATGGTTTTGCCCTCTGGCGGAGCCACGAACGCTTTGCGGGTTCGTTTTCGTTTGCCTTCCGTTTGCGTCATCTCGCCATTCAGACTTCGTCATTCACGGAAGGGGCGAGACTCAAATGCTATCTGCGGCTTACCGGCGTGACTCCAAAATCGCAGATCGCCGACATACGGGTGTCGGACGGAAACGGAACGCTTCTGCTCGCCATCGACGGCTACGAGGAGCTGACAGAACGCGTTCCGGAGGAGTATTGCAAACTGATCCTTTCGCCGGCGTCGGCATATCTCACGCAACCGTTGGCCAAGGAGCTTGTAGGCTCCCCTGCGACATCGATAGCGTCGGCGTGGGTGACCGACATTCCCTACAGCATCTTCGAGCGCAATTCCACGCTCTGGCTCAAGACCGTTTCGCAGATCATTCTGTGCGAGGTCGAGCGCAAGGCGTTCGGCGAGATGCCCGGCACCGTTCAGCGAAAGACCGAGTGGCTGTTTGGCCGAATAGCTGCGAAGGAGGCGGTGCGCCGGTTCCTCAGCGAGAACTACCAGGCCCGCTGGAGTTCCGCAGACATCCAGATCTGGGCGGACGATCAGGGTAAGCCTCATGCGCTCGGAGCATGGGCGGATTTCCTCTCCGCGAGACTTGATTTGGCGATATCCCACACAAAAGACTTCGTAGCGGCCGTAGTTGCGACGAATGCCAGGGTCGGTGTTGACGTGGAACGTGCCACCCGCGACCTGTCGGAAGAGTTTACGAACGGCGTGTTCTCGGCGTCTGAGCTGGATATGGCCCGAGAGAGCTCCAGTGCGCAGGCTGCTCTCATACGCTTCTGGTGCGCAAAGGAAGCCGTCTCGAAAGCTCTGGGTACGGGGCTTCGCTATAGTCCACGAGAACTTGCCGCAGAGTCGTATGACCCTGCGGAGGGGGAGGTCTCAGTATCGCTTAACGGGCAGTGGCTTGACGCGTTCAAGTCGTTCAAGGGCCGTCCGGTGCGAGTCAAGACATCGATCGTAAAAGGGCACGTCATCGCGTCCTGTTTCGTCCCCGAAACGTTTTTTGCATAAGAAGATTTACAGCTACTGGGAATCGTAATGTTAAAGGAGATAATGATTGTGGAAATGCGGAAATGTCTAGCTTGTGTTTTAGTGTCGATCACGATGCAACTTCCCTTGACTTTGTTTTCCGAAGTTGTTCCTGTCTTCAACAAGGCGGTTCCTGTGTGGCCGAAGGGGAAGGCGGAGGAGATGAATGTCTTCTACGGCTTCCGTGCCGCATTCGACGCGGGGCGGGGGGATCGACCCGTCTTGCGCATTACGGGATGCAGTGACTACCGCATTTCCCTTAACGGCAGACATGTCGGATGGGGACCGGCAAGAGCGTCAAAAGGATATTTCAGAATCGATGAAATCCCTCTTTCCGTCCGGGACGGGAAAAACATTGTTGCAGTGGAGGTCGCGGGCTACAATGCCATGAGTTACTATCACATGAAACAGCCTTCATTCCTTCAGGCTGAGATTGTGCGGGATGGCAAGGTGCTGGCCGCAACGGGCGAGGACGGCGAGTTCAAGGTCCAGCCTCTGCCGCGTCTGCAGAAAGTTGTACGCTACAGCTTTCAGCGTACGTTTTCGGAGGCATACCGTCTCGAGCCTGGCTTCGACGACTGGAAGAAAGGCAGAGGGAATTTCACCGCGATGGACCTGGAGGAACGTCCGCAGGTGAAGTATTTGCCACGCAGGGTTCCATATCCCGATTTCCGTGTGAATGGACCATTCAGGCCTGTATCGGCGGCAAAGACCTGCTATGACTCCCGCCGTCCCGTAATGCCCGTACGTTTCGTGGAGAAAGCGGGGACTCCATTATACTCCGGATTCAAGAAAAAGAATCTTGAGGTCAACTGGTGGAGCATGATCCAGAGGATCGTGCCGACAAACCGGACTGACGTCGCTTCAGGCAAATCCTCGCAGAAGGTGTTCTGCTTGAATGCATCCGATTCGATGATCTTCGATGCGGGGTTGAACGACACGGGTTTTGTCGGATTGAGGGTGAAATGCCTAAAGCCGGGAACGGTGGTCGTCAGGTTCGACGAGGTTCTCATCGATGGAGAGGTCAGCAATACCCGTTACAACTGCGCAAATGTCATCGCTTGGGAGTTCACCAAGCCTGGCGTATATGCCGTCGAATCGTTTGAGCCGTACACGTTGAGGTATTTGGATGTGATCGCGCACAATGGGGCGTTTGAAGTCTCGGCGCCTTACATGCGCACATTCAAGAATCCAAAGGCCCGCCTTGCCAATATGGCATCTTCCGACACGGCTCTTGAAAGGATTTTCAAGGCAGCGCGCGAGACATACGCCCAGAACGCCGTCGATGTGTTCACCGACTGCCCGGGCCGCGAACGTGCAGGCTGGCTTTGCGACAGCTTCTTTACGGGGCGTTCGAGCCTTCTGTTCACGGGTTCGCTGGAGAGTGAGCATCTGTTCCTTGAAAACTGCATCCTTCCGGATCGCTTCGACAATCTTCCGGACGGAATGTTTGCGATGTGCTATCCCGGCGATTTCAGCAATGGGCAGTTCATCCCCAACTGGGCCATGTGGCTTGTCATCGAGGTGGAGGAGTTCAAGAGACGCGGAGGCGATCCGAAATTGATAGAGAGATTCCGTCCCAAACTGGTGAAGCTCGTCGACTACCTTAAAACATTCAGAAACTCGGATGGTCTTCTGGAGAAGCTGCCGCAGTGGGTGTTCATTGAAT
Organism: Kiritimatiellia bacterium; assembly: GCA_045595285.1. Taxonomy (GTDB): domain Bacteria; phylum Verrucomicrobiota; class Kiritimatiellia; order RFP12; family UBA1067; genus UBA1731. The sequence continues at coordinate 17,686 of JAZOAC010000133.1, read as the reverse complement.
GGTCCAGGGCGAACAGGCTTGTGCAGGACGTTAACTATCCGTCAAACATGACATGGGCTGAAGTCCTCGATGTCATGGACCGGCTGTATGGAATGCCCGAACTGGCTGTCGAGGCCAGGAAGGTCCGCGAAACGGTGCGCAGGCAGTCATGGACCGGCGAATGGTTCTGCGACAATGCCGTTCGCCAGAAGGATGGTTCGTTAAAACTTTCCGGTGAATGCACGGAGACCTGCCAGTATTACGCCTTCTATTTCAGGACCGCGACACCGCAGTCCCATCCGAAACTGTGGAAGACGCTCGTGGACGATTTCGGTCCGAAGCGCAAGGATACGAAGAAGTATCCCAAGATATGGCCGTCCAATGCTTTCATCGGCAACTATCTGCGTCTCGAGTGCCTTTCGAGGGAGGGTCTGTCGCAGCGGATACTGGACGAAACCAGAGGCTTTTTCCTCTACATGGCAGAGCTTACGGGAACGCTCTGGGAGAATATCGGCACGACGGCGAGCTGCAACCATGGCTTTGCCAGCCATGTGGCGGTTACGTATTGCCGCGACATTCTTGGTCTGAGGGATATTGATTATGTGAACCGTACGGTAGTGTTCGCTCCGCCGGAGAACATCACACTCGATTCAATCTCGATGAGCATTCCTGTAGGAAAGGAATTCATCCGGGCCGGATGGAGGTGCGTCGACGGAAAGACAGTAGAGTCATTGAGTTTGCCAGTTGGCTGGCGGCGTCTGCCGTGATTCCGGTTGCCTCGTCCGCGCCAGGAGAGATCTCATGGTCAGCATCGGTTTTGCTGGGCGAAGGAAATCGGTCCTGGCGGTGCAGAATATGGTATAATCGGCGACATTGCCATTTCGAATCGAAACAAAGAAAGGAAATATCGTGGACAAGGCAAGACAGTACATAGTCTTTCTTCTGGTGATGGCCGGATGCGGCGGCATGCTGTTCGATTTCGGCGGCACGATCATAAATCCGGCGATACCGTACCTTGAGAGCCTCAAGCTCTACACCACCGCGGAACTGTCCCATCTTACCAGTGCGGTTGTGATGAGCGCTGCGTTTGCCGGGCTTGTGGCGGGTACGCTTGCGGAGTGGTTCGGCCGCAAGAAGGTCATGCTTCTCGCGGCGGCGATCGCAGGTCTGGCGTGTCTTCCGATATGCCTTGTGCCCGGATACTGGTCGTTCTATGCGGGGCGTACGCTTCAGGGAATCGCGGCAGGTCTCATAGGCGTCGTCGTTCCGATGTATCTTGCCGAGTGCCTTGACGCGGAGAACCGCGGCAAGGGCGCCGGAATCTTCCAGTTCATGGATGTCATCGGGATTCTGTTCTGTTCGCTCGTCGGCGTCGCCGTGGTGAACGTCATCGGCGGGCCCAACGACCCGGCCACGACCGAGGCGGCGAAGAACGTTGCATGGAAGACGGTCTTCTGGTCGAGCGCCGTCCCGGCGGCGTTGTTCTTCCTCGGCGCATTGGGGCTCAGGGATTCGCCGGTATGGCTTGCGAAGAAGGCCGGAAAGTTCCAGTCCGCAGATGAAGGCGCGCCTGCCGCTCCGAAGGACTCTGTTTTCCAGCGCAAGTACGTACTGCCTTTCGTGCTGGCGGTCGTCATTCTAGCCTGCAACCAGGCTACAGGCTGCAACGCCATCCAGTATTTCGCACTCAAGATGTTCATGGATGCCGGTCTCGGCGACGCCGTTGCGAACTACGCAAACGTGGCGCTCTGGGCCGTGATGCTTGGCATGACCGCCATCGCCTGCACGCTTGTGGACAGGAAGGGGCGCACGTTCCTCCTCAAGATCGGCACGGTCGGAATGGTCGTCTCCGACGTCTGCGCCGGCTTTGTGTTCCTTGCGATCAAGAACGGCTGGATGGCACCGTCGCTTCTCTCCGGTTGGCTCGCGGTTGCGGGCATCGCGGGCTTTATCGCCTCGTTCTCGATCGGACCGGGCGTGGTCGTGTGGCTTGCGCTTTCGGAGCTCATGCCTAACCGCATCCGCGCCAACGGCATGGCGATCGGCCTCTTCATCAACATGATGGTGGCATATCTCATATCCGACGTGTTCCTTCAGCTTGTGGAGAAGTGGGGCTACGCCCCGGTGCTGTTCATGCTAGCCGGATTCGCGGTCCTGTACTTCATCACGGCGGCGTTCTTCCTTCCCGAGACAAAGGGACGCACGCTTGAAGAGATTGAGAAGATGTGGGAGAGCAAGTAAGGAAAGGTGATTCGCCTATGAACTGCAGATTTGGCGTGGTGGGCCGTCTTTTTGCGGCGATGGCCGTGGGCGCGGTGATCGGCAGCTTTGCTCCGGGATGCGTCATCAGGGTTCTGAATTCGTTCGGCGGCACGTTCGGGCAGTTCATCAGGTTCTTCGTTCCGTTCATCATTGTCGGCCTTGTGACGCCGGCCATTGCCGAAACGGGGAAGGGCGCCGGCAAGCTGCTGCTGGCGACGATGGGCATCGCATACGCGTCGACGCTTTTTGCGGGAGGGTTTGCGTTCTGGGTGTCGGACCTCCTGTTTCCGCGGATATTAGACACAAGCCTCGCCAAGCTTGCCGACGTGAACAGTTTCCCTGCATATTTCGTGCTGGAAATGCCGCCTCTCATGGATGTCACGACCGCTCTCGCGATGTCGTTCGTGTTCGGTCTTGCCATGGTTGCGCTCGACACCCCGTACCTGAAGAACACCTTCAATGAGGTCAGGGAGGCTGTGTCGCTCACGATCAGGAATGCATTCATGCCGCTTCTTCCGCTGTACATACTTTCCGTGATGGCGGACCTTGCCGCCAGCGGTAAACTTGCGAACGTCGGAGGAGGGTGCCTGAAGATCATGGTGGTTGCGTTTGCGGTCACCACATCCATTCTGGCCGTTCAATATGTCTTGAGCGGCCTGGTCGCAGGGCGCAATCCATTCAGGCTCATGTGGAACATGTTCCCTGCGTATCTTACGGGCTGGGGATGCTGCTCGTCCGCCGCCACGCTTCCGGTCACCCTGCGTCAGACGCGCAGGAACGGAGTGTCCGACAAGATAACGGATCTGGTGATACCTCTCTGCGCCAATGTGCATCTTGCCGGGAGCATGGCGAACATGGTTGTGTATACGGCGGGCTTCATCGTGCTTGGCGGCGGTGTCCTGTCCCTCGGGCAATATATGGAATTCATGTTCCTCCTGAGTGTCATTGCGGTCGCCTCGCCCGGAATCCCCGGAGGCGTGGTGCTTGCGTCCGCCACGATTGCCGAAAGCGCACTGGGCTTCTCCCCTGAACGCTATGCGCTTGTGATCGCGACATACATGACCCTTGACGGGATGGGGACGGCCTGCAATCTTACAGGGGACGGCGCGATAGCCGTGGTGATGGACAGATTCTTCGGGAACGGAAGAAAGGCGGGAAAGTGAAAATGGTCGGAGCGACGAGATTTGAACTCGTGACCTTTTGCACCCCAAGCAAACGCGCTACCAGACTGCGCTACGCCCCGACTGTGGGTCAAAAACGGCGCGCATTATACCAAAACGGGATTTGAAGCGCAAGAGGTTTGAAAGAAGTTCTTTCATTAAACAAGGAGAGAGACATGAGTTACACAGAAGCGAAAAAGAAATATGCCGCGCTTGGCGTAGATACCGAAAAGGCCATCCGCGAACTCAAGAAGATCCCTGTATCCATGCATTGCTGGCAGGGGGATGACGTGACCGGGTTTGAGAACGCCGGTGAACTTACGGGCGGCATCCAGTCCACCGGAAACTATCCCGGCAAGGCCCGCACCCCTGAGGAGCTGATGGCGGATCTCGAGTTGGCTCTCAAGCTCATCCCCGGAAAGCACAGGGTCAATCTTCATGCGTGCTACGCCATTTTCGAGGACGGCAAGAAGGTTGACCGCGACAAGCTCGAGCCCAAACACTTCAAGAAGTGGGTCGATTTCGCCAAGCGCAACAAGATAGGCCTCGATTTCAACCCCACGTTCTTCTCCCATCCGCTCGCCGATCAGCTCACGCTTTCGTCCGAGGATCCCAAGGTCCGTGCGTTCTGGGTGCGCCACGGCATAGCGTGCCTCAAGATAGCCGAATACTTCGGCAAGGAGCTCGGCACGCCCTGCGCATGCAACTTCTGGGTGCCGGACGGCTACAAGGACGATCCGTCCGACAGGATGGGCCCGCGCAAGCGCCTCAAGGATTCATACGACAGGATCTTCAAGTACAAATACAACAGGAAGTACGTCACCGTCACTGTCGAGTCCAAGCTCTACGGCATCGGAGTTGAGTCCTACACTGTCGGATCGCACGAGTTCTACATGAACTACGCGGCGAAGAATAATCTTCTCTGCCTGCTCGACATGGGGCACTTCCACCCGACGGAGCTCATCGCGGACAAGATCAGTTCGCTGATGCTCTTCTCCGGCAAGGTCGCGTTCCACGTGAGCCGCGGCGTGCGCTGGGATTCAGACCATGTGATCCGCCTCGATGATTCCGTGAAGGCAGCTGCCGAAGAGATCGTGCGCAACGGTCCTGAGAACTTCATGATCGCGCTCGACTACTTCGACGGATCCATCAACCGCATCGCGGCGCTCGTGCTTGGCATGCGCAACATGCAGAAGGCGCTCCTGCTCGGACTCCTCCAGCCGCAGGAGACGCTCAAGGCGCTTCAGGACGCCCGCCAGTACACGGAACAGCTCGTTCTCCAGGAAGAGCTCAAGAGCTATCCCTGGAACGAGGTCTGGACCGAGTTCTGCCGCCGCGAGAAGAAGGCTGCGGACGAATGCTGGATGGCGGACGTCCTCGCATATCAGCGCGACGTATTGTCCCTGCGCTGACGCAGCGGCGTCAATGAATTGTCGGATACAATGCCATTGACGCGGTCTTACTCATATGAGTTCATCCGGTGCAGATATCGTGTCAGGCACGGTGATACTTGCGGACGGAGAGCCTCCGTCGCATGCAATCCCTCTGTCCATCCTCAGGATGGCGGAGAACGTGGTGGCGTGTGACGGAGGCTGGAAGACCTCGGTTTCCCTAGGGCGCGTCCCGGATGCTGTAGTTGGGGACGGGGATTCGCTGACCCGCGATGACATTGCAGAGCTTGAAAGACTGGGAGTCCCCGTCGTCAACGATTCCGAGCAGGATACGAACGATCTCTGCAAGGCGTTCCGGTATGTGATGCGTTCCGGCTGCGCGGGACGTATCTTCATATTGGGTGCCACCGGAAGGCGCGAGGATCATGCCATAGGGAATATTTTCCATCTTTTTGATCTTGCGGATGCGAACCCCGATGTGTCCATCGTCACGGATTCAGGGGTGTTCGAGCCTGTAATGCCTCCAGGTAGGAGATGGAATGACATGTCGGGGGTGGATTCCCCTATAAGCATCTTCGCATCGCATCCAGATGCAAAGATGACCTCGACGGGGCTCAGATGGCCGTTGGATGGAGTCAGGTTCGATTTTTTGTGGAAGGGGACGCTCAATCGCATCGAATCTGCCTGTTTCGTCATCGGTACTGACCGTCCCGCCATAGTGTTCAGGCCCCATCCGGCAGGCGCACGGTAAGTGCAATCTGTTAACATTCCGTTAACAAGTCTCTGCTATATTTCGCGGTGTTCAAAGGAACATTACAGAAAGGAACAGAGACATGAAAGACAGAAAACCAATGATGGCGGCGATTGGAGGCATGTTGGCCGTAGCGGTGATCTGCGTCCATGCGGCGGCAGACAAGCCGAAGTCCAAAGACATGACTTCCAAGACGGCCGAATCCACGGTGACCACAAATGACAACGGCAGCGTGTCGCGCGTGTTCACCGAATCCACTGTGGCAACCAACGGCAACATGGTTACGGAGCGTCGCAGGGAGACTCGTACGAACATGGATATGGAGGGCAATGTCCTCGAGACCAGCACTAGCGAATACGCGCAAAGCTATCCGGTCGGCGACGTTGGGGTTGTCCCCCTGTCATCCAGGGCGTCCAATGCCGAAGAGAAGTCGATCGGCAATGCGGACTCCTTCCTCGGGCTGAAGTTCGGCAGCACGTTCGCTTCGACGAATTTCGTCGAAGACTCCAGCTATCCGGACTTTCTCCGCGCCAGGTTCACGCCGTCCAAGCCGCTCGACGGATTTGATGACTACTATGTGTATGTTACGCCGAAGACTCACAAGATCGCCAAGGTCTTTGCATGCGCGAAGGAGGCGGTCGATCCTGGGGCGAGATGGCGCAGGCACTATCTCATAGAGGCGCTTGAGAAACGTTACGGCACATGGGCGCGTCTGTGCAGCTGGCGTCGTCCGTGCTACTCGTTCGAGATCGGTCCGTATCGTCATGTCACCGCATGTCTTGCCGGCGCATCGCAGAGCTACGAGACGGTCATCGCAGCATGGGATGACGCAATCGGCTCTCAGGCTGTGCAGGAGAAGGACGAGATCCGCGAGGAGGCTCGCAAAACCGCCGCCGAGCGTCGCGGAAAGCGCGTGAGCGCCGCCGCCGATGCGTTCTGACGTGGCGTCATTCCAGAGCTGCCCTTTAGCGCCCGGAAGGAGATTCTCCTTCCGGGTTTTTGGATTACGTCAATTTTTATCGATGCAGACGTGTTCAAGGCCGCGCAATGTGGTAGAATATGCGGCATTAAAGAAAGGTCGCAGATATGAAGAAACTTTTTTCCCTCGCCGTTTCCGTGTTCGCATACACGCTTCTGGCCACAGAATTGAGGATGTCGCCGGTATATACCGTTCCCCATGAACTGGATATGCTTGTAAAGGCCGGCCATATACAGGGGGCATGCTGTTCGGAGCAGGGAGTGTATCTTTCCCATCAGCATGGCATAGCGAAGATCGGGTGGGACGGCAAGCTAATCAAGACCGTTGAGGCTCCGGCTCACCTAGGCGATACGGCCTACGCCAACGGGAAGATATACGGCGCTTTCGTGATACGCAACAAGAATCTTCGCAAAGACGGCATGCAGGGGCTTGTGAGGGTATGGGACGAGAATCTCAATGTTGTCGGGGAGAAGTGGTTTCCGGAGGCTCTCGACGGGATTGTAGTGCTTGGCGACACTGTGTATGTTGGAGTTGACAGATGGGGATACAAAAAGCATCCCATGTGCTGCGTGAAGCGTCTGGGGCTCGACTTGACGGAGAAGGATAATGTTGATGTGGATCTAGGCTTCAACATCCACTATGGTGTTCAGACAATGGCTACGGACGGGAAGGATCTTTTCTTCGGGTGCTATGGTGGAACCGCCCGCGTGAATGCGAACCTCAAGGAGGCGGAAACGGTCGCATTCTCCTGCGCAGAAGGTTTTGGAATGGTTCCGAAATCGGTGTCCAATTCCGATGCCAAGGTGTTTTTCGTTGTCCGCGCCATGGGTGGCAACATGAAGGGCTGGCGCAAGGATCCTGTGAACAACCCTCCGCGCATCCGTCTTGATTTTCATGAATTGAGAAACGGCAAATTCGTGAATATAACCAAAAAGCCGTGAGAATCCGCGGCGATATTGTTTTGATATTGTTTCAGTTGATTTTTTTGAGGGGAAAGCGTAAAATACACGCCCTCAAAGGAGGATTGTATACATATGAATAGAGTTTTGACCCGTTTCTGCGCGTGCGCCACGTTATGTGTGCCGTTGGCCATGATTGCGCAGGAGAATGGCGCAGAAGGGGGCGTCAGTGCAGAGGTGACAGTTGAGGCTGTCGAGGCTTCACTGGCAAAGGCCGCGGTGGCGAAGTCCGGCGCTAAGCATTTCCATGCACTCGTCAAGTTGGCCTATTCAAGCGACAATGTATCCGTGAAGCTTCCGCGCCAGAACGAATTCAAGCCTGCTGAGGAAGGGAAGTACTATCCCAATGGTTCGGTCTTCCGCGTGACCGCTGCGGCAGAGCCTGCCGTTTTTGAATTTGGCCCCGAAACCTTTGTCAAAGTCAAGGACGATGCCGAGTTCGGTACTCGCGAAGTTGCCATAGGCGAAAAGTCCCGTGTCGTGACAATGGTAAGGGGTGGGATTTCGGTGTCGCTTCCGCGTACCATGCCAACAGGCCTTTTCACGGTTGCATATCCTAACTTCACGGTCAAGGACCTTGCGGGAGACAGCAACCATGAGCTCGTACCGTCCGGTGATGGCGATGAGGCTGTCGTTCATGTCAAAACCGGTATGTTGGCGCTTGAAGGCGCCCACTATAAGGTTTCCCGCATGAGTGCGGCGGATCGTCTTCGCATCCGCACTACGGGCGAGGCTCTGTTCACCTCTCTCCGCGGCGAGGCCGGAGACTACAAGGTGACGCTTGATCAGGGTGTCACCACGTATCGTGACCCGATTTCCGGCGAGACGAAGGATCAGGTGCGCAGTCTTGACTACAGTCTTACGCCACAGTGTGCGATCAAGATATTCCGCAAGCATTCACGGATTGGAGGCCGGACGGTCGTTTCTGTGATGACATTTGATGCGTCGGGAGAAATGCGTAACCGTTACACGTTCGCGGAGGGTACGCCCAAGGTGAATTTCGGCGAAGAGATTGTGCGAGTGCAGGATATCTCATTCAAGACGAAGTCTGACGACAAGAAGAGTCCAGAGAAAAAGCCGACGGAATCCGATTCCTCTTCCGAAGGTGTCTCCTCCGAGTCGGAGTCATCCTCTTCGTCCGGTGATTCCGGCGGTGCGACAGGGAATGATTCTGGTTTCGGCACATTCTGAGGGGGCTGAAATCAGCCCAAGACATTTTTCAACAAAACAGGGATACAAAAAGTGGTTATTCAAAAGTTCAACCGTATTATTCGCAACAAATGGATCTGGGGTGCGTTTGCGTTTGCCATTTCTGGCTTTTTCGCATTCGACTTTCTTCTTACGGGGGGAGACGTTCGCGAGAGTTCCTCTGCGGCAGGGGAATTAAATGGCGAAGAGATTCCTGTTTCCAGATTCTCCAAGTTCGCAGAGGATGTCCGCGGGTTTGGTCGCGGTCGTAACACAACTCTCTCAAATGCAGAAGTAAACCGTTCCGCATGGGAGAACCTTGCATCATATGAGGTTGCAGAAAAGCTCGGTCTCGTGGCCAGTGATGCCGAAGTGCGGCAGAGTGTCATCCGCCAGTTCTCCGGTCAGGGCTCTGGCTTTGACATGGCGATGTACGAGCGCATTCTCCGCGATAACGGTCTAACCCCGGAGATGTTTGAGGAGGCTGAGAAGCGTCGCATCACCCTCATGAAGCTTCGCATGGTCCTCTCGGACGCATCGCGCATGGTTTCACCCATGGAGCTTGATACCGCCATCAATGATGTCACGGACAGGTTGACGGTGCGCATCGTACGCTTCAAGGACAAGGCGAAGTCCGCTCCGAAGCTTGACGACAAGGCTCTCAGGGCGTACTACGACGAGAACACGAATTCCATTGCGCTTCCCGACTGCGTAAAGGTCCGTTATGTGAAGTATCAGGCCGACACCCCCGCCCGGCTCAAGCAGTTCAAGATATCCGAGGACGAGATGCGCGACCACTATGACGCCACGCTTGACCGCTATGAGACGCATACGACGAACGGCGTTGTCACGAAGAAGTTCGAAGAGGTCAAGGGAATCATAGAGAAGGAGCTTCAGCTCATAGCCTCTCTCGAGGCATATCGCACAAATCTCCTTTTCCGTGCCTATCCCGCGGACGGCAAGGTTGACGCGAAGGCTTCCCGCCTCGATCTTATCGCCAAGGAGGACAAGGCCAAGGTTCGCACGTCACCGCGCTTTGCTCTCAACGGAGGCCGTTACATCCCCGGCTTCATGAGCCGACCTTCCGCGTTTGCGCCTGGCGTTCCCGGCTTCCTTGAAGCTGTCGCCGAGCTTGATCCGGAGTCAAACGATCTGCGCTATGGCGTGGTTGCCGGAACGAATGCCGTGTACCTTATCGAGCGTGTGGAGTTCGAGAAGGCGCATGTGCCGCCGTTCGCCGAGGCCAAGGGGATCATCCGCCGCGATGCAGTGGCTGACGCAAAGGCCAAGGCTTTCAAGGCCAAGGTCGACAAGGTGCGCGCCCTTGCTGCCGCGGAGCTCGCCAAGGGCAAGCCATTTGACGCGAAGCTTTTCGGCGATGCCAATGTCTCCACTTCCATTACGTTCTCCGTATCTTCGATGGGAACGAGCCCGTTTGCCGATTCCACCTATGTCGCCGCTCCTTCTATGCGGCTGGCAAAGGGGCAGATATCCGATTTCATTGAGACTGCGCTTCCTGGACAGGGATTGGTGGTGTATCTTGAGAACAGGGTTCCTGGTGATGCGGCCGAGGCACAGATGGTCCGCAGTCAGATCCGTAGCGAGCTTGGCCAGGCGAACGCGTTTGAGTTTGCCGCGGCGTGGAACAAGTGGAACCTTTCCCGCATGAACCTCAAGGCGAACGCGGGGGCCTCTACCGAGGAATACGACGATGACGGTGAAGTTCCGGAGAATTGATCCGGCTGCAATGCTTCCCTCCTATGCCCATCCCGGTGATGCCGGGATGGACATTCGTTCTATAGAGGATTTGGTCATCGACCCTGGCGCCCGCAAACTGGTGCGTACGGGGCTGGTGATGATGCTTCCCCCGGGATATGAGGCTCAGGTCCGTCCGAGAAGCGGACTGGCGCTCAAGAACGGTGTCACGGTCCTGAACACCCCCGGCACGATAGACGAGGGATACAGGGGGGAAGTGGGAGTGGTTCTCGCCAATTTCGGATCAGAGCCGTTCAGGATCGAAAAAGGGTCGAAGATCGCCCAGATTGTTGTCGCCCCGTGCACGAGGGCTGAAATTGAGGAGACCGTTGAGATCGACTCCACCGAACGTGGAGAAGGCGGTTTCGGATCGACAGGCGTATGATACTCAAAATCGAAAAATACGGCAGCGACAAACTTCGCATGCCGGCTCAAAAGGTGGCTGTGACCCCCGAATTGGCTGTTCTCGCAGAAGACATGCTGGAGACGATGTACAAGGCCAAGGGTGTTGGTCTCGCCGCAGAGCAGGTCGGCCGCACCGAGGCGCTGTGCGTGATAGACGTGCCTCTGAGTTGTGAGGATGATGAAGAGACCAGGCAGTTCAATGCGGATGTCGCCCAGCCGCTGGTGATGTTCAATCCGGAGATAGTTTCCTTCTCCGGAGAGCAGACCGGACGCGAGGGGTGCCTTTCGCTGCCCAATGTCGGTGGGGATGTTACGCGTCCGTTTGAGGTCACGGTTCAGTTTCTGGACATCAAGGGCGTCCCTCAGATCGTTACGGCGCGTGGGTTTCTTGCGCGTGCAGTCTGCCATGAGACGGATCATCTGAAGGGAATCCTCTATGTGGATCACATGGATGAGAAATCCCGTGACAAGGTTTTGAAGAAACTTCTGAAGCAGAAAATCAAATGATGGAAAGGCGGCGGCGCAGATTGCCGCCGGAATGGATATGACTATTAGCGAATGGCTTAAGGATGGTTTTGCCAAGGCGTTCCCCGATGTTGAACTCCCTGAGATTAGGGTGGTGCCCGCAACAGACCCTAAGTTCGGCGATTATCAGTGCAATGACGCCCTGAAGATTGCGAAGAAGGCGGGATTCAGAAATCCCCGAGAGGCGGCAATGAAGGTCGTCGAGAACCTTACCCCAGAATACAAGGCTGAGGTTGCGGGGCCCGGCTTTCTGAACATCACGATCACCCCCGAGTGGCTTGGCGCGGCTCTCGCTTCGCTCGATGCCGACCGGAATTGCGGGATTGAGCAGCTTGGATCCGGCAAGAAGGTCGTCATAGACTACTCGTCGCCCAATGCCGCCAAGCAGATGCATATCGGACACATCCGTTCGACCGTGATAGGAAATGCCATCGACCGCATCTATCGGTCTCTCGGCTATTCCGTGATCGCCGATAACCATCTCGGCGATTGGGGTACGCAGTTCGGCATCCTCATCAAGGGATACCGTGAATGCCTCACGCAGGAGGAGCGCGACAACCTCGCCGTCGTCACGCTGGAGAAGTGCTACGTGGAATCCTCCTCGCGCGCAAAGACGGATGAGGCGTGGAAGACCGCCTGCCGCGAAGAGCTTGTGAAACTGCAGCAGGGTGATCCGGACGATGTCGAGCTCTGGAAGAGGTTCATCGAGATTTCAATCAACGAGTTCAACCGCATGTACTCCAAGCTTGGCGTCAAGTTCGACACATGGCGAGGGGAGTCCTTCTATCGCGATATGATGGCTCCTGTCGTGGATCGTCTTGTTCAGATGGGCCTGGCCGAGGAGTCGGATGGTGCGCTCGTCGTGCGCTTTGAGGAAGAGGGGCTTCCGCTAGCAATCGTGAGGAAGTCTGACGGCGGGTTCAACTACACCACATCCGATGTGGCGTGTGTAGAGAGCCGCATCAAGGATTATGATCCCGCCGAGATCATATATGTCACCGACGATCGTCAGATTCTTCATTTCAAGCAGTTTTTCATCATATGCGCGAAGATGGGCATGAAGGCGAAGTTGGTGCATGTGCCGTTCGGCCTCATGTCGTATCAGGGCAAGGCGATATCCACACGTGAAGGCAACTTGATCAAACTCGACGATCTTCTTGCGGAGGCGACGCGCCGTGCGTACGAAATCGTCAAGGAACGCGGCGGCGACGAAAAGCTTGCCGAGGATATTGGTTTCGGTGCTGTCAAGTATGCCGATCTCAGCCATGATCCCGGCACTGCCATCGACTTCAATTGGGACAAGGCCCTCGCCCTTGAGGGCAATTCCGGACCTTATCTCCAGTATGCCCATGCCCGCGTGTGCTCACTAATGGACAAGGCCGGAAATCCAGACGTTTCCCAGTTCTCCTACTGCATCGCATCTCCCTCGGAAAAGCTTCTCGCACTTCAGCTCCTGAAGTTCGGCGGCACTGTCCGCAGGGCTGCGGAGAACTACAAGCCGTCGCTTCTCGCCGATTATCTTTTCCAGACGGCCCAGCTCTACTCGTCGTTCTATCAGCAGAACCCGATCCTCAAGAGCGAGCCGGAGGTGCGCGATGCTCGTCTGAAGCTCTGTGCGCTTTTCGGAAGGGTGCTCGCCAAGGGTCTTGACCTTCTCGGCATCGCGGCTCCTAGCCGTATATGACGGCAAGGCGTTGGATGGCCTGACATCTGCCGGCGTCATTTCTCGGCGAATGTCCGGTTTTAAAGTTTGAGCAGGTGTTTGCGAAGTGCGATGGATACGGCTTCGGCTCTGTTTGCGGCGCCGATCTTTTCGTAGAGTTCGTTCAGGTGCTGTTTCACGCGGCTCTTTGATATGCCGAGCATGGTGGAGATGTTGTCGTTGGAAAGACCGCGTGTGATGGAGTCGAGAACTTCGCGCTGGCGTGGCGTCAGGTGAATCTCTTTGCTGTCCTCCTTCAGCGACTGCTCTATTTCCGGAGATACGTGGCGGATTCCGTCCCGGGTATCCCTGATGGCCTTCATCAGATCGTTGTTCGAGAGATTCTTGGTTACGGCGCCGGTCGCGCCGACGGCCAATGCGCATGAGATGTCGGCGGCGGAGCCGAATGTGGTAAGGATGAGTACATGGGAAGACGGCGATACTTCCAGTATGGCTTTTGTGGCCGCGACGCCGTCCATGCCGGGCATGACAAGGTCCATTATGATGACGTCAGGGCGCAGTGCGGACGCCATCCGCACAGCCTCTTCGCCGTTTTCGGCCTCTCCGCATACGGAAAACTCCTTTTCAAGGTTGATGATAGCGGAAAGTCCCATGCGCACAACGGCATGGTCATCGACAATCATGACGGATGTTTTCTTCATTTGCGGATCTCCACTATGATTTTTGTACCTTTGCCCGAACCGCTCCCTATCGTCAAAGAGCCGCTCAGTTTCGCCACGCGCTCCTTTACGCCTTGAAGACCGAAATGACCTTGCGCGGGCCCGGGATGATTTTGAGGGTCAAAGCCTGAGCCGTCATCTCTTACCGAGAAACGTATCGTGTTTTCCAGACGTTCGCCCGCAATCCAGATGTGCCGTGCTGAACCGTGCCGCACCGCATTGACCGAAAGTTCCCTGATGATGTTGATCAGGGTGTGTGCGGTGGTGTCGGAGATCATGGTCCGTCGCAACGGAAATCGGATCGACAGGACTGTATCGCCTATGCATGGAGCGAGTGTCTTGCGGAGCGCCGCCGCAAAGTCCGATGTGCCGAGCGTATCGTTGCGGAGATCCCAGATGCAGCGGCGGAGTTCTTCGCGGCAGGATAGGAGGGTTCGCTCTGCCACCGACAGGTAGTTCGCCGTTGAAACCGGATCGGATTGCAGGGTCTTCGCTGCAGCATCGATCTGAAACGCTATTCCTGTGAGCATTTGGGATACGGCATCATGCAGTTCAACTGACAGCCGAGTGCGTTCATCTACTCTCAAGTAGGACTTGGCCTGTTCAATCTCCGCCTTGAACAGCTGTTTGCTTCGCCGTTCGATCATGATTCGCAGAAAGCGGTTCCAGACAAATACGGCTGTGAGCAGTACAAGAAGGGCTGCGATCACGACCATCAGTTTTCCGGCGGTCCACCATGGCGCTGACGACAGAATGCGCAGATCGTCCGGTGAACGTGGGGCAAGCGTGAAGCCGTCTATGCGCGGAAAAATGTCGAGAGGATTCCATTTTGTGGTGTTTATCACGCATACGCCAGTTGCGCTTATCACGTCTCCGTGGGATGGCGTTGCGGTGAGGCCGTTGCATGAAGTCATGTCGATTGGAATGACGTGCTTTCCGCAGGATATCGTGATTGTTGCCGGAGTGCCGGTGTCTTCTGATGGATTCGGTGCGACTACGCGTCCTGTTATGCGTATCAGTTGACCATAGTTCTCGCGCAAGGTTGCATTCATGTCGAAATCTGAAGGAAGTTCTGCCGCCTTGTCAGATTCGCTCGCCGTGCTTCTTCCGTCTGGAGTCTTCTTGTAGACTGCCCGTGTGAACTTGACTATGAATAGATCTGTCTCAGGGAATCCGGCAACGATTATGTTGTCTCCGATGGATGGCATTGGTCCGCTGTCGATTCTTGCGCCGATGGTCTGGCCGTTACCTGTCTTCAACAGCAGATTCCTGTCTTTGAGGACCGCAATGACTCGACCTTCCGCCCGATGGCGGTTCATGCGTGAAAGCATGGAGGCCGACTTGTACTGGAAGTTTGCGATGCCGTGCCGGTTGAAGGGTATCTGTGGAACGGCAAATGGATCCTGCGGTGCAGGGGAGATTATCCGTATGTTGTCTGGCGTCGAAACCGTCAGTTGCGGCGTCTTGAATTTACGTTTGCCGCCGTCCGGCATTACATGCGCCGACCCTGTTATGGACACGGTTGCGCCGATGAGACGGTCAAGGTCGCCGCTTCCCCTTTGGGCTATGCAGACTGCCGCAAGGAAAGATCCTTTTTCGTGGCGAAGGACAAGGAACCGCCACATTGGATCGATTTCGTCATTGACCACATCCGAAACAATGCCGTGCATGACAACGGTCCGGTTGTCGAAGAATTCATTGTGCAGTTGGTCAGGTGTCGCCTCTATTGGACCGGGATTATCCCTTGTGCCCAATTTTTCAGCGGATTCCATGAATGCGCGTTGCCAGTTGTAGGGATCGATTCCGATGCGACCGTTTATTCGGATGTAATCGCCGGCATAAAGCGATATGTCGTTTGTGGTACGTACATTGCAGTAGCCTGTGCCGTCATAGACGGAAAACGACCGGATCGGATTTATTGCGTGCGCAACCGTGCACGTGATCGAAAACGGCTCGTTGAGACAGGTGTTGTCGTCCCATACGGCCCGCCTGAGCTCTGACACGGTGGTTATTGCGGCAAGGAATGGAAGAAGGGGAAACATGACAGAGATTTTACCATATTCCTCCGCCGCCATAAATTGTCCTTAAGCGATAAATTCAGCATCAATTTTCGCGTCTGTCATTATCGACGCGAAAATGATATAATAACGACGTTTTTTGACGGAGAGACTGTGTCTTTAAATGAAAGCAACGATAATTTTATGGCAACCTCAAGCATAAAGTCCATTTATGAAAATTGCCGAACATAAGATGAAAACGTATGGTGTCAGTTTCGATGACTTCAAGCCGGATTGCGGGATAGAGGAGTTTGAGAAAATATCCAGTGCTTACATACCGGCCTATGAGCAATCTATGAATGAGGCGAGAGTTGCAGAAGAGAGTAATGCAAAGACCTTGGCATTGCTAAAGGAGCTTATTTCCAATTTTGATGTATTTATGAAATTGCGACATGCCATTGTCGGTGCGTTTCACAAGGAGTTGCCAATAAAAGGAAGAAACTTATTCAGATTTGTAAAAGAAGCTGTTGAAGATTCGGAACACATAAGTTCAGTTGAAAATGTCATGAAATGGATGGAGAATCTTCCAGACGACCATGAATATATCCGCGAAATTATTGATTATTCACGCGAAGTTTGTGAGAGAGAAGCCAAAAGAATCCAAAGGGGCATAGAGGCTTGCGGATGTGCCATCGAGTTTTACCGCAAGGCAAAGGATATTTATCGTTTTCAGCATGTTTTTGACAAGGCGGATATCATGTATAAAGCAAGTGTTTGTCGCGAAATGGTAAGAGGTTTGAATGAGTTTAAGATACTTTGCGACAAATACAGAACTGCGTATAGTAGTGAAGAAACGGATGATGCCAAGCGCATATTGGAACATGTGGATTATTATTCAGAATATTGCGATAGGCAATTAATCTTTTACCGGAAGCTTCGGAAAATGATAGATCAGATAGGTGTTGAAAAAGCGTTGAAGCATATTTCTGTGACGGAATGCAGGGCGGAGGGTTGATGGCTTCTGTCACAATCCAAGGTCAGAATGAGTGCCGGTATCGGCAAGCGTCAGAATTAGGACATCGTTCTGAATCTTGTAGATAAGCACCCAGTCATTCTCGATGTGGCAATCGCGAAATCCGATAAAAGTACCGGTAAGCGCATGGTCTCGATATTGAGGTGGCAACGTTTCGCCCATCGCAAGTTTATTGACAACCTCAAGAAGCTTAGTATGGGATTTGCCGCGCTTCTGCATCTGTTTGACGCTTTTCTTGAAGCGAGTGGTCGTCTTGACTATGTATTTCATGAGAACAGAAACTCTTCAAGTTTTTCAGGATCGTCGCAATATGGAGCATTCGGGTCGTTTGCGATCTCGTTGGCCTCCCTGATGGCAGAAAGCAAACGCTCGCGCTTCGTTTCGCGGGAGAGCGTGAAGGGGATTTTGCCGGTTGCGAGACACTTCTTAAAAAAGCAGGTTATGGCAGTTGTCATGTTCATGCCGATGTCGTCGAAGAAGTCTTCAGCTTCGGCTTTAAGGGCGTCGTCCATACGGATTGTGAGTGAAGTTGTCATTGCAAAAAGCCTTTCTTTTGTTAAAACCGAGTGCATTGTATCAAAAAAAGTGTGCAAACGCAATGTGGCATAAGCTGGAGTTTACCCATTTTTCGAATGACAAAATGCGTTTGCCCCCGATAAATAAAGGCTGAGGCACTGATTTTCACCTTTCAGCAACTGGAATAGTCTGTTTTCCAGGTGCGTCGTATTGAGTGCCTGCGAATCTGCGGAAAATGCCGGGCGCGGCTCACTCCGCCGTTGGTGGAGATGTTTTCGGGTCCCTCACCTTGGAGTTGAAAGCGCTCCGCCCGCGCTGCGCGCGGGAATGTAAATGAAGGATAACTTGGTGTGAAAATGTGCGCCGTATTGAGTGCCTGCGAATCTGCGGAAAATGCCGGGCGG
>JAZOAC010000132.1:0-64788 GCA_045595285.1 Kiritimatiellia bacterium | reverse complement strand
GCCTGAACGATGAGGTGAGGCGGGTTGTAGGGGAGATTCTTGGCGTCTGCGAAGGGACGTTCCTTGATCTCGCCGCCGTGCTTGCTCTCAGGATATCCGAAGACACCATCCCCCATCGGTTATACAAGGGCGATTATCGGCGAGTCGTCAGTTGACGCATAAGTGAAAGCCTGTTTTGTCGGTCATGCAAGGAAGATTGCCGAGGAATCGGCGCTTAGTGGGAATGCCTGTTTCCTTCGCTTATCCAAGGGAGATTGCCGAGGAATCGTCGCTTAATAGTAATGCCTGTTTCCTTCGCTTATACAAGGGGGATTGTCGAAGAATCGGAGCTTAATGTATATGGGAAGGCCTATTTTTTGTCGGGTCAGTTCGGTTCTACAAATGGTGCTGTCGCCAAGCCTGAGCTTGATGCATGAGAGGAGGCGTGTGCCGGGCGGTTCTGCAAAGGGGATTGTCGGCAAGTCCGCTATTTCACAACTCGCACACGAGGTTACAGCAAGTTTTTGGGCTCGTCGTCCGTTCGGATTAGATTGTATTTCGCAATTTACGTGCGAGTTTCCTGCAGACAAACAGTGCGGGGATGAGTGTTCCGCCGAATTGCATTTCATGATACGCCGCGTGAGTTTCCAGGTCAGAGCACGGGTATGCGCCAGTCGCCGCGTATTGCATTTCATTAAGCGCGCGAGTTCCCATGTAAGGGAGGTGCTGACTATACGGAGTTTTTTTTTGATTGTATTTCATGACGTGAGAGAGCTTCCAGTGGATGGCATGCCCGATGCCGGTGTCAGGGCCGCATTTTCATGATGTGCGGGAGTTCGCAGTCATGGCACGGCCCGGGATGTGCATTGTCCATGCCATTTTTCTACATTTCCCGCTGTGCAGGATATTTGCGCCACTGAATCTATGTGAGCGGCAACAACGCATTTGCTGAATGCTCGAGCCTGAAGGGGGGTATCGCTTCCGTCGAGTGTCATGCGCATGGGGGAGCGCTCGTTCTACCAATGCGAACTTCTCGAAAGCATATCGCTCCCGAATCAGATGACAGAAATAGAGGATGCATTTTTTGTGGCATGCAGTTCGCTTAAAAGCGTAAAATATCCGGCAAATCTTAAGCGCATAGGTTCATCTGCGTTCAGCAGCTGTGCGTCGCTTGAAAAGCTTGAGATCCCGTTCGGCGTGACAAATGTCGGGGAGTACGCATTTGCCTGCAGCAGCGGTCTTTCGTCTGTGCGGATTCCGTCCACCGTGACGGGCATCGGGAAAAACGCTTTCGAACGATGTCCGGCGTTGGCTTCCGTGCGGTTTGTCGGCGATGCGCCGGTTATGGGAAAAGAGCTGTTCACCACTCCTCCTGAGAATGCGCAAGTGACGCTGCCTGCAGAGCTGGAAGGTTGGGCGGGAATCGGCGATACGTGGTACGGCATGATCGTAATCGCGGCAAGAGCCGATGGTGGACCGTACAACGAGATGGTAGATGGCGTGACGTGGACATTCACCGTGTCAAATGGAATGGCCACGGTGGGCAGCAGAACGTTCGGTTCGCCCTCTATCCCCCGTTCTGTCGCCGGTGATATCGCAATACCTTCCAAACTTGGGAATTGTGAAGTCTTGGCCATTGGAGAGTGAGCGTTCCGGTATTGCGACAAATTGACTTCGGTGTCGATTCTGGAAGGGGTGACAAGCATAGGGCTTTCCGCGTTTGAAGGCTGTTCGTCGCTCAGGACGGCTGTCTTTCCTTCTTCGATGATTGCGGTCGGTGATTATTCGTTTTATAACTGTTCGTCGTTAAAACGCATAACATTCAAGGGAGACGTGCTTATTTTGGGCGATTACGCGTTTTGCGGCTGCACATCACTTGAATCGGCGACATTCACCGGCAATGAGCCGGCTGTGGGCAAGTATGCGTTCTATTACTGTCCTGAGACAGCCAAAGTGTTCATTCCTTCGTTTGCATGGGGGGGGGGCGGATCCCGGAAATACCTGGAACGGCATGAAGCTATACCGTACCGAATTGTCCGTGGGAATCGGCTATGCGCTGTACCTGCCGGAGTTTACGGTCTTCAACCCGGAAGCGTCGGTGAGAATATTCCCGTCGATGCGTACAAAGTTTACGGCGTTGCGGTTGCGGACAATCTTGCAGATCTGCAGACTGCCGGAGCCGCCGATGCCGCCCGTGCTTCGTGGGACGGCGTTACGCTGACGATTCCGAAACCGGAAAGCGGGACCGCATTTTTCAAAGTGATTGT
Organism: Kiritimatiellia bacterium; assembly: GCA_045595285.1. Taxonomy (GTDB): domain Bacteria; phylum Verrucomicrobiota; class Kiritimatiellia; order RFP12; family UBA1067; genus UBA1731. Next base: position 62,542 of record JAZOAC010000132.1, on the reverse strand, counting down.
CAATACTCATGAGATACCGGTAAGCGGTGCAATCACACCTCCAACTGAAATGTAAATGAGGATAACGGTTGGGCAATTGCAAAGCCCCTGGATCAGGCTTGCGCCACGGGTGGTTTTACAATTGCCCCTCCAGACCGTGAAGGTATCGATGTTGAATCCCGATAAAGTGTGGGAAATCTTCTTGAAGAACTGGTGAAAAATTGACCCGCAAAACAGTCATGTGGTATACTGCACCGGTATTTTAAGGAAAGTTGCGATATACCGAGAATGAACCGCATATTGAAGAATACGTTTACCGTCGGGGCGTTCACCGCGCTGTCCCGGGTCTTGGGGCTGGTTCGCGAAATGCTTCAGAGCCGCTTCATCGGCGCAGGTGTGGAGCAGAGTGCGTTCACGCTTGCGTTCGCGCTTCCGAACATGGCGCGCAAGCTTTTTGGCGAGGGTGCGCTGACCGCTGCGTTTGTACCGGTATTCAAGGGTGAGGTCGAGGCTCAGGCGATGGACAGCGCGAGACGCCTTGCCAGGTCCGTAATGACGATGGCGATGCTTATGCTTGTGTCGATTGTAGCGGTCGCCTTAATAGGTCTAGAGGCAGTCGTCCATTTCAGATTTGATTTTGAACTTTCTGACCGGGCGTTGCTCACCATTCGTCTTGTGAAGACGCTCATCCCGTACATGATTTTCATATGCGGTGCGGCGTTCGGCATGGGTGTGTTGAACGCGATGGGACGCTTCAAGGCGTCAAGCGCGATGCCGTGTCTGCTCAATGTGTTCTGGATAGGAATCCTTCTTTGGATATGCTTCCATCCCGAATTGGAACTTGATCAGCGCATCCACCGTGTTGCGATGGCGATTCTTGTGGCGGGTGCGTTCCAGATGGCTTTCATGCTCTGGTGCATGCACCGCGCAGGTGTCACTCCAGGTGTCACATTCAATGGCTGGCGCGACACGAAGGTGCGTCTTGTATGGAAAAACACCGCAATTGCCGCCATGGGAGCAGGAGCGGTTCAGATAAATTATATGCTTGATCAGGTTCTAGGGCAGCTCGCCGCGCCATGGGCGGCAGGCGTGATTGGCTACGCCGAACGCCTGATGGACCTTCCTCTTGGCGTCATCGGCGTTGCCTTCGGCACTGTTCTGCTGCCGACGTTTGCCGGTTTCTTTTCGAAGGGCGATGTAGAAGGGGCGCGAGAGGCATTTGTTTCGTCATCCGGACAGATGCTTTTTGTGATGGTGCCTGCAGCTGTCGGCTTAGGTGTGCTGGCCGGTGATGTTACAACCGTGATCTATCGGGGCGGCGCATTCGATGATTTGGCTGTTGTGCGCGTTTCCAGGGCTGTAGCGGTGTATGCTGTTGGACTGGGATTCTTTGGACTCCATAAGTCGCTCGTTCCGTGGTTTCAGGCGCAGAACGATATGAAGACACCGTTGCGCGTTTCTGTATGGACGGTCTGCTTGAATGCGGCATTGAACGTTATGGCGGTATTCTGCCTTCCGGTAGAATGGCGCCATGTGGGGCTTGCAGCATCGACGGTGCTCTGCTCTGGATGCGGCATTGTGTTTCTCATTGAGGCCGCACGACGCCGGAATGGTTCGCTTGGAATGCGTAGGCTGGTGGTGCCGGTCGCAAAGATGCTGACCGGTTCGGTATTGATGTCGGCTGCAATCCTTCTGCTGAAACGATTCGTTTATCTGCCGCCGTTGTTTCTGTTGGCGGCCTCCATCGCGGTTGGCGGTGCGGTGTATTTCATATCCATGGCAGCGATGGGGATGAAGTGGAACCGCCGCCGTTAGGGATGGGTGGGAATGCGATAGCATTTTAGGATATCTTTTGTCGGTGATTGTTTTGAAATGCGCAATCGTGTATAATGTTGCCCGTAATAAGTAAAATAGGAGGTGTCTCATGAATGTCCTGCTCACATTTACGGAAGGGGTGATTTCTTTTATTTCCCCCTGTATGCTTCCGTTGCTTCCGGTATACGCTACGTACTTTGCCGCTGGTGACGTCGGCAAAGGCAAAATGTTCGCCCGTGCATTTGCGTTCATGCTTGGATTTACGGTTGTATTCGTTGCGCTAGGAGTTTTTGCGGGGACACTTGGAGCTGCTTTGGCTGCGCATAGAACAGCCGTCAACGTGGTGTGCGGAATCATAGTGTTTGCATTTGGACTTGGCTATCTCGGCTTGTTTCGTCTGCCGTTTTCCGGAATGAAAAGCGGGCGAACGCCTAATGGCGTTGTTTCGGCATTCGTTTTCGGTCTCATCTACTCGGTGAGCCTCACCCCGTGCGTAGGAGCTTTTCTTGGTGCTGCACTCATGCAGGCCGCCTCGGAGGGAGGAGCACTGCAGGGCGCCGTGCTCCTTCTTGCGTATTCGCTTGGGCTTGGTGTTCCTTTCGTGGTGTCGGCCGCGCTTCTGGGATGCTTTCAGACTGCTTTCGGATTCATAAAAAGACGCTACAACATCATCAATCCGATATGTGGAGCGTTGCTTATGGCGTTCGGGGCATGGATGATCGCCGGACCGTGGGTGAAAGCAGTTGCGGCGGAGAATGCCGGTTCGGATGCGGTTCAAAAGGCAGCAGAGGTATCTACACAGGAAAATGCGACAATATTAAAACCAAAAGACAACACGAAGGAGAAGAAAATGGAAATAGAACTGACTTCGGCAAATTTCGAGGCAGAGGTCTTGAAATCCGATAAGCCTGTACTCGTGGATTTCTGGGCGCCGTGGTGCGGACCATGCCGCATGCTTGCTCCAATTCTGGAGCAGATTGCGGTGGAGAAGGCCGATGTGCTGAAAGTCGGCAAGGTGAATGTTGATGAGGCAGCCGATCTTGCCGCCAAGTATGGCATCAGCAGCATTCCAGCACTCTTTCTCTTCAAGGACGGCAAGGTGGCGGCGCAGGCTGTCGGTTTCATGCAAAAGGCCGACCTTGAGAGGTTTGCGGCGCAGTAATGAGCACCGAACCGGACTTCATGGGGGCTCTTGACGTAGCCTCCCTGCGTGCGTGCGGTCTCTATTGTTGAAGTTTGCCTGTATTGCGGAGAAATGCGGACAGACGTTCGGCGGCGGCATGTATCTTCTCGAGTGAGGTTGCATAGCTCATGCGCACAAAGCCTTCTCCGCATGCACCGAATGCAGATCCGGGGACGCAGGCGACATCCTGCTCCTCTAGAAGCCGCAGGCAGAATTCCTCGTCCTTGAGGCCAGTTTTGGAAATGTCCGCGAATACATAGAACGCACCCTTTGGAAGGATGGTTTTCAATCCCATCCTGTTGAGTGCGGCCACAAGAAAGTCACGGCGGCGTTTATATTCTGCCCTCATGCGTGCAACATCTACGTCCCCGTTGTCCATAGCCTCGGCACCTGCCGCCTGGCTGAGCGTCGGTGCGCTCATGATGCCGTATTGATGGATCTTCATCATTGTGCCGATCAGCGGCGCGGGACCGCATGCATAGCCGAGACGGAACCCGGTCATTGCCCAGCTCTTTGAAAACCCGTTCAGAAGGATGAGATTGTCCTTGAGTTCCGGAAATGACGCAAAGCTTGCGGGCTTTCGGTCGTATACGAGTTCTGAGTACACCTCATCAGACAAGAGGAGAATATCGTGCTTTAGGACGAAGTTGGCAATGTCCTTCATGTCTTGAAGCGAGAGTGCCGCGCCTGTGGGGTTGCACGGAAAATTTATGAGAAGTGCTTTCGTCTTCGGCGTTATGATTTTCTCGAGTGACTTAACTGTGAGTCTGAATCCGTCGCGCGCATAGGTTTCGACGCATACCGGGACGCCATGTGCCATGCGGATCGTGGGTGCATAGGAGACAAAGCACGGTTCATGGTAGATTATCTCGTCTTCTGGTTCGGTGATTGCACGGATCGCAAGATCTATAGCCTCGGATACGCCAACCGTTACAAGCGCTTCGTTCTCCCATGCGAAAGATGCCTTGAACCGCCGCTTCAGATAGCGGCATATCGCCTTACGCAGTTCCGGGGTGCCAAGGTTTGAGGTGTAGTGCGTGCCGCCGTCCTCAAGACAGGTTACCGCCGCTCGCGATATATGCCAGGGGGTGTCAAAGTCCGGTTCGCCAACACCAAGCGATATGACATCCTTGCGCTGTGCGACGATATCGAAGAATTTGCGAATACCGCTTCTCGGCAGTTCCGCAATGTGTCTGGCTGTAAAATCGCGAGCCATCAGACCACCGGGAGACGCTTGTCTTCCTCAAAGGCGTATTCTCCGTTCGCCTTGTACGTCTTGAGCATGAAATGCGTGGAGGTGGAGAGTACTCCATCGATCGTGGAGAGCTCGGACGAGACGAACTCGGCTACATCCTGAAGCGAGTCTCCGCTCGCGAATACGAGGAGGTCATACGCGCCGCTCATGAGAAAACAGGCATCGACCTGTGCGTATTTCGAAACCTTGCTCGCGATTTTCCCGAATCCGATGTTGCGCTGAGGGGTGATCTTGAGTTCGATCACCGCACGGACGTTTCTTGTCATGGAGTTTTTCTTCTTCATCCTCACCACCTTCTCTGAATATTGCGGATAATTATACCATACTTCGTGAGACTTTCGTTGTCGTGGTATGGTGTGGTCTGTAGATTCCGCATCTTGGGCTGGACATATCTTGTCTTCGACTGCACCTCGGAGCAAGTGTCGGGGTGGGCGTCGCCAAATCGCCTTTCGGCATTTGCGTGTTTCATGATTAATGGATTCAGGCAGCATCTTTTTGTAACTTATTTGCTAATAACAAAAAATTAAATGAATGGGTGCGCTATGAATTCCGGATATATCGACAGCTTGCGGCGTTGGGTACTGGGCGCAACTGCATTATTCGCTGACACTTCTATTTATTGTCCGTCTTGTCTTAACTGATGGTCGCCATTTATTGCGGCGATCGAGTGCGGGCCCTCTAATGTGCGGCGGCAAAGAGTGCAGCGCTGAAGGAGACCCCGGTTCCAACGTGTTTCCTGAAGGGGTGAACGGGATTTACTCACGGCAGGCGCGGCAGAGTGAGCCGATGTGGTCGGATGCGTTTCGTACCGTCGGCAGTTTCTTCCGCCCATGCGTTCAGGCATTCGCATATCCGCAGAAGTGTGCGCTCGCGTTTCAAACCGTCCAGCGCGCAGCCCCATACTGTGATGATGTTCCAGCCCGCATCCTGCCAGGATTTCTCGTTTCGCCTGTCGCGCTTGACATTTTTGGACCATTTCTCCATCCAGAACTTGACGTTGCTTCTCGGCATTGTAGAGTCTGCGCATCCGTGACGGTGCCAAAAGCATCCGCGCACATCGATGATTGTTCGGGCCTTCGGGACGACGATGTCCGGCTTGCCCAGAAAGCGTTTGTCGCAGACCCTGAACCGCCAACCGGCGGCAAAGATGCGTTGTCGCACCAGAATTTCGGGCGTGGTGTCCCTGCCTCTGATCCGACTCATTATCCTGCTTCTCTGCTCTGGGGTTATCCTGTCCACAATTACCGCAGATTATACCATAGTGATTCTCTGCGTTGTGGTATAATGTCGGCATGAAGAAAAACTTTTACGCCGCCATACTTTCTGGCGGGAGCGGAGAACGATTCTGGCCGCTTTCCACGCCCGAGCATCCCAAGCAGTTCCTTTCCGTGTTCGGCGGCAAGTCGCTGATCCGGCAGAGCGTGGACCGCCTGAAGGGTGTCGTTCCTGCGGAGAACATCCTGATCGTCACGGCGAAGACGCTTGCGAAGGCGACATACAGGGAACTGCCCGAAATCCCGCGAAAGAACGTTCTTCTTGAACCGTGCAGGCGCGACACGGCGGCGGCGGTCGCCACGGCGTGCACCGAGATTGGCAGACGGGGCGGCGAAAGCGCGGTTGCTGCGATATTGACCGCAGACCATCTGATGAAGAACGAAAAGGCGTTCCGCAAGATACTTTCGCTCGCGGCCGATGCGGCGGCAACGTCCAACGACATCGTCACGATGGGCGTGAAGCCGACGTATCCAGCCACGGGATTCGGATACATAAAGGTAGGGTCACCGTTTGGGAAGGTGTCCCGCGCCGAAAGGTTCGTGGAGAAACCGAATGAAGCGACGGCGAAAAGGTATCTCAAAAGCGGCAGGTATGTATGGAACGCGGGAATGTTCGTGTGGAAGGTGTCCACGATGAATGCCGCCTTGCGGAGGTTTGCGCCGCAGCTTGTCGGCATCACGCCAAAGGACTACGAGAATCTCCCGAAGATATCGTTCGACTACGCTGTGATGGAAAAGGCGGACAATGTGCTTGTGACGTCAGGCGATTTCGGCTGGGACGATGTCGGCACTTGGACGGCGGCAGACCGTCACCTGAAGACCGATGGGCGCAGGAATGCAATACGCGGAGAGGTCACGCTCCTCGACTGCGAGAACTCTGTTGCCGTCGCCGAAGGCGCGAACATAGCGGCGCTAGGTGTGAAGGACATTGTTATCGTCACCACGAAAGATTCAGTGCTTGTGGCCACGAAAGACCGTGTTCAGGATCTCAAAAGACTTCTTGCCAATATTCCCAAGCCAGTCAAATGACATGAGTTCGCATTGATTGTCTGGGGGAAAAGGGGGTTGTTCCGTTTAATGCCCATGGATTACGGAATGTGGTATAATTTTGGGTCAATTAAGGAGTTAAAATGATACATTCTTTTTTATTGTTGGCGGCATCGATTACATTGCCTGTATGTGAGGTTGTCGAGAGACCGGACATGAGTGTCTCCACATATCCGGGGCGTGTCGTTCCCATTGCTCAGGTGAATGTTGTTCCGCAGGTTTCGGGCGAGATTCTGGAGGTCTGTTTCGAGAACGGTGCGATGGTGAAGGAGGGTGATGTCCTGTACCGTCTGGATCCGATTAAGTATTCCGCCGCCGTCAAGAACGCGGAGGCAAAGCTCGCCGAATGCAAGGCGAACCTCTCGTACGCCGAGCTTTCGTATGCCCGCCACAAGAAGCTTCTTGAGACGCGTGCCGTGTCGCTTGACGCCGTCGACAACGCGCTTTCCCAGCGCGACTCTTCGCGGGCTGCGTATGCGGCGGCCCAGGCGAGTTTGATATCGGCGAAGGACAACCTCGCCCACTGCACGATTGTCGCTCCAATCTCCGGAAAGATCGGTTCCACGACCATGACGCGCGGCAACTACGCGAGGGCTGGTGAGAACATGCTTGTCACAATCGTCCAGATATCTCCGATCCGCGTGTGCTTTTCCGTGTCCAACCGTCAGTTCCTCGACCTGTTCAGCGGATTGAGTCGACGCCTGCGCGAAGAGTCCATCGCATCCGTGTTTCTTGCCAACGGCACTCAGTATGCGGGGAATGGGAGCTTTGACTATGTGGAGAACACGGCGGACCAGTTGACGGATACGATTCAGGTGTACTATCAGTACGAGAACAAGGAGGGGTTGCTCCGTCCGGCGGGCACGGTAAGCGTCACCCTCGCGTCCAAGAGGGGGGCGATGCGTCCCGCCGTGCCGCCCACCGCCATTCTTCAGGACATTCAGGGCCCATACGTATGGGTTCTCGACAGGGAGAACCGCGCCGAGCGCCGCTCTGTCGCCCGTGGCGACCTTTCGGGCGATTGGGTCATGATCGAGAAGGGCGTCAAGGTTGGCGAGCGAATCGTCGCGGACGGCGCCCACAAGGCCAAGCGCGGAATGACGATTGAGGCGGTGAAATGAGCACGGCTGAAGATGTGACCGCGAAGTATCCGAGTCTGTCCCGGTTCTTCATTACGCACCCGCGCTTTGCATGGGTGGTTTCCATCGTGATAACGCTCATAGGCGCGATAAGTCTTATGCGCCTTGCGGTCGCGGAGTATCCGAACGTCACGCCGGTCACCATCACGGTGACCGCCAACTACACCGGTGCCAGCACGAAGGTGCTGAACGATTCGGTCGCGCAGGTTCTAGAGGATCAGCTGAACGGTGTGGAGGACATCTGGTACTATAAATCGAACTGCAACGACAAGGGGCTGTACAACTGCTACTGCGTGTTCAGACCGGGTGTGCAGTCCAACATCGCGCTTGTGAACGTGCAGAACGCAGTCAAGCGCGCCGAGCCGAAACTGCCGATGGAGGTGACCCAGAGCGGCGTCACCGTGAAAAAGCGTCCGGAGGACCGAATGGTCATGTACATGTTCATGACCGACGGGCGCGAGATAGACATAATGGGCCTGTCCAATTTCGTCGAAAAGCAGCTGGCGGATGCCATTGCGCGAATGGACGGCGTTGCGCTTGTCGAGACGGGCGGGCGTACCTACTCCATGCGCATCTGGCTCGATCCGATAAGGCTTGCCGGACTCAATGTCTCCATTGCCGAGATCAAGTCCGCGATCGAATCCCAGAACATACAGGCGGCCGCCGGAATGATCGGCGGAGAATACGCCAACAAGTACCTTACCTTCAAGCTGAACGTGAAGGGGCGCCTTGCCACGAAGGAGGAGTTCGAGAACATCATCGTGCGCACGAACCCCGACACCGGCGCGCAGGTTCGGATCAAGGACATCGCCCGCGTGGAGCTTGGCTGCAAGGGATACACGGTCCGCACACGGTTCAACGAAAACCCCGCCGTGTCGCTTTCCGTGTACAAGACTCCCGAGGCGAATGCCGTGGCGACGGCAGAGCGCGTGAAGCTGGAGATCGACAAGTGGATCAAGCGAATGCCTGCGGGCGTCGTCGGCGTGCTGGCTGACGACACCACCGCGTTCACGAAGGTGTTCCTGAAGGAGACCTTCGTGACTCTCATCGTCGCGCTTCTGCTTGTCGTCGCCATCACATACCTCTTCATGCAGGATGTCCGTGCGACGTTTGTTCCCGCGATCGCCATTCCCGTGTCCCTCGTCGGAACGTTTACGTTCATGTACATGTTCGGTTTTACGATAAACGTCCTGACGATGTTCGGGTTGATCCTGGTTATCGGATCTCTTGTGGACGACGCCATCGTCGTCGTCGAAAACACCCAGGCCCTTATGGAGCGCGAAGGGCTTTCCGCAAAAGAGGCGGCGGCTAAATCCATGTCGCAGATCACAGGCGCCATTATAGCGACGACGCTTGTGACGCTCGCATGCTACCTTCCGCTGGCGTTCTACGGCGGCATGGTGGGCATGATGTATGTGCAGTTCGCCGTTACGATGTGCGTGTCGCTCTGCCTTTCCACGGTCGTTGCAATCGTGCTCTCGCCTGTTCTGTGCGCATATCTGCTGAAAAAGCCCGATCCCGACAGGCGCCGCATCCTTCTTGCGCCGTTCAACTGGACTCTTGAGACGAGTCGAAAAACATACCTCAAGTTTGTCGGATTCTTCGTGCGCCGCGTAGTTCTCACTCTGCTGCTTTTTGCCGGTTGCGTGGCTGCACTATGGTGCCTGACCGGAAAGGTGCCTACCGCCTTCCTCCCCAAGGAGGACAGAGGCTACATAGGACTCAACATCCGCCTATCGGAAGGCCAGTCCATGGAGCGGATCATCGCCATCGTGGATGAGATACACGAGCGTGCGGCGAACATGCCCGGAATCGCCTCTACATCTTCCACCTGCGGGAAAAGCAACCTATGGGGCACGGGCGAGAATCAGGCCGTAATATGGTTCCGTCTTGACCATTGGGACAAGCGCAGTTCTCCGGATCTGCGAATCGACAGGATCATGGACAAACTCAAGGACATGGTTTCTGACTTGTATGCAGGAGAGTACGTGTTCACTCAGCCGGCGGCGATTCGCGGCTTGGGAGGATCGAGCGGAGTGGGCTTCAACCTTTGCGCAATAGACGGAGTTACGCCATTTGAGCTTCTTGAGGTTGCCGACGGGGTCGTCGAGCATTTGCGCACGAACAGCCTTGTTCGAAGCGCGGTGCACGGCTTCACCGCCTCTACCCCGCAGCTTGAGCTGAAGCTGGACAGGCGCAAGGCCGATCTTTTGGGTCTTACGCCGAAGGTTGTGTTCTCCACGCTACAGAACCAGCTTGCGTCATATTACGTTAATGATTTTAACCTCAAGGGCGGCGTGTACGAGGTTAAGCTGCAGAACGACCCCGATCAGCGTACGTCCATGAACGACATCCTTTCCATCCGGATTCCGACCTCGAACGGCAGTTCCGTGCCGCTTTCGTCCATAGGATCCGTTGAGTACGTCGGCGGCACTCGCGAAACGATGAGCTACAACAAGATGATGGCGGCATGGTGTGATGTGATGCCTAAGGAGGGGGTTCCGTCCTCGGTCATCATGAAGCTTATCGAAGAAACGCCTCTGCCTAAAGGTTACATAGTGGAATGGGGTCCTGTGCAGCTTCAGGAGAAGGAGAACGAAGGCCGTCTTTTCTGGCTTATGGTGGCGGCGCTCATCTTTGCGTACCTGTTCCTCGTGGCGCAGTATGAGAGCTGGACTATGCCTGTATCGGTGATGTTGTCTGTCATGTTTGCCCTTGCCGGGGCATTCTTTGGCATGTGGCTTACCGGCACCGCTCTTTCCGTGTATGCCCAGCTCGGATGCGTGATGCTCATTGGCCTTGCTGCAAAGAACGCCATTCTCATGGTCGAGTTCTCCAAGCAGGAGCGAGAATCCGGACTCCCGGTAACCGAAGCCGCCGTGCGAGGCGCCGATCTCCGCTTCCGTGCTGTGATGATGACCGCATGGAGCTTCATAATCGGCGTGCTTCCGCTCGTATTCGCAAGCGGAGCTGGTGCCGGCGCCATGAAGGCCATTGGCATATGCACATGCAGCGGAATGCTCGCCGCCACGTTCGTGGGAATCGTGTTCGTTCCGTCTCTATATGCAGTGTTCCAGCGTCTTCGCGATTTTGTGAAGCGCGACGGGAGAAAGTGATGTCCGGCATCGCCTCCGTTGAAGGCGGTTGTTCTTGCGAACCGAAATCCGCGTATGTTGGGCGGCTCGCGCCGAGTCCTACGGGTGCGCTGCATCTTGGTAACGTACGTACCTTCATGGTCGCATGGCTCCGTGCGCGCCAGGCGGGCGGCAGACTGATTCTCCGCACGGAGGATCTCGATCATCCCAAACACAAGGCCGGCGCTGAGATTCAGGCAGTTGAGGATCTGCGTTGGCTGGGGTTTGACTGGGACGAGGAGCATGTGCAGAGTTCCCGCACGGAACTCTATGCGGCGGCGATACGCAAACTCCACACGGACGGTCTCGCGTATCCCTGCGTCTGTTCCCGTAGAGATGTGGAGGCGGCGCAATCCGCTCCGCACGAAGGCGACCAGCTCCATTATCCCGGAACATGCCGGGATAGATTCGCTTCCTGGCAGGAGGCGTATGCCCATCTCAATCCCGATCCGACTGCGGACGGAGCGCGACGGTTGCCGTGCTGGAGGTTTCGGGCGGCTGAAAATGCCAGGGTGTCGTTTGATGACGGGTTCGCAGGCGGGTATGAGATGGATGTCAGCTCCAGACTCGGTGATTTCCCTCTCGCCCGGGACGAGAACGGCGCTGGCTATACTCTAGCCGTGGTTGTGGATGATGCGGCGATGGGGGTCACCGAGGTCGTGCGCGGCGATGATCTGCTTCCGGCTACACCTCAGCAAATGCTTCTTTACCGTGCCCTTGGTCTGCCGGTACCCAGATTCTTCCATGTTCCGCTTGTGGTCGGTGCTGACGGGCGGCGTCTGGCGAAACGTCACGGCGATACGCGTATCTCGTCTTTCAGGGAGGCGGGCATGCGCCCGGAGGAGATTGTCGGCTATCTCGCCTGGTCGCTTGGCGTGAATCCTGAGCGAAAACCGGTTGAGCTTCATTCCCTGACCGCCATTTTCGATCCTGCGCAAATTCCGCATAACCCTCTCGTGTTCGAAGGGATGCGCGACCGCTGATCAATCAAGGCGGGCACGGTTTCAAAAGCTGGTGGAAAACCAGCGACGGAAAAGAATGACAGAGCGCGTAATTTGGAATCAATAGGTGTCAAAACGGGATTACGATCCTTGGAAATGCAATAAAACAGGATTGGTGTCGGAAGGATTCGCATCGCGCCGTTTTTTATGGTATAATGTGGCGCAATTTCGATTAAAGGCGTGTGTGTTCCGTGGGGCGCACGCAAAAGGAAAAGGTGCAGAATGAACAGATATCTTGATAAATTCATGGCGACATTCCCGTTTGAGGGGCTTACGTACGATGATGTCACGCTTGTGACCCAGTACGCCGATTTTCTTCCCGACGACGCATCCCTGGAAACAAATCTCACGTCACGCCAGAAGATGAAGATTCCGTTCATCTCGGCGGCGATGGATACGGTCACAGAGGCTCCGATGGCGATCGCCATGGCCCTCGCCGGCGGCATTGGCGTCATCCACAAGAATCTCGAGGAAGAAGAGCAGGCGCGTGAGGTGGCCAAGGTCAAGAACTATCTCAACGGACTCATTTCCAGCCCTGTATGCTTCCATGCGAACGACGATATTTCGTTCCTCCGCTCCGAGAAGAAGCGCATGGGGCTGAAGTTCAACGGCTTCCCCGTGCTTGATGACGAGGATCGTCTCGTCGGAATGATAACGGCGTCCGACATGCGCTTCGCGCCGATGCAGGCCCGCAAGCTTTCCGATGTCATGCAGAAGGTCATGGTCACGGCAAAGCCCGGCACCACGCTCAAGAAGGCTTATGAAATCATGCGCGCCAACAAGATCGGCAAGCTCCCGCTCGTCGACAGGAAGGGGCGCATCGTCGGGCTCTACTCGTTTACGGACGTGCAGCGCCTGGTCGAGAATCAGAACCCCACCTACAACTGCGACGAGCAGTTCCGTCTGCGCGTATCCGCTTCCGTCTCTGGCGGAAAGGGCGACCTTTCCCGCATGGAGAAGCTTGCAGAGGCGGGCGTTGATGTCGTTGTGGTCGATTCCGCGCACGGTCACTCGAAGGGCATCGTCGAAATGACGAAGTACATCGTGAAGCATTTCCCGAAGGTGGATGTGATTGCGGGCAACATCGCCACCGGCGAAGCGGCTCTCGCCCTCGCCAAGGCCGGCGCTCATGCCGTCAAGGTCGGCATAGGCCCCGGTTCCATCTGCACCACGCGCGTCGTGTGCGGCGTGGGTATTCCGCAGCTTACTGCGGTCTATTCGGCAGCCAAGGCCCTCCGCGGTTCCGGGGTGGCGGTCATTGCGGACGGCGGCATCAAGCTTTCCGGCGACGTTCCGAAGGCGATTGCGGCAGGTGCGGACAGTGTGATGCTCGGCAGCGTCCTTGCCGGCACGGACGAAAGCCCGGGCGAGAAGATCTACTCCAACGGGCGTCAGTATGTCGTGTACCGCGGAATGGGTTCCATGGCCGCTCTCAAGAACGGCAAGGGCTCGCGCGCGCGCTATTTCCAGGACAACGAGTCCGAGGATGATCTCGTCCCGCAGGGCATCGAGGGAATGGTGCCGTATTCCGGCCATGTCCGTTCGATCATGACGCAGTTCTGCGGAGGTCTCCGCGCTTCGCTCGGCTATTGCGGCACGAAGACGATCAAGGAGCTCCAGGAGCGCGGCAAGTTCTACCGCGTGACGGCGGCGGGTCAGCGCGAGGCGCGTCCGCACGACATCACGATCACCAAGGAAGCCCCTAACTACCGTACGTAACGGATTGCACAGAAGGAGGTCGGGACATGGACCGTCAGGTAATGGAAACAGACATTGTGGTGACGGGATTCGGTCCTGCCTCCGCAGGATTTCTTCTCACGCTCGCCCCTGAGCTTGCCAAGACGAAGGAGGACGGCACTCCGCTCTACGAGTCGAAGGTGATGCCGGGAATGCCTCTCCAGGTGATGTGCTACGAACGCGCCGACGATACGGGTTTCGGCGTTTCAGGAATCGTGACCAAGGCGGATGCCATCCGCGCCACGTTCCCCGGCGCAGATCTTGCAAAGGAGATTCCGAACGCAGCCGACGTCTCCGGTGAGGAGACCGCATATCTCTTCGACCATCTCGGATGCTCAAAGCGTTCGGTCGGCACGAAGTTCATCGATGCCTGCTTCAAGGCCGGCGGTATTGTCATGAAGGGTGGCAAATTCAACGCCCGCGAACTTCCTTTCACCCCGCCGTTCATGGACAAGCGCGGCGGTCTCGTGCTCAACATGGGGTCCTTCATGGGCTGGGCGGCAGGCAAGGTGATGGAGACCGGCATGGCGCAGATCTGGCCTGGTTCCCCCGTTGCCGAACCTCTTTTCGATGGCGACCGCGTCGTCGGTGTGCGCATGGCGGATCAAGGCGTCGAGAAGGATGGCACGCCCACCGACTGCCACATGCCCGGAATGGACGTGAAGGCGGCGCTGACGGTTGTGGCCGACGGCCCCGTGGGTGCGGTGGGACGTGTGCTTGACGAGAGGTTCGGCCTGCCTGAAGGCCATGCACGCCACGATTGGGGCGTCGGCATGAAGGCCGTCGTACAGCTTCCCGAATCCTGCACTCTTGAGCCGGGAACGGTGATTCACACGCTTGGATTCCCCGAGCCTGAGATTTTCGGCTTCTTCTATGTGCATCCGAACCGCACCGCGTCAATGGGCATATTCGTTGCCCCGTGGCAGGATACTCCTGTCCGCACGACATACCGCTATCTCCAGCATTGGATGATGCACCCGTACATCTGGCGACATATCGAGGGCGGTACGCTCGTCTCCTGGGGCGCGAAGTCGATTCAGGAGTCAGGAACGGAGGGAGAGCCGTTCCTCTGCGGAGACGGTTTCGCGCGGATCGGAGAAGGTTCTGGCACGACGGACTGTCTGGCGAACGCCGGTGTCGACGAGGCGTGGGAGTCGGGTGCCATGCTCGCCAGGAACGTCCTCAAGCTCCTTTCCGAAGGCAAGGATTTCACGAAGGAGAATCTTGAGGCGACATATGTGTCGGAACGCCGTTCGTCCAGGCTTGGGCGCAGGCTCAAGAAGGCGACGCACGCCCGTGCCGGGTTCAACAAGTCGTTCTTCTGGGGAATGGTGGGCGAGGGCCTGTGCGGAATGACCGGAGGACTCCTTCACCTCGGCGGAATCTTCAAGTCCGTCCCGCCGGCGAAGCGCATCCCCGAACTGTATGATGCCGTGCAGGGACGCAAGTGCGACCGAGAGGCGCTCGCGAAGAACGTGAGCGAAGCGAAGAAGGCGCGCAAGCCGCTTCACGACGCCGTGATGGATGCATGCGGATGGCCTGAGATCCCGTACGACGGAAAGCTTATGCTTCTGCATCAGGACGCCCTGCTCATCGGCGGCAAGGTACAGGCGGCGCCGGGATTCGCGGACCATGTCCGTTTCGCAGATCCCGACCTCTGCCGCAAGTGCACGAAGCAGACGTGCATCGAGATTTGCAGCGCCCAGGCTCTCATGCCTGCGGACGACGACGGTGAGCCGCCGAAGTTCGACCGCGAAAAGTGCGTCCACTGCGGCGCGTGCATCTGGAACTGCGCAATGCTGCAGCCGGGGACGGACAAGTCCAATGTGGTGTTCACGGCGGGTTCCGGCGGACTTCACTCGAACGAAAACTGATTGGCATGATAGAGGAGTACGAGATGAACCCTGTGTTTTCCGCAATAGTCCATTGCGTGGTTGGATGCAATGTCGGCGCCACCGACGGTCAGACGCTTCATGTGCTCAGATGCGACACGTCCACGGGCGAGATGGCGCTGGTTCAGACAGTGAAAGGTGTGCAGGGCACGAACTATTTCTGTTTCGACCGCAACAAGGAAAATCTATATACGTACGTAGGCGAGGTTGTTGATGGCGAGAAGCGCGGCGCGATAGTGAAGTTCCTGTTCAAGGACGGCAAACTTGGCAACATGGTTCGCCTTGTTGCATTGCCGAGCGAAGCGCCTTGCCACATTTCCATCTCCCCTGACGGCGGCAGGCTGGGCTTCGCCTGCTACGGGTCGGCTACGGCAGGGACGGTAGCCGTGGACGGAAGCGGACTCGTGACCGTCGTCCACGACAATGAAGGTCTCGGCACCGACAGGAAGCGTCAGGACAAGGCCCATGCGCATTGTTCAATCTTCACCCGGGACGGAAAGCATGTCGGCATCGTCGATCTCGGCAAGGACAGCATCCTGTTCTACGAGTCCGCGACGATGAAGCCAGTACCGGCGATGACGGTGCGCACCGATCCGGGCGACGGACCTCGCCATGCCGTGTGGTCTAAGGACGGCAGGTTCCTTTTCGTCGTGAACGAACTCGGAAACAGCGTGATGAGTTTTGCGTTCGACGGCACGGGCTTCTCGCGTATCGGCAAGTGGTCGACCTTGCCTGAAGGTTTCACGGAATGGTCGAAGGCCGCCGCAATAAAGCTCACAGCAGACGGTTCGGTGCTGATGGCCTCAAACCGCGGATACGAGAAGAACTCCATTGCGCTGTTTTCTGTCGACAGAGAGAAAGGCACGTTGTCGCTTCGCAATGTCGCCGCAATCGACGGCGTGTTTCCCCGCGACTTTGAACTGACACCCGATGAGAAATACATGATTGTCGGACACAAGAGGTCCAATGAGGTGTGCATGTACCGATTCGACCGTTCGGCCTGCACTCTGGAGCCTGTCGGCACCCGTATCGAAATATGGAATCCACTATGTTTCGCTTTCGTTCCACGAGCGGAACAATCGGGAGTGCGTCCGTAGGCAGTGGATGGTATAAGAGCTGCGCTTGCCGAACGGGCCAAGATTTTGGTCTACAAGCTCTCGTGGCTTTCGACTACTGCGCAACAAGGTTATAATAATGACATCTATCAGCAGAAGGAAACAGAAATGAAACTGAATCGAAGGCAGTTCTTCATGGGCGCGGCCGCATCCGTGCCATTTTTCAACATTGGGTGTTCCGTGTCTCCGCGGCGCCTGAAGCCGTCGGAAACCCTTCATCTTGGCGTCATAGGCTGCGGTGGAATGGGATGGTCCAATACCAATATCTTCCTTCAGGACAAGAGGGTGCGCGTCACTGTGTGCTGCGATCCCGTGCGGAAGGCCGGAGACTGGAATGGCGCATGGAGGAAACCAGTCGGCTGTGAAACCTTCAAGGAGCGGATCGACAGATTTTATGGTGACAATTCCTGCCGTGTCACCACGGATTGGCGGGACGTCACAGGGGATCCTTCGGTTGATGCAGTGCTCATAGCCACGCCTGATCACTGGCATGCGGCGATCGCCATTGCTGCCATGAAGGCCGGCAAGCATGTGTATTGCCAGAAGCCGCTCACGATAAGCATCGCGGAAGGGCGGGAAATGGCGCGTGTGGCCAAGGAAACCGGCGTTACGTTCCAGGTGGGCAACCAGGGCCGCAACAGTTCCGTCAAGCGCATAGCGGCAGAGATCGTGCGTAACGGCCTGCTTGGGGAGTGCAAGAGCTGCCGTGTGGCCCTTCCTTCAGGTTCGGGTGGACTGTGGGGAGTTCCTGTCATCACCGAAAAAACGCCGTTGCCGCCATATTTCACATCTGAAGGGTGGGATATGTGGCAGGGGCCTGCCGCCCATTTTGACGGCAATGCTTTCATCCCCGGCATCCATGCGCCGATGGCATGGCGGTGGAACTGCCGCTATGGCGGAGGCATGATTCCGGATTTCGGAGCCCATGAGCTCGATACTGTGCAGTGGGCGCTCGGGACTGAACGCACAGGGCCGGTTGCCATCGAGAACATGAAGGTTTCCGGCTTCCAGAAGAACCGCGATCTCTTCACCTGGGCGGGCTTCTTTGATTTCGACGTTGTGTATGCCAACGGGTTTCGCATGCATGTCACGAACGTCGCCAAGGAAAAAGGCGTCTACAGGGGGACGATATATCATGGCTCCAAGGGCGATCTCGTCGAAGGCCTGTACAGTGGACAGCCG
The DNA here is from genome assembly GCA_045595285.1 of Kiritimatiellia bacterium. Lineage (GTDB taxonomy): Bacteria > Verrucomicrobiota > Kiritimatiellia > RFP12 > UBA1067 > UBA1731. Next base: position 44,789 of record JAZOAC010000132.1, on the reverse strand, counting down.
GTTAAACTCGGCATGCCGGCGCATCTTAAAAAGTGGCGCGAGGGCAAGGACCTCAAGGACGGCGATGTGCGTCTGTACAAGGCGGCGGGCGGACATAGCCACGAGAGCGATTTCATAGACGGCATATACGAAAACCGTCCGATTGCGACAGACTGTGAAATCGGCCATCGTTCCACTTCGATCAGCCTTCTCGCCAACATGTGTGTGAGACTCGGCCTTTCCGGGCTTCGTTGGGATCCTGTGCGGGAGGTATGCGTCGGACCGAACTCCGAAGATCTCAATAGATTGCTTATGGCTCCATACGCCAATGGCTGGAGCCTTTGACGGCATCGTGGATGCCACATCGGAAAACGCCTGTAAAAACTTGGTTAGACAAGTTGAATGCACATGTTTGACGCGTGATATACTGTTGCGCGTTGGACATGAAAGACACTTCTGTAAAATATCGGTCGATCTGCGAAACGCTGCGCGCTGAGATCGTTGGCGGAAAGTACGGCAAGAAAAAGCCCTTCCCCAGCGAGGTATCGCTCATGCGGCGTTTCGGCGTCGCCCGTCATACGATTCTCCGGGCAATATGGGAGCTGCGCGCGGAGGGGCTTGTCGTGCGGCGACAAGGCAAGGGGACGTTCGTGTCTCGCCAGCCCGGACGCACAGGGAGAATTGCGCTTGTCGTCCATGGCAGCGACTACTGCGAGATATTTGCGCCGATCATGCGTGAGATATCGCACATCTGCCATGAGAACGGGTATTCACTGCTTCTCGGGGATGTGAATGTGCCAAGCGTCCGCGGACGGGCCGAGCGGGTGGTGGCGTTGGTGCGCGAATGCCTTGAACAGGGTGTGGACGGTGTGATCTTTCAGCCTGTGGAGCTGCTGAGAAACGCGAAAAGCGTAAATGCCCGCGTGTGCTCCATGTTGGACGAGGCCGGGGTGCCGCTTGTGCTGCTTGACAGTGATATTGTTCCGGCTCCGAACAGAAGCCGGTACGATCTTGTCGGGATCGACCACTTTGCAGCGGGACGGCGTCTTGCCGCCCACCTCATTGAGGCCGGAGCGAAACGCGTGGCATATCTGATGCAGCAGAACCGCGCTCCGTGCGTCAACGAACGTCGGCAGGGCATGAAGTTTGGATGCGGTTCACTCCTTCTCGCCGCAGAACCCATCTTCTCCGATCCTTCCGATGCGCAGTCAATCCGCAATTTCCTGCGCCGTCACCGTCCGGATGCAATTGCCTGCTACAACGATCTTCAGGCTGCGGCGCTGATAAAGACGCTGTCAGACCTTAAGCACAGGGTGCCCGACGACATCATGGTTGCCGGATTCGACGATGTCAATTGCGCGACATTGGTCAGTCCGCAGCTTACGACCTTGCGCCAGCCTTGCGCGCAGATCGCCCGTCATGCGGTGGAAATGCTGATTGCGCGCATTGCCGCCCCTGACATCCCGCCACGGGCGCTTTTCCTGTCCGCGCCGCTTGTCGTGCGCGAATCCACCTCTGGGAAAACAAAGCGCGTAAAGCCCAAGAAGGGCAGGGGAAAAGAGATATGAGATCAGTACATCGTTCCTTGGTTGTCGCAGGCTCTCTTGCTCTTGCGACCTTTCATTCGTCTGCGGCGGGGGATGCAGCTTCCCGCACCAACTTTATCGACAATGCCCGCGAGTGGCTGTCCATAAGCGCATTCGCGGAGATTCAGTCCGCATATCTTGCGCGCGGCACGGTTGTGAATGCAGACCCTTTCTCCGCGCAGTTTGTCAATGGGGACGTCAAGCTTGGCAGATTCGGCCGACTGGGCGGACATGCCTGGAGTGTGACGGCGCTTTCCAGTGCAGGACAGGGGGCGTCAAGGCGCAATGCGTACAATGAAGTGGACTACAACCTCCACTACATCTACGATTGGGAGATGGCCGAGGATTGGACGCTTGAGAACCGGGTTGCGCGCCAGTGGGTCACGCTTCCGGGATATCGCGGAAAGGCGAGCACCTTCTGCGAGTGGCATGCCGCCCAAACCCTGCACAATCCATGGGTCACTCCGTATTGGCTGTTGCGTCACTGCTGCCGTCCATCTCCCTGGAACTATTGGGATGTCGGACTGAGAAGGTCGTTCAGCCTGACGGAGGATCTTTCGTTCACGGTTGACCTCTTCGGTGAACTTGGAGACGCGCATCATTTTGCCGCCCAGTACGGACCAAAGCCCGGCAAGCCGGGATCCCGCTATCATGGGGGATTGCAGGCGCTCAATCTGGTTCTGCGTCTGGACTACAAGGTCACGGATTGTTTCGGACTCTATGCGTTCGCATGGCAGTTTGACATTGTCTCCGAAGATGCACGGGACGCAGTGAAGGCTTCGCCTGCGCCTGAATCAAAGCGCGACCTTGCCGTGTTCGGCATGGGAATGTCCCTGAGTTTCTGATGATTGACGGACAGGCCGTTTCGATGCGGCCTTGCGGGAAAGGATACCGGCATGAGTTTGAATGGAATCTGCATTGAACGGCCGCTGAATGCAGCGGGTGTTCTGCTTGCGGCATTTATCGCAGCCGGGACGGGGATTTCGTACGGCGCAGAACGCAGACTCGTTCTGGCCGATGAATCCCGTCCCCGGCTTCATTATTGGGAATCCGGGAATCCTTCGGCCTGCTTCTCGATCCCCGGGGAACGTCCAATGTGGGACCTGAAAAGAGTGGGGGACCTGCGCTACCGTGTCGTGTGCAATAGGGGCTTCAAGGTGTTTGACCTGCGCAAGCGCAAGGTTGTGGATGAATTTCGCCATCCGCTTCTTCACCAGCTTACCGCCGTGTGTGACATGCCGGACGGCGGATTTGTGGCGTCCGTCAATCCCCGCACTGGACCGGACAAGAATAAGGTCGTGCTGCTGCGCCGCTTTTCGAAGGACAGAGCGCTTGTCGCGACGTATCGATGCGAGGGATTCTTCTATGCCCGTTCACTGCAATGGGATCGTGACGGCAGGACGCTGCTTCTTTCCTGGGAGAAGGGATTCGCGAGGATCCGTATCCCCGAATCCGGCGACAAGTGCGAGGTCGTAGGGGATTTCCGTCAGCCCAAGGGACGCAATCTGTTCGATGTGGTTCCGATTACGTCCGGTGAAGGCTATCTTGCCGGATGCGGGTATGGCGGCGGACTTGTCCGTTTCGGGAAGGACGGCAGGGCCGTATCGTCCTGGTTTGTGCCGGAACGCGACGGATGCCGCAGCCTGTTCTATGCGCAGCCGAAGCCGATGCCTGACGGACATGTGTACATGGCGCACTGGACCGGTCACGGAGCGACGGATTCTTCGCGCGGCTGGCAGGTCGTGGAGTTCGACAAGGACGGCAATGTCGTGTGGCATCTCCATGATCCGGACCGTTTTGGCTCCATCTCCGGCATTGATGTCCTTGATTCGGCATTGCCGGTGGAGACGTCAACGGTTGCCGATGCAGGCGCAAAGCAGGTTTATGTTGAGTGCGAGTCGTTCGACAGTCTCGGCGGCTGGGTCGTGGATCCGCATTCCATGAAGGGACTGGGCTCGTCATACGTGATGGCGCACGGTGTCGGCAGACCTGTCGCGGACGCAGAGACGGTTGTGACGATTCCGTCTTCCGGACGCTATGCGGTATGGGCGAGGACGCGCGATTGGGCTGCCGAATGGCGCGAAGGTCGCGGCTCTGCCCCCGGACGGTTCCGTGTGCTTGTGAACGGGAGTATGCTTGGGGCGGAACTTGGCGCCGAAGGCGGGGAGTGGCATTGGCAGAAGGCGGGCGAACTCGATCTCGGGTCGGGGAAGGCGAAGGTCGCGCTTCATGATCTTACCGGATTCAATGGACGCTGCGATGCGCTGCTCTTCACCTCCGACATCTGCGCAAAGCCTCCGTTCTCGCGTCCCGGGTCCGTTGCCGCAGACAATCCGAAGTCATACGATCTCATCGTCGTCGGTGGTGGCATTGCCGGAATATGCATGGCGCAGACCGCTGCCCGGTACAGTCTTTCCGTCCTGCTTCTGCAGGACCGTGACGTTCTCGGCGGATGCAACTCGTCCGAAGTGCGGGTGGGACTGGGCGGACGCTGGCATTTGCCTCCATATCCGAACCTCGGGAACGTCCTGGACGAATTCGCCCCTGCCTTCAACAACAACCGTCCGCTTCCGCCGGAGTTCTACGAGGATGCTCGCAAGGCTAATTTCCTCCATCGGTCACGGAGATTCTGCGATGTGTTCTTCCGTGAGCATGTTTTCGCCGTAGAGACGGATCCTGCAGACAGGAGGCGCATCGTCGCCGTACTTTCCCGCAATACGCACACGGGCGCGGTCACGCGTCATCGCGCTACGCTTTTTGCGGATGCAACCGGAGATGCCACGGTTGCGCGTCTGGCGGGATGCGAAACCATGTACGGACGGGAGCCACGCGGCCGCTTCAACGAATCGTGTGCGCCAGAGACGGCGAGCCGCCAGGTCATGGGGCACTCTACGCAGTGGACGAGCCGCATCGCTCCGGCGGCGGTTCCGTTCCCTGACATTGACTGGGGCTTTGCGCTGGGTGAGTCGAACGTCTACCACATCACGGAAGGAGGATGGGAGCAGGAGGCGGGTCAATATCGCGACATGGCCGATGACACCGAGGCGATACGGGACTATGGCCTGTATGCCGTGTTTTCGAACTGGAGCTATCTCAAGAACCGTTCGCCGCGCCGGGCCGAATGGGCGAAACGGGAGATCACCTGGATTTCCCCCATCGGCGGCAAGAGGGAAAGCTATCGCGTTGTCGGAGATTATGTTCTTACGCAGAATGATATCGAAAATCACGTGGAGCATCCCGATCTGACCGCGCCCGTTACATGGAACATCGACCTTCACTTTCCCGATCCGGACAATGAGGCGAAGTTCAGGGAGCCGTTCCGGTCGTGTGCCTACCATCGTCATTACAACGGCCCCTACGCCATTCCATACAGATGTCTATACGCGAGAGACTGCGACAATCTCTTTCTGGCCGGGCGCGACATCAGCTGTTCGCACGTCGCTTTCGCCGCGACGCGCGTAATGGGCACATTGGGCGTATGCGGCGAAGTCACAGGCATGGCGGCGGCGATCTGCAGAAAACACGGTTGCACTCCGCGCGCGGTATACTCCAGGCATCTTGGCGAACTCAAGTCCATGATGGAACGAGGTGTTCCGCCTCCCGTTTTCTACCATCCGGGCGGATGCAACGGCGAAAAGGAATACTATCACTTCAAGTCCGATGATGCGCACGAGCGTCCGAGCATCCATCCCGTCAAAAAGCCCCTTACGGAAAACGACGTGCGGAGAATCCGCGCACTTGGCATCGTCCATCGCCATGAGCATCCTCAGCTCGTCTCGCCTCCCTGAACTGTTTCATGGACATGCCGAAATTATCCCTGAAAAGCCGTTTGAGATAGTTCGGGGCGGTGAATCCGCACAGTTCGGTTATTCTCCCGATAGGAATGTCGGTGTCGATCAGCTTCTTCTTTACCGCATCAAGCCGGACTCGCGTTATCTCCTCTCCGAGCGATCGGCCCGTCATCTTCCTGAATCTTTCGTCCGCCAGGGATCTCGACACCTTCAGGTGGCGCACGACGTCTCGCGGGCGGATATCCGCCGATGCATTCGACTGTATGAACAGAAGCGCTCTTTCGACAAGGTTCTTCGAAGGGGATACTGGTGCGGTCGTTTCACGTTCGACGACACGTGTGTCGTTTATGATTATGATCTTGCTGCGGCGCTGCCGCCCTCTGATCATCCTGTCGAGTTCAGCCGCCGCCGCTTCACCCTTTTGGGCGGCATTGGTGGAGATGCTTGTCAGCGATGGCGTCGCGAAGTCGCAAAGGAAACAGTCGTTGTCAACCCCTATCAGCGAAACCTCCCTGGGGATGTCTATCGACGCTGTGCGGCAGGCGGTAATCACCTGAATGGCGCGGTTGTCGTATGCGGCCATCAGCGCGGCGGGCTTCGGCAGTGCGGAGATCTTTTCCGTGAGGTACTTGATGTCCATCGGAGATCCTTCCGGAAACGGTGAATTCAAGGACGAAACCTCGCCCCGTTCGCGCAATCGGCTCGTGAATCCCTTTTCACGCGCTTTTGACCATGAGGTTTTCGCAATCGTACTGACATAGGCGTATGAGCGGAATGCGCCAAGCATGTCGATGTGCGCGGCGGCCGCCTGACCTATGGCGATATCGTTTCCGCGGACCATGACAATCCCGTTCCTTTTCGGTTTGAAGTCGCTCCCGGATGTTCCGAGCATGGCGATGGGGATCTTTGCCTTCAGTATTGCGTTCATCGCCTCCTTTGAATGCGGACGGATCGTTATTATCCCGTCGTAGTTCGATTCCACATTGGAGAGAAGGTCGACGTCGAAATCCGTGAAGTTGTCGGCCAGCGTCACATGCCAGCCCCGGTTGCGCCGGATGAACCGTGAAATGCCGGTGATGAATTCGCGGTTGGATGAATAGGCCATTCTGAAAGCCGCAAAAATACGTTTTCTGTCCATGGCGGAACATTATATCACATCCGTGTAAAAGGATATATTATTTGTGGTTGAAAAGATATGTTTTTGTGTGGCCGATATGGTATTATCTCTGCCATGAAAAAGACGATTGCATTTGTCCTGCTGGCTCTGTCGAACACCGCGTTCCCCGGTGCTCCGGAACCCGGATTGCTCAGGGGCGTGTTTCCCATACTCTCGGTTCCGTACCATGAGGACGGTTCGGTGGACTGCGCGACGGTCGTGCGCGAGGCGGAGTTCGTCGTCGGGAAGGGAGTCAAGGGGTTCATCTGGGCTCAGTCCAACGACGCCATCGATCTTCTGTCCGTCGAAGAGCGCAAGAAGAGTTTCGGGTTTCTGGCCGAGGCGTTTTCCGGACGCGACGTGGCGGTGGTGCTTGGCTGCCAGGGGCGCGACACGGCGGACATGGCGGCGCTGGCGCGTCATGTCGAACTGCTGGCCGGAAAATATCCGCGCACGAAGCTTGCCATCGCCTCCCGCCCGCCGCACGATGCCCGTACCCAGGAGGATATCCGCAGATATTATGTCGCCCTTGCCAAGATAGCGAAGCGCCCGGTCATAATCCAGACGTACACCTCCGAGAAGGTGCCGATACCCGATACGTCCCTTCTCATCGGCCTTTCCCGCGAATTCCCGTCGGTCTATGGATGGATAAAGGAAGAGACCGGCGGCGAGGACGCGAACGCAAGAATGGCGGCGCAGACCTCGGCGCCGGAGATCAAGACGGTCTTCAGCGCATGGGGAAGCTATGGGTGGCTCGACCAGTACAGGAGGTTCGGAACGGGCGGCCTCGTATCCGAACGCGCCGCATACGCGGAGTGCCTTGCCAAGATATGGAGTGCGCTGGAATGCGGAGACCACAAGCGGGCGAACAGCCTTTTCGCCGCATATCTCTTCATGATGAACCTGAAGGAGACGGTCCCGGGCGGACACCTCCGCGGATTCAACCTGTACGTCCTGAAGAAGTGCGGCATCTTCAAAAATTTCGTAAGCCGCGAATATGTTGAAAAGGACGACATCTCCGGAAAATGGAAGCTTGGCCGCAGGGTGTTCTCCCCTGATGAGGTGAAGGAAATCGAGATGAGGCATTCAATGCTGGAAGAGGTGGTGAAGTGATCCGCGTTCCGTATAAATGGGCGGCGCTTGGACTGCTGTGGGTGACGTACTTTCTTCTGCAGGGTACGCGCCAGATATACGGCGTGACGATCCCCCAGATCAAGGCCGATATCGGGGCGTCGGATCTTGAGATGGGAATGGTGGCGTCCGCATTCTTCATGGCGTATGCGGTCATGGTGCCGTTCGGAGGGTTCATCGCCGACCTGTTCCGGCGGAAATGGGTGATCGCGGCGGGGGCGGCATTGTTCGCGATCGGCGTCTTCTCCGCCTCGTTCGCGTCATCGCTCGGTCTGCTGCTTGTCACCTACGGCATCATCAACGGAGTTGGACAGAGCCTTGTGCCGGTATCCTCCACTTCGATAATACAGCAGCTGCATTCCGAATCCCGGGCCACGGCGCTTTCGGTCTATCAGATCGCGCTGTATGCGGGCGTGATCCTGTGCAGTGTCGCGTCCGGCTATCTCGGCTCTCTAGGACCGGGCGGCTGGCGCAGCGCATTCATGCTGTTCGGCGGCATGAGCATAGCGTGGACGCTCATGATCGTCTTTGCGCTGAAGGACACTCCGCCGCAGGATTCAGACGCGAAGGGGCCCGCCCGGCGCATGCCGCTGCTGCGCTCGCTCAAGGAAGCATTGCTCGCGATGTTCTCCAAGCCGTCCGCCATCCTGATGACGCTCGCCTTCGGCCTTTCCAATTTCGGGAGCATCGGTTTCAGGACCTGGATGCCGACGTGTCTCCAGCGGACGTTTGAGGGGATATCTCCGGCATCGGCGGCGTTCCATTCCGTGTTCTGGTTTTATGCGGGCGGATTTGCGGGCCTTCTTGTCGCAAGCCGCATATCCGACTCGTGGAAGCGCAGGGGCAACATCGGCGCCCGGCTGGACTGCAACCTCATCGGGCTTGTCCTGTGCGCGCCGACGGTCGTCTTTGTCGCCAACAGCACCGGTTCGCTGTGGGTGACGGCGGCGGGTCTCCTTGCGTACGGATTCATAAACGCATTCTATGACGCGAACTTCATAGCGTCGTTCTACGAGGTGATCACGCCACGGTACCGCACCTCGGCATACGGTCTTTTTGCCAGCGGAGCATTCGTGATGGGTTCGTTCGCCCCGGCGATTCTGGGGTTCATGGGCGGAAGATTCTCGTTCAATGTCGCAATGTCGATGCTTGGCGTGTTCTATCTTGCCGGAGCCGCAGTGACTCTTGTGGCGAGGGTGTGCTTTCTGAAACGCGATTATGGAGACTGAACCCATGAAGGAATACGGATTCAAGGACAGGGTGGCCGTTATCACCGGCGCGGCGAGCGGTATGGGGCTGTGCGCCGCGCGGCGGCTCGCGAAAGAGGGCGCAAGGGTCGTGATGTGCGACGTGGCGGCGGATGCGCTCGAAAGCGCGGCGGCGGCGGTTCGCGCAGAGGGCGGAACAGTCGAGGCGTGCCGGACGGACGTGCGCAGGTTCGCGGATGCGGAGCGGGCCGCCGCTCTCGCGATGGAGCGGTTCGGACGCATAGACCTGCTCATCCCGTTCGCGGGCGGCAACGAGGCCAGATGCTGCGGAACGAGAGGCCGGCCTTTCTACGAACAGCCGGTGGAGGCGATCGACTGGGGGATCGACGTCAATCTGCGCGGCGCCGTGTACTTCGTCCGGGCCTGCATGCCGCACATGGTGGCGGCGAAGAAAGGGGTGATCTGCCTCATCGGCAGCGTGATGGGCGTCGAGGCGGACGGCATCGGCGCAATGTACGGGGCGGCGAAATGCGGACTGTTCAATTTCGTGAAATCGCTGGCCGTGTCGGGCGGACCGCATGGCGTACGCGCGGTGTGCGTGTCTCCCGGACCGGTGATGACCCGCCCCGGCATGTCGACGATGCTCACGACTCTCGGACGCGCCGCGGAGCCGGACGAGCTGGTGGATGTCGTGCTGTACATGTGCAGCGATTCCGCGGGCTTCGTCACCGGCGTGAACATCATCGCGGACGGCGGACACCTCTGTCTGCCTCCGCCGTACGGAACGTGATCTCCATCTTCCAACCTAAGCAAGGAGTGAAAAATGAAAACAATGCTTGAACGTTTCCTGATTGCGGTGGGTCTGGCTGCCTTTGCGGCACATTCGCCATTGTGCGCGGAGGAGCCGGTTCCTACGGTCTACAGATTGTCGGCATCCGGCAATACTGCCTTGGGCGGCGCGTTGACGAATGCGGTGTATTGGCTGGATGAATCCGGCAGCCAATGTGCAGAGAGCTCGACGCTTGATTCCACTGCCGATTATCTTGTCAGCTGGAAGTATCCAGATAGGGGAGAGACATATTCCAAGGTTATACGCACTTCCAAAACGGGGGATATTGTCTTTGCGGGACGATCTTTAACCATTGGCGATGACTACTGGAGCAACGGCGACGGTATTCTTTATCTTTCAGCGAAGAATATTAAAACCACATTTGCAAATGACGGGTTGTTTCTTCGCTATGGAAGCATAACGCTGTTAAACGACAACAACGCCAACTATGAGATATATGGCAAGGTTACCGTTCTTGCCGACGGGTCAGGCAAAGGAACCTTCCGTGTAACCCGGAATGGCACCTTGACTAATCAGGTCGTCAATTTCCACGGGCCATTGGTCGGTGATGAGTCATCCAAGTTCTCGATTCAAAGAGTCACCGCCAGATTCCTTGACGCTTCACAATATAAAGGTACGGTCGCTTGCGAGTATAACAGTAGCTTGGGCATGAGCGGCGTTTCCCAGGCCAAAGTGACCGTCGGGACAAACGGCACGATATTCGCCGCTTCGGCGACAGACGACTGGACGCTTTCAACGCTGTCACTCGACACAAATGCGGCAATCAGGGTGACGATAGCCAAGACGGTCGATGCCAATGGGGTTGAGCACGCTTCAGGCGCGACGATCCATGTGACAGACAGTCTTTCAACAGAAGGATTGGTGAAGGTGAAGCTTTCAATGTCGGACATCGCGTTTGACGGACTCACAAACCGCTTTGTGGTATTGACGGCTCCAAAGTCCGCTGAACTGGACGTTGATGATTTCGTCCTTGATTTAGATATGGGCACATACCCTGAGGATATGCGCCGCCTTGCCAAGCTTGAGGTCGAACGCGGAGAAGACAGGGATTCGCTCGTGTTTACGTTTGAGCCTGTCGTGAGTCTTGTGATATCCGACAACAGTGAACAGACAGCCTGCAGCAGGGCCACAACGTCTTTTGCGGACGACAATGAGAGTCATTGGTCGGACAAGCAGCTTCCGCACGAAGGGGCGCATTATGTCGTCCTGAAAAACGGAGATGCCATCCGTTACCTGAATACGATGGGCGCTGGGCGTGCTAATGCAACTGTAGCGTATGAAATGCGTCATTTCCCGGGAGAGTCGCTTACGATAGGTCCTGGGTGCGTGCTTACGTTGTATCAGTCGCTTTTCAAGGTAAAGGAACTGCGTCTTCTGGATGGTGCGTGCGTACGCTTGGGGCAGTTCTCCACCGAGAAAGACGGGATAGTCAAAATAGAGGGCGAAAGGCTGGCTGCTCCATCGGGGTCGGTGCAGGTCGGTGTATACACAGGATATACGGCGGAGTTTTCCGGCGATCTGTCGGGTGAGGCGACGATAACAATTCCAGGTGTCAGCGCAACTTCTTCACCGCAGGGGTTTACGAGATTTACAGGGGATAATTCGGCGTTCAAAGGCAGATTCTCTGTATCGCAGGTGAATTACAAAGGAAATGTCCCGACCGCGACTAATATGCAGACGCTGAGTGTAGCCGCGACCAATCAGCTTGGAGGTGTGATTTCCGAAATGGCATGGGATGGAATTACCCTCAAAAGAATGTGCCGGATACATGTCTCCGGGAATGCCGCACTCGCCAAGGGCACAAACAGGGGACTTTACATCGACAGTACCTCTGATGTGGAAGGCACGGCGTTTCTGGGGCGAATTTTCGTAATTTCCGGAAAGGAGTTCGCGGTGGAGACCCTGCTTACGATGAACGGAACACTGAATAAGGAGGGAGTCGGTACGCTCACTCTTGCCGCTCCGGTTAAATTCGGAGAGGGGGCCGTAAGTGACATGCCGTCGGTGAATTCGAACATCCTGAACATTGCGGAAGGCACGCTCAAGGTGCGCGGGGCGGACTGCATCGACGGACTTGAGATACGTTTCGGCAGTTCGGCGAAGTTTGTCATCGACGCAACGTCATTCGATGCCGATTCTCTGCGCTATGGAGTCAGGAACGTGAAAACGGATACACCGTTCGTCCTTCCTGCCGGGTCTGCCACCCTTCCGCTTGAAATTCTGTATCCGCAGTCGATTCCGGAAGAAGGAGCGGTTCTTGGCGTTATGACGGTCCGCAGTGCGATCGCCGCCCGGATCAAGGCCATACTGCCGGAGATGCCGCGTCGCATCGACGAAAAGATCGTGAGGAAGGTTGAGATTTCCGATGAGGTGAACGGTTGGACGACTTTCGCCCTGGAGATCGGCGTCAATCATGGGACAAAAGTGATAATCCGATAACACGGAAAACAGAAAGGAAATGATCATGAGTTGGTTGTTGCTGGCGGCGCTGCTGTATCCGTCTGTGCTGAAGACGGAGGCGAACCTGTTCAAGGACAGGAAATGGGAAAACAGAGTGGATAATTCCGACCGCAGAGGCTTCACATGGGAGAAGTCGAAGGGCGGACCGTTCACGGCCGAGGAGCCGGTATGGAAGATCACGTCCCGTGTGCCACTGTCGGCGTTCTGGCGGCAGGAAGTGTCGCTTAAGACCGGGCACCGCTATCTTTACGGCGCATGGGTCAGGCGGGACAAGGCGCCTGTGCTGCTGTGGAGCTATGGACGTACGAAAAAGGACAAGCCTTACAACAATAGGGTATATCTTCTTGGCGGTTTCAACAGCTGCCTCGACGGGTATCTCAGGCCGGAGATAAAGGCGCAGCTTGGCGGCGGCGGAGACAGGTGGAGTATTCTGTACCGCCCGATAGACGTGACCGAGGAGCTTGTCGGGAAGGTGCAGTTCAAATTCGGCGTATTCATGTCGACAGGGTCGGTGGAGATCGCGCATCCATTCCTGATAGACATAACGGAGATGGACCGGATACCGCTCGTGGCTGAGCACAAGGGCGCGCCGGTGAAGCGGCTGGCGCTTGAACTTGTGGGGCTGCGGGATCTGCAGTGGGAAAGGCGCTTTGCCGATCCCGTGGCGGAGTATAGCGAAATAATCGCCGACTCCGATGCGTTGAGGGGATTCGACAATACCAAGCGCGTTGATGGCAGCATGCTGTCCGTCACCTATGCCGACGGCATGATGGACGGAGTCTACGCGCCTCAGGAGGGCGCATCGCTGACCCATTGAGGTCGGACGGCAACCGGGGAATCAAGGAGAGAAGAAAGATGAAGGAAACGATGATGAAAAGTCTGCTGTTGGCAAGCGTGCTGTTCGCGGTGTCGTCGGCGAGGGCGTTTGACGTTGTTCTGCAGAACCGGGACGGCACGCCGTACCGGCAGGACGGTCAGGTCGAGCTGACGGTGGAGCGCATGCAGGATGTCTGCGGAGCGGAGACCATACGCTGCCGCGTCGTGTCGCTGTGCGACCGAATCCAGATGCTGCGGATCGTCGCCTCGGACGAATTCAAGGGCGCGACGGTGCTGTGGGACGGAAAGGATGAGGTCAAGCCGTCGGGAAGGAGGATCTCGGTTCCGCTGTACATGAACTTCAGGTTCCTCATGGTGGCCTCCTGGAATGAAAGCGCCGGCGTGGCGCTCGCCGCCGGAGCTGAGGATTTCAACTCGTACGTGGACGGCATCCTCGATGGCGACATGCGTTCGATATCGGTGCATGCGACATTGACGGGGAAGGGCTCCGAATATGTCTGCAGCTTCCACCGCGTTCCGTTCAGCCCGAAGTACGGCATACGCGAGGCCTACGCCCGCTACTACCGACTGTATCCGGAGCGGTTCTTCAAGAATCCCGATGTGTATCCCGGATACTACGGAATATGCGCGGAGTATGCCAGCTGGCAGTCTCCGAATCCAGACATGTGCCGTTTCATGAACGCGACGTGGGAGTGGTGCTACGGGGCGGACCGCACATGGGGAGACCTTCTCAATTCCGTGAACCCCTCCGGGAAGAATTCGGTGGACTACAAGTGGGTGGACCTGAAATACCACAACCGCAACGGCGGCAAGATACGCAAGGTCGCCAGCGCGAAGATATCGAGGGAGCGCTTCGACAGGATTCAGGGTTCGCGTTTCTCCAACGGGTACTATTGCGGCGTCGCGAACGGATTCTACACGATGACATTGGCGAACATCTCGAAGAAGCATGCCGCGCCGCATCCTGATTCCCATGCCACCGTCAACGGATTCGGGTTGAGCGCCTACCACTACACGACAGAGGTGTTTGCGTTCCCGGAATGCTCCTGGGGCGTCGAGCTGCGCCGCCAGCTTGCCGAATTGATGCCGAGATGGGATCTTGGCGGCATGGCGTTCGACGTGGCCAGCGCAAGAAGCGTCTATCGCGGCGAACGCCTCAAGGCGATGAAGAACGTCAGCTGGGATGAATTCGGACCTGGCGTAGTCCGAGGAGTGGCGAACGCAAAGATATTCGAATATCTGCACACTCTAAAGAATAGCAGACTTCCCGGATGCGCCGGTGCTGCCGTGAATACGAGGTATCAGCATGTCAGCGATATGCTGTACGCGGATACCGTCATGCACGAGACGACACCGTGGGACCATCAGCTGCCGTTCCCGATGCACAGCAGACTCGCCCTGGGCGAGAAGGCGCTTACCCTGTGGGAGGGCTATTCGCCGAAAAGCTTCGATCCGAACTATGCGAAGTGGCCGGCGGGGCGGCTGGACATGCTCAAGAACGACCTCGGCCGTTTTGCCGTGCACAGGTCGCTTGCGGCCTGCGCATCGCTTCCGGTGCGCTACACGAGCGAATATGTCGCCAAAATGTCGCATGCGTTCGTGCGCCTGAACGCGGCGGGATGGAAGCCCGTCATCGGCGCGAAACCGGAATGCGGTGAATGCGAGCTGGCCCGGTACGGGCTTGGCGACAGATCGTTCATCGCCGTGTGCAACCTGACGAATCTCACGCGGAAGATCGTGATGGACATGTATCCGGACGAAATCGCCACCGGACTTGTCGGGGCGAAGTCCGATGCCAAGGGTTTCCTCTACGTGCCGTTCTACGGCGGCGCCGCCGACAGCACGTTCGGCGACGGACGCATGCGGGTGTCCGTTTCCGCCGGAGCCCTGCTCGCGAACGTGCTTGAGGCCGTGGCGACTGTCGATGGCGAAGGAATGCTCTCGGCGTCATGGGAGGGGGATGGCTGCGGAAGAATGACCCTCATGCTGAAGTCCGGCGGATTCCGCGGAAAGGTCGTCTGCAGGGATGCGATAGAGGGATACCGCCTCTCCGGTCCGGCGGCGCTTGATTTCAAGGGCGGCGAGACCGTGCGTCTTGCATATCGCGACGCTTCCCTTGCGGCTGCGGCGGACGCTATCGGCAGACTTTGCCTTTCGGACCTTTCAAAACTTGCCGTGGAGCATTCGGCGGATGCGGATTCTCGGGAGATCGCCGAAAGGTTCCGCTTTTTCTTCAGGTCCGCCGGCAAAAAGGATGGCGAGAAGTCCGGTCCGGCTGTCGGCATTGCGGAGAACCGGGAGTTCGCCCGGCTTGGCGTCAGGATCGGAGAGCTTGAGGTTTTCTGCGGGGATCGTATGGAACTGTCGCATTTTGCCCGTCGTGTGCTGAACGTCCTCAACGCGAAGCGGTATCCGTCGTATGGCCCCAAGCCGAAGATGGATCCGTGGGACGCGAGGCATTTCACGTTTTTGAGGTATTGATCGCCATGCATGGCGTCGGCGCCGCGCGTGCCGGAAAAGGAATGGGGTTCCGATGATTAAGTCAACATGTTTCCTTTCTTTTGCAATGTCCATTGTCACGGTTTCGCTTGCCGCGACGACCGGATTCCGTGAGGTGATAACCGAGGACTCGTTCTCGATGTTGAACATCATACCGTCCAGCCCCGGCAGGGAGGAAGTTGCGGCGGCGGATGCAAGGGAGTTTGCGGAGCGGACGGGGAATCCATACTGCCTTTATTCGCTTACGCTGCATCCTCAGGGGCGTCCGGCCATGAAGACCGTGGAGGCCGGGGTTGCAAGCTACCGCAGATGGGCCGAGCTTCTCGAAGGAAGCGTGGTGAAGCCTGCGATTCTTCTGCAGTCCGTCGTCGGACATTGGACGAGCGATCTGGCGGAGAAGGAAACCGAGCCTTGGCAGAGGGCCGTCAACTGGAAGGGGACCGTCACCCGCTTCTGCCCTCTCGATCCCGGCTATCGGGCCTACATCCGGGAAACGGCGCGCAAACTTGCTGAATGCCGTCCCGCGCTCATACTCAGCGATGACGACGTCCGTGCGTTTTCGCCGCTGGCGGAATGCACGTGTCCGCTGCACACGGCCGAGTACAACCGCAGGACGGGGAAGCGCCTCACGCCGGAGGGCCTGCGCGATCTTCTCGCGAAGGCGGACAGGAAGAGCGCGGAGCACATGGCGTTCGCGGAGCTTCAGCGCGATACGGTGAAGGGCATATGCCGGCTCTTGCGCGAAGGCATAGATTCCGTCGATCCCTCGATCCCGTCCGGCGTGTGCGAGCCGGGTGCGGCGTGGGCGCGCCGCTACATCGCGGAGTATGCGCGCACGATGGCGGGGCCGAGGCATACGGCGTGGGCGCGCCTTGCGAACGGACAGTACTATGAATCTGCGCCGAAAGAGACAATGGGCGAACTCGCGCTGCGGACAATGGCAAGCGCGGAGCGGCTGAAGGGTACGGGGCTTCTCCTTCTTGACGAGGCGGACACCTGGCCGCACAATCTGTGGGCGAAGTCGTCCGTTGCGTTCCACGCCAAGCTGTCGATGAGCGCCTTCATCGGCTTGAAGGGGGCGAAGCTCTGGCTTGTGAACGCCCACAAGGGCAGATATCCGGTCAGCCGTCACTATACCGGGATTCTTGAGCGCCACAGAGGGTTCTATCCTTCGCTTTCCGCAGCCGTCCGCGGAACGTCGCTTGCCGGTCTGCTGATCCCATGCCATCGGGATTATCCCAGATTCGGCGTGGCGGGCGCGGGGTTCCGCGACACGTTCGACCAGGACGGGTGGGCGCAGAAGATGTTCAGCTGGTACGGAATCCCTTACCGGGCGACGGAGGATTTTGCCGTTGACGGCATATATGCGTTGGGGGGGACAAACTGCGTCATCAATTCCAGTGATGCCGATCTCAGGCGGATGCTCTCCAAAAAGGTGCTGATAGACGGATTGGCGGCCCGCGAACTCATTGCGAGGGGCTTTGGGCCTGAAATCGGGGTGAAGCTGTGCGGCGTCAAACTCTTCACGGGGGAGCGCAGCGAGATGAACGGCGACATCCTTCAGTTGCCCAAAAGTTCCGATCCGCCGCTGTTCGAGGCGTTGCCCGGCGCGAAGGTTCTTGGGTCTGCGATATGGCGCGAGAGCTCAATGTCCAAAAGCGTGGAGCGGGTGGCCGATGCGGCCGTGCTGTTCAGAAATGCGCTCGGCGGAACGGTGGCGGTGATGTCCTTTCACCTTGGGATTAAGTATGGATGGCTCTATTCCGAGGCGCGTCGGCAATACCTTAACGATGTGCTTGACGAACTTAACGGCGCACCGCTCGAGAACGTGTGCATGAACGCGCAGAACGTGCTCGCGCTGAGCCGCAATGCGGCGGACGGTTCGGACATTCTCCTCTTCGGGAACCTCAACTATGACACGGAGGATGAACTGCTGATCCGGCGCAACGCAAGACCTGCTTCGGTGGAGGTGATGAATCCGGACGGCGGATGGGGCGAGGTCGGCTTCTCGTTCGAGGACGGCGTTGTCCGCATTCCCTGCGAATGGCCGTGCTACGGCGTGAAGGTGTTAAGGATCCGCAGATAGGGAGTTCCGGGCGGACGGTGCCGTTTTCAGGAATCGATTGAAAGGAGATATCCGATGAGCATGAACAGAAGAGACTTCATCAAGGGAACTGCATGGATGGGCGCGGCGGCGATGGCGGGCGGATGCGCCAATGCGGTCAGATTCGGCGGCGACGGCGGAGCCATGCAGGGTTTTGCGGCGGCTCCGCTGAAGAGGGTGCGCGTCGGGGTGGTCGGTTTGGGGAGCCGTGGAACGTCTGCCGTCCATCGCATATCCATGATTCCCGGGGTTGAAGTCGCCGCGCTGTGCGACATCCGTCGGGTGCGGGTCGAGGCCGAAGCCAAATGGCTTAAGGATAACGGCAGGCCGCTGCCGAAGATGTTTTCAGGAAGGGAGGATTCCTGGAAAGACATGTGCCGGTACGACGGCATCGACTGCGTCTACAATGTGACTCCCTGGTCTCTGCACGCTCCGATCGGGGTTTTTGCGATGAACTGCGGCAAGCATGCGTTCATTGAAGTTCCGGCGGCGATGACGATCGACGAGTGCTGGGAACTTGTCGAAACGGCAGAGCGTACGCGCCTTCACTGCATGCAGCTCGAGAACTGCTGCTACGGCGAGATGGAGATGCTGGGCCTCAATCTCTGCCGGCAGGGATTGCTGGGCGAGATCGTCCATGGTGAATGCGCGTACATCCACGATCTTCGCGTCAGCAGTTATTACGACCAGGAACCGGACGGGGTCAAGGGGTGCTGGGACTATTGGCGCCTGCGCTGGAATCAGAGGCATAAAGGCAATCAGTACACCACTCATGGGCTTGGTCCGGTCTGCCAGTACATGAACATCAATCGCGGAGACCGTTTCGACTATCTCGTGTCTCTCGAGTCGCGTCAGGCCAACTTTCGCGCCTATGCGAAACATGCTTTCCCCGGAACGTGGAAGGCTGACGCGAAAGTCGCCATGGGAGACATGAACACCACGCTCATCCGCACCGTGAACGGCTGTTCGATAATGCTCCAGCACGACATATCCAGCCCGCGTCCGTATTCGCGCATAAACATGGTCACGGGAACGAAGGGGATATTCCACGGCATGCCGTGGCGCACATACGGCGACGATCCGGGCATGACAAGATTCGGATGGGAGGAGCGGCCAGGGGCGGGACTTCACAGGTTTTTTGATGAAAGGCGTACGGCGGAGATTGCGGCAGCCTACAGGCATCCGCTTTGGAAATCCGTCGGCGAGATCGCCAGGAAGGTCGGCGGGCATGGCGGCATGGACTTCCTCATGGATCTGAGGTGGGCGTACTGTCTGCAGAACGGACTTCCCATGGATATGGACGTGTATGATCTGGCGAGCTGGTGCTGCATCGCCGAACTTTCCGACAGGTCGGTACGCGGCCGCTCCGGTTCATGCGACATTCCGGATTTCACCAAGGGCGGATGGCGCAAGGCGAAACCTCTGGGCATTGTCGATGTCGATGTTTCAAAACTTGATCTCGACGAATCCCGGGTCGAACGCGATTCGGCGCAGCTTAACGTCTGAGCCGTCTCCGCTTGTTTCCGTGGAATGTTCGGCGTGCAGGTGTGTTACCTGTGCGGTTCAATGTTGAATGCGGTAGGTGCGCATTGACATGCCGAAGGTGTTGCGGAAGAGATTGCGAAGGGAGCCGACGCTCTTGAATCCGCATCTCATGGCGATTCTGGAGTCGGACAGCGATGTTTGCTTCAGCAGACGCTTCACCGCCGAAAGTCGCTTCGCGCGGATCATGGCGGCAACCGATCCCATCCCGGATTCCTCGAAGCGCAGATCAAGAAGCCGGCGAGAGATGCAAAGTGCGCCTGCGACGTCGTTTACATCAATGTCTTCGGTGGCGTGGTCTTCAATGAACTTTCGCGCCCGTTCAATGATGGCGGCGCCGGTGGAGAGATAGGCGGTTGATTCACGCTGCACAACCTTGATCGGCAGAGCAATGTAATCCTGCGCATGGGTACCTTTCGGGAACTTCATCATCGCATCAAGCGTCTTGGCCGCCATAAAGCCCTGTTTGATGCGGTCAACCAAAATCGTGGAAAGGGGCGGTCTCACGGATTCGCATATCAGGTCATCGTCATCTACTCCCAGAACGGAAACCTGCGACGGAACATTGAGGTCTATTCGGTGACAGTCTTTGATCACCTTGGCGGCAAGAAAGTCCCACGCCGCAAAAACGGCGACCGGCAGCTCCTGGCGAGCGAGGAATTCAGGGATTGTCTCCCGCGTCGCATCGTAGGTCTCGGCATGGCGGCCGGACGATGCAATCGCATCCATGAATGCATCTCCGCGCATCTTCGACCAATCCCGCCCTTTTTCGTCCGGGATGTATGCAAACGACGAGAAGCGTCCGAGAGATCTGAAATGCGCGGCCGCCATGTCTCCGATGGCGGCGTTGTCCGTTTTGAGCACAAGCGTATTTCGTCTGCTGCGCTTTGCGGGGACTTTTTTCCATATCTCAATGGCGATGATGGGTTTGTCTGCGGGAACGACACGGCCGATTTCTGTTGAGCATTCATCCGAAGACAGGATAAAGCCGTCGATATCGCCGTTTGCGCATTCCTCCAAAAGCTGCGGCGTGAGATCGGCAGGAGAGCGTACAAGGGTTATGTCCCAGTCGTCCTTGCGCAAGGCGTACCGGTAGATTCCGCGCAGTTTCTGGCGCGAGGCGGCATTTGATGACGAGATTGCGACAAGAATTGACTTCGTGCGTTTGGTTTTCATGTGTTGAAGTATATCACAAATTGCCTGAATCATGTAAAAACTGTTGCCTGTTTAATGTACTCTACCCGTTGAGGAATGGAATGCCGTTTTGATACAATCCGCGCCATGAAAGAAATTCGCAGAGAAAGTCCGGTATGTGGACTTGATGTCGTTTCGTATGACGGCGGCAATTACATCCGTGCGGTTGAGGATGGCGGGTGGTGCGTGGCGTTCCTCAATCATGGAGACCGCTTCACCGCGCCGACATACATGGAGCGGCATAATGAGACGGACGAGGTGTTTGTTCTTCTTGCCGGTGAAGCAACGCTTCTTATCGGGGAGAGCGGTCAGAAAGTGAAGATGTCTGTCGGCAAGATCTACAATGTCCACAAGGGAACATGGCATCAGATCGTAACGAAACCCGGGACACGCTGCCTCATCGTCGAGAATGTTGATACCTGCGCGGCAAACAGCGAACGCCGTGAGTTCTAGAGAAGTTCAATGGAGTGTCACCGGTCAACGGTAGATTCGGAGCCTTGCAGACAATGGATACGAGAGAATCAATATTTAGCATGAAACTTGGAGCATGCGGCCGGTTTGCCGCTGTGGTCATGGCCTGTGCGGTCGCAAGAAACGCTTCTGCCATGTCCTGGGAATGGCGGCTGACGGTCGAGGAGCCCGACGGAAGTGTCGCGGTGGTGACGAGCGAGGCGCCGCGGGGTGACATCGAGGTCGTGCTTGAGCCTGTGAAAACAGCGGACGGATGGGATTTCACCGGACGCATCGCCAATAACGGCAAAGGGCTTGTGACATCGTTTGAAGGTCCGATAATAAAAGGGCTGCCCGTAGATAAGGCCCGTTCTGGATTCTACGTGCCGGAAGGTTTCGGGCGGCGCGTGTCGAATTTTGCGCAGATAAACGATTCCTGTGATGCGGTCGAATGGAAATCCGCGGCAGAAGGAGAATTTACATTCGAGACGTATGTCTATCCAAGCCGCAAGCTCACCATGCCGTGGGTGGCGCTCGACGACGGAATATCCGGCGCGTCGGTGATGGTGCTGGATTCCCGCGCGAACGCGAAGAGTTTCGCGCTTCGCTATCGGCCTGAGAGTGACAAGGCGGCAATTGTGCCGAAGCACTTAGTCTTCATCGCTTCAGGGCAGATATGGAAGCTGCCTATGGTGTCATACGTCCGCTACAAAGGCGACTGGCATGCGGCGGCGCGGAAGTATCGCGCCTGGTATGACACGGTTCACAAAGCGACTGCTTCCCCCGCCTGGACGAAACAGGTGAACGGCTGGCTTCTCGTCATACTCAAGCAGCAGAACGAGGAGATTTTCTGGCCCTATGGAGATTTCGGGAAACTGGCGGACTATGCGGATTCGCTCGGCCTCGACATGATCGGGCTCTTCGGCTGGACCGTCGGCGGACACGATCATCTTTATCCCGACTACGAACCGTGTCCGAAGATGGGCGGACGCGATGCGCTTGTCGAAGGAATCAAACTTCTCAAGAAGCGCGGCAAGCGGGTCTGCCTGTACGCGAACGGGCAGCTTCAGCATGTCGGCGCAACCAGGTATTGGAACGAGTACGGCAAAGATCATTCGCTTATCCGCAAAGACGGCGGACTGGTTATTCAGCATTACCACAAGTATAGCGACATTCCCAATTACGATCAGGCGCTCGCTTGTCTTCATTCCAAGCCGTGGTTCGACAGGATGCTGTCCCTCGCCCGCAATGCGAAGAATCTGGGGGCAGACGCGATTCTCTACGATCAGCTCGGTGTATCTGGTCCGTACGCCTGCTACGGTAAAGGGCATGGCCATCTCGTGCCGGCATACAGCTACGCGGAGGAGCGTGTCGGTTTTCTTGACCGTGTCGCAGCCGAAATGCGTACGGTGGATCCCGATTTCGCGGTTATGACGGAGGGCTTCCACGACACTATTATGGATTCCATTGCGTTCTGGCACGGTATTTCTTACTGCGCAAGCCGCGATTCTTGCGAATCGTTCATGAAGTCTCGCGGAAACGGCCGGAATCCCGGCAATGAATGGCCGGAACTTGTCCGCTACACGTTCCCGGAACTCGCCACCACCGTGCGCGTGCCCACGCCGATCGAGGACAGGCCGATGGTGAACTATACTGTTGTGTTCGGCATGCGCCACGATGTTGAATTGCGGTATGGACCGGACCGCATATACGCGGAAACCGGCAATGTCACCACAAACTACGGGACCGTTATCAGAGTGCCCAACTTCGCCATACTGAAGTCGGGGCCGAAGGGGACTCTTGCCGGCTACATGAAAGCGGTTTCAGACTTCCAGCACGCCAACTCGGATATTCTTCTCGAAGGCCGCTTCGTGGATACGGACGGATTCATATTTACCGGCAAAGGCTGTATAGCCAAGCGTTTCATTGGCAAGAAAGGCAGTGGTGTCATCGTCTGGAACATTTCAGCAGAACCGGCGGCAGTGAATGTGGACGGATTGGGGAAACCGCAATCCGTAACAGAGCCGCAGACGGGAGCCGTTGCGCCCGATGCTCCGCTCGCGCCCGATGCCATCCGCCTTTACCGTTTTGCAAACCGCAACGAGGGTGCGTGTGATCTTGGGCGTTGAAAACGCGGATTTGACAGAAAAAAAAAACAAATATAATTCACAGCCATTTAAAGCGAAGAAAGGACGAAAGCTGTGGCAAAGAGAGAAGCGATCAATGGAAAGCCGTATGCGGGAAATCCGCATGTACGGTTTGACGTGGGGAAAATAGCATCGGCAATGCCGGGGCATGGATCTCTGCTCTGCAGGATGACACATAAGTTCAATCTTGCGGTCGTGGTGACATTGGCCGTCGCGTCTTCATTGGCGAAGGATGTGGTGCGGGTTTCGGAGTTTGGCTTCGACGCTGAAGATTCCACCAGGTTTATGCAGGCGGCAATCGATTCCGGAGCGAAAAAGGTTGTGGTCGATGCCCGCCGCTGGATTGTGCTGCCATTGCGGGGCCGTTCTAACCAGGAGATATTCTTCGAGGATGGTGCGGTGGTGGAGGCCAAGAAAGGCGCGTATCTCGGAAAGGATGATTGCGTATTCTCGTTTCCGGGGTGCAGCAATGTCGTGATAGGAGGCAAAGGCGTTCTTCGTATGCACCACGATGATTACCTGAAGCCTCCGTACCGGAAATCCGAATGGCGTCACGCCATAACAATACTGGGGACGCACAATGCCATAGTCAGGGGACTCAAGATACTTAACGCCGGAGGCGACGGCATCTATGTGGGCGCTCTCAAGAAGCGCCGGGGCAAGGCTTTCGGCATCACAGACGGCGTGCGCGCCTCCACCGGCATACGCATCGAAGACGTATGTGTCGATACAAGCGTCCGTCAGGGAATCAGTGTCACAAGTGTCGATGGATTGATTGTGGAACGCTGCACGTTCAAGAACACACGCGGATTGCCGCCGCAGTCGGGGATAGACTTCGAGCCGAATTCCCCGGAGGATCTGATGCGGGGCATTGTGATGCGGGACTGTGTCTTTGAGAACAACAAGAGTCATGGCATAGAGCTTGCCCTGGGCAGGTTGGTTCCGGGAAAATCGCAGCCCTTTGACATGGTGTTTGAACGCTGCCGCACCATTGGCAATGCAACAGCTGTCACCGTGCACAACACGCGGGACGACCGCTCGGAAATCGGCGGACGGCTCATATTCCGCGACAGCTCGTTCGAGCATCCGCGAAACAACGTCTTTTCGATAAAGGCCTCTCTGAGATGCCCGTTCACCTGCGAGTTCACCGGTTGTCGCATCGTCGAGCGGAATAAGAGAGGAAGAGTGGTCGAGACGAAGGTTGATGACGAATGGGTTGTCAGAAACCTTCCGTTCCTTTCGGCGAAGAATAAGGTTCCGACCGTTAAGCCTGCTCCGGATTTCTCCCGGGCCAGGGTTTCAGACTCCCGTCCTGGCGAGATGGTCAAGCTCTCGCCAATCCGTTTCCGTCATCAGTTGCGGTTTGTATTCTATGCCGATCGCGCCAGAACCATAAAGTTCAAGTGGAGGCAAAATCCCATCGGCAGATATTCCCGCGCCGTATCCGGGGAAGTGGAATTTTCCGATGTTGACGGCAAGATTATTGCTTCCGTCCCTTTGCCGGGGAAGGACGTGGAGACGCTGAAGTTCGATGCGCCCAGGGCGGGCTTCTATTTCCTTGACTCAAGGCGCATCGGCCTGCAGCTGTCGCTTCTTGAGTGCGCTGCTCCCATTGCTGCCGATCTTACGTCTGACTGGTGTGCGGCCATCGGCTCTCAGGGAGAGTTGTATTTCTCCGTTCCGGAATATGCGCCGGAGTTCGGATTCTTTGTTTCGGGTGACGGCAGCGAAGCCATAGGAGTCGAGCTGGTCTCCTCGACGGGCCGGAGCGTATACAACTGTCCGTCCGTGTTTGCCTGGAAGGGGCATATCGAGCAGGCGGGGGCCGATGCCGGACTCTGGAAGGCCGTATTCAAAAAGGCGGAGAAAGGCCTTCTTGAAGATTGGATGTTCGACATTACGGGGATTGTCGGGCACGTGTTTCTCTCTCCCGAGAAGTTCTGGTCGTTCGATTATCCTATGTCGAGCCATCCGGCCGTCGAATGGGCGCATGAGGAGTTCACCAACTTTGCGACGAAGGTTTTCGGTTCCGCTCCGCCCGTCCGTTTCCGGCTGCCTTCGGAGAATGGTCTGTTCGCCGCCGACTGGAATCGTCTGGAAGGGACTGACGGATATGCCGTAAGATGGAGGGACGGCGTGCTGAACTTTGTTGCGGCAAATCCCAAGGGACTCGTCAATGGTGTCCACAAGTGGCTGGAGCGGCATACCGATATCATTTGGCCAAGGCCCGGCGGCGACCTTTGCTTCTACACGAAGCGTCCGGCGCCGGACGGATGGAAGGGACTTCAGGACGAGTATGTGGACATTCCCGCATTCCTCAGGCGGACATTGGGTTCGGGCTCGAAACTGCCGGAAATCTGGCGCTACAGGGTGCGCAACGGCGATACGTCGCTGCATGATCGCGGCACCCGTCTGGAGCATCGCACCCTTGCGGTGCGGTACGGCATGATCGGATGTCACAAGGATTACTGGGGCGGCGGCCGCGGACACAACATGCAGAAGGTGTGGTTCCCGAAGACGGAATGTCCCGACCATCCGGAATACCGCATGATGATCGACGGCAAGCGCTGGACGGGCGGGAAGATGAATTTCTGCGAAAGCAATCCTGGATTCGTCAAGGCGTTCTGCGATGCCGTCGAACGGAAGATGCCATCCGTGCCGCGCGACATCAAGCTGATAAACATCACGATAGAGGACCGTGTGCTTACATGCCAGTGCGACGAGTGCCAGAAGCCGATACGCCTGGATGACGGAACGTTCCTTGAGGCTGGCGATCCGGCCTACCGTTCGACGCGCTTTTTCCGGTTCTACAACCAGGTCGCCCGGCGCGTGGCGGCGGTCCGTCCAGGCGCGAAGGCCATAGTCCACGGATACTACCACCTTACCGACGCTCCGCGCATCAAGCTCGAGAAGAACATCATAGTCCGCTTCTGCCCCTATCCGCGTAACATGCGCGAATCGTTTGTGGAAGGTTCGACCAATCGCCGCTGGAGGGAAAAGCTCGACGGCTGGCTTGCAAGCGGTGCGGAGATCGGACTCAGGGAGTACTACTGGTGCGGAAACCTGTTCTTCCCCAGGCCGATGGCCGACACCGCCGCAGTCGACCTGCGCTACTTCCTTGAAAAAGGAGGGAAATACGTATATGCGCCTATTGTCGAATCCGATGACGAAGTGATGCAGGGGGCCAATGCAAAGGGAGTAATGCGCCCCAGATCCGAATTCTACGACATGAATGCGATGGAGGCTTGGGTTGTCGAGCGGCTCTTCTGGAATCCGTCCCTTGACCCGGCGGCATTGCGCAGGGAATTCCTTTCGCGTACGTTCGGCCCTGCCGCCGGTGATGTAGGGCGTTTCTATGGCGAGGTGCGCAGGTCATGGTACTCCAACAGCATCTCGTCAGGCTTCTGCGACAATCCGTTCCGAATGGCATCGATCTACATAGTCCAGAACGGAATATCCGACAAGTGCCGGGAAGCGCTGAAAGCGGCCTTTGCGAAAGCGGATTGCGAAGAGCGTAGAAAATGGATTGCATCCATGCAGCGCATCCTTGAGATGTGGATCGACGAATCGCCCAAATACAAACAGGTCGAAACGCGCGTCCGTTTCACGGGTACGCCGAAAAAGCCGCATTTCGACATGTTCCACGGGAAGCCGTGGTCGCGGGGTACGTCGTTGACGGGCTTCACCCGCATACGCCCTGCCGCCATCCCTGAAACCGCCGGCGTCAATACGCGCATCTATGCGAACGAACGGGAACTCGTCCTCGGCATTGACGTGAAGAAGGGCGGACTGCCCGTCGTGACGCATTCCACTTCGGACCGCAACGCCTGCTCGACTGGGGATTTCATAGAACTGTTTTTCGAGGCGGACCGGGCTTCCTACCGGCACTTCATGCTGGCGGCGGACGGCACCCGCAACAAAGCGGTCGTTTCGGATGGGAGCAAGGACTGCAAGTGGGAGAGCCGTGTCGAAAAGACCCAGGAAGGCTGGCGCGCCATTGTCGTCATTCCGTTCTCATCCCTGCAGTTTGAGCCGAACGTCAATCCGCAGCTCCGTTTTTTCGAAAGGGTTTCGCTTGGACTCCCCGACAGGAACGCGAAATGCGGGGCGTTTGGGTGGCAAAATGGCGTCCCGCACACTCCGTCGACGTGGGGGACCCTTTTCGTGAGCTCTTCAGATGCATCGAACTAGGTATTTATCGTCAACCTGAACTGATGAAAACGGAGAATCATTATGAAGAAAACATTGGCAGCTGTGTTCATGGCATTGGCGGCGGTGGGAATCTGCCGTCAGGCGCAGGCGGAGAAGGTCGATACGACGCTGTTCCGCTGGAAATGCAATGTAACGTTTCCGGGCTACACGGGCGGTTCGGAGCTTCGTGATTTTCCGGTTCTGTTGCGCATACCGTCGGATTCGGCCATCCATTCCGCAACGGCCGGCGATTCCGCAAACATCTGCTTCGCCGATGCATCCGGGAATCTCCTACCCCATGAGATTGACGTATGGAATCTGGACGGTGAGTCGACGGTCTGGGTGAACGTACCGGTTCTTGGCGGCGCGTCGTCCAGAATAGTGATGTATGTCGGCGGCATTGGACAGTCTTCTGCACAATCTACCGAAGTGTGGGGCAAATCGAATTATGCCGGCGTATGGCACTTCTCCGGATCGGCGGCGGACTCCTCGCCCAGCGCAATGGCGTCGACCAATGTGGGCGAGCCGTCCTTCAGTGCGGGAGGCAAGGTCGGCACTGCATTTTACGGAGACGGCAACGATTGCGTCAAAACCGGAGTCATAAACTCAGGGGATTTCAACGGAACTAATTTCACTTTGTCCGCATGGGTTAAATCAGGTATCCAGGTTATTGAAGGGGCCCGATATGTATTTTGCAACAAAAACGATCCGTCTAATCAGACAACGGGCTTCGGATTGCAGGTGAAGAATGCCAATACCTATACGGCGGTCGGCGCCACTGAACAGTATAAAAAGGAGACAACTAAGTACTGCACCGTGGACTATGTTTATTTGACGGCTGTCTTCCGGGATGGAGGCTGCGACCTGTATGTGAATGGCGAGTATGAAGGCCGTGAGGCTTCTGGTTTCTCTGTGACGCCGTCGGAAAACGATTTGAGGCTCGGCAGCTATCCAAACAGATACGCCTCTTCCTTTAGAGGCTATATGGATGAAATGCGTCTGAGATTTGTTGCGTCAAACGCGGATTGGGTGGCGGCTGACTATGCAACCCAGAACGATCCGAATTTTGCCGATGTCGGCGAATTGGAGGACATAGACAGGACTCAGTTGATTGACGCCGAGAATTTCCGCCGCAGATGCAGTGTTTCAATCAAGGGCAGCGGTGTAGATAAGATTCTTTATTCGTTTCCGGTTCTGATACGCATTCCGCAAGGTTCGCCGGTGTACAGCGAATGCGCCGATGCAGAAAACGATCTGCGTTTTACGGATGATAACGGCTTTGTGCTACCGCATGAGGTTGATTGCTGGAATCCGGAAGGCGAATCTACCGTATGGGTGCGGTTGGATGCGTTCGTCCCGTCGCCATCTACGCTGTGGATGTACTATAGGCCGAACGCTTCGGCGGCGCAGGCGCTTCCGGAGACGTCCGTTTGGTCTCAGGCAAATTACATAGGCGTATGGCACTTCTCCGGATCGGCGGCGGACTCGTCGGGCGCGGGCATGGATGGAACTGTGAACGGGGCGGGACCCAGACTTTCCGATCCGGGGAAGATTGGAACGGCGTTTTTCGGAGATGGTACGCACAAAAGCGACGGTACGGAAATTCGTTGGCAGGACTATGACTATATCGAGACTACGCCCATCAACCACGAAACCTTTGACATAAGCAACTTCACAATGTCTGCATGGGTTAAGGCCTTGCCGTTTGGGGAAAAGAATCCGCGGGTCTTTTCCGTGGCGCAGAGTTTCGAGCTGACCTTGATGGAATCGCCGTTGTCGTATAATGTGGCCACCCACACCCCGAGTGGCAATAAGCAGATGAAGTGCGCCAACACGGCGTTTGACAGCACAAATGATTTTGTCTATCTTTCAGCAACCTATTCCGGTGGCGGGGTGGCTCTGTACATCAACGGAACGCATATCAAATCGGCAAACTATGCCCCCACAAATACTGCGAACGCTCTTTTTCTGGGCAAGGGCGACGCCAGCAACACCCCATTCCCGGGCTGGATGGATGAGATGCGTCTGCGCGCCGCTCCATCGGATGTCGCCTGGGTTTCAGCCGATTATGCGATGCAGAGCGATCCTGGGTTTTCAACGGTCGGAAATCCGGAGAAGATCAATGTGAAGGGTACCGTAATCGTGTTAAGATGATTCCAGGATACGCAATCGGGTTGCGGTGTACCATAAAGAAGGACGCGCGATTATGAACAGTAAAGTTGCTGTCGTGTTTACCCTGTTGTTTGCGCATCTGCAGGTTTTCTCTGGATTCAGTATGGCTCCGGTATACACCGTACCGCATGAACTGGATATGCTCATAAAGGCCGGTCACGTCCAGGGGGCATGCTGTTCAGAACAGGGGGTGTATCTTTCGCATCAGCTTGGCATTGCGAAGATTGGCTGGGACGGCAAGCTTATCAAGACAATTGAGACTCCTGCCCATCTTGGCGACACGGCCTATGCCAACGGGAAGATATACGGCGCTTTTGTGATACGCAATAAAAAGCTGCGCAAAGACGGCATGCAGGGACTGGTACGTGTATGGGATGAAAACCTCAATGTTTTGGACGAGAGGTGGTTTCCTGAGGCGTTGGACGGGATAGCAGTGCTTGGCGACACCATTTATGTCGGTGTAGACAGATGGGGTAAAGGCAAACATCCTATGTGCTGCGTAAAGCGTCTGGGTCTTGATCTTGCAGAGAAGGACAATGTTGACCTTGATCTTGGATTTGACATTCGTTACGGCGTCCAGACCATGGCAACGGACGGAAAGTATCTTTTCTTTGGGTGCTATGGCGGCACGGCTCGTGTGACCGGGGATCTGAAGGAAGTGGAGACTGTCGCGTTCTCCTGCTTCGAAGGTTTTGACATGCTCCCGAAATCCGTGGCCAAGTCCGATGCAAAAGTGTTTTTTGCAGTCCGGGCTCTGGGAGGAAACATGCGAGCCTGGCGCAAGGATCCTGTCAACAATCCTCCTCGTGTTCGCCTTGATTTCTTCGAATTGAGGGACGGTAAGTTTGTCGAGGTCTCGAAGAAGCCGTGATTTTCAAGTTGGCTTTTTGTGCAATTCAGGTGATTCTTGTCCCGCTCGGCGCTGACATTCTCGACAATTTCACCCTGTCCGAGACATGCAGACGCCGATTTCCGGAAGACCGAAGAAGAACCGCTTGCGTTCCGCCTGAAATTCGGGAACGAATAATTGGGGTGGGACCCTGAAAAGAGTGGTAATTTCGCTTGTGATTCTGGTGGTTTTGTGAAATAGCGTTTTTTTTTTAGAGATACATAAGATTTCGTCCGAGCCGTAATCTTGCTAATCCTCTCAGAAACCGTAATCTTGAGAATCAGTCCAAACCATATTCTCATCATCCCGCGGCCTCATTACATTAGAAGCGAGAGAATTGTTCCGAATCGAATTCTCATTTTCGGGATCTGGTCATCCCTCACGTTCTGTGCTCAATTCTCACAAATTATAATTTGTGAGAATTGAGCTTGCGTTTGGTTCTGTGTTTTGGTTTAATTTCTTTCATGCAAGAATATGTACCTATACCATGGAGAGTGAGTCGAGCGTTGGACAATCCGATTCGCCTTGAGATGCTTCGTACGGTGATGCTTTCCAGTCACCCTGTTTCGGTGAGTGACATAAGTGCCGCCGTTGACGAGAAGGAATCGGTCACCAGTCAATATCTGCGCATGCTCAATGTGCAGGGGTTCATTGTTGCGGTGCGGCGCGGCAAGAATGTATTCTATGAACGGCGGCGTGACGGCGCTCGGGAGTTTATGCGCCTTGTCGACGAGCTCGAGAGCATCATAGAGGCGCCAGCTTGGAAGGATAGGGTGCTTGCCGTTTTGCCGGCATTCTCCAATGCCCGTAAGACGGCAATTCTTTCAGTGCTGAACAAAGACGGCGAGATTTCTGTCGAAGTCCTTGCGGAACGCTCGTTCATGCCGATAAAGACCTGCTACCGCATTGTCGGTGAATTGACGGCCCTTGGTTTTGCCAAATTATCGGTGAATGCAACCGTCTTGGCTGTGCCCCAAGAAGAAAGGTTCGCCAATGCATTCCTGAAATTTGCGGTCATCAATTCTCACAAATTATAATTTGTGAGAATTGATGACATCTGGGTGTTTCGGCAATGGTTTTTGATGGCGCGCCTATCGGGTAAATGGGTGGTAGGAATCGTTGAAGAAGCGCGGGGTATTGATTGCTGTGATTGATCGTTTGGGTAGTGAGGATTTGGAAGGGCGGGATGGGTGTGATCGGGCGGACGCAAGAATGCAATGGGGTAGGCGGCATTCGGGGTGAAGCTGTTTGTCGAGCGCGGCTCGCGGCGGATTCTCGGAGGTATGGGAAGCAATGTATATCCAACAGTTGATGCGGGCATATATGCAATGACGAACCAGATCGTTGCGGCGGTGATGAAGGTTTCCTCCGGCAAGGCTACGGTGACGCGCTTGCAGATGAACAGGCAGGGCGGCTATGGCGAGGTGAAATTCTGGTGGAAGGGCGAAGATGCCGCGGCTCATCACCACAAACAAGGTTGAGTTCACCGATAGGACCCGCGGGTTGTTCCTTTCCGGCATAGCTCAGCTTGAAACGCCGGCAGCGGGAGATTCGCTGACGCTTCTGCAGCCGGTCACCGTAAACGGCTGCGTCTATAAGCAAGGGGCGGGTACGCTTGCCATGGGCGGCGAGTTGAAGTTTCTCGATGCGGAAGGTGCGCTTGCGGATCTGCCGCCGGATGATGCCATCAACCGCACGCTCTATGTTCAGGGCGGTGTCCTGAAACCGCTTTCGGCCGATGCGTTCAATGGACTTGATCTTGTGTTCTCCAACTCCGTAACGGGTGTTGATGTGGCAATTGAGCTTGATATGGACACAGATGATGCATCCCTCAAGACATACGGATTGAGAAACGACAGGACTTCCTCGCCGCTTGCCCTGTCGCTCGCCGGAGGCATGACGAAAGTTCCGGTGCGGTTGGTGTCCGGTGCAACCGGT
Organism: Kiritimatiellia bacterium; assembly: GCA_045595285.1. GTDB lineage: Bacteria > Verrucomicrobiota > Kiritimatiellia > RFP12 > UBA1067 > UBA1731. Next base: position 12,665 of record JAZOAC010000132.1, on the reverse strand, counting down.
GCAAAGGAGGCTCTGTCGATGGGGGTGATGACCGTGAAATCGGAAATCGCAGACGATGTGTTTGCCAAGCTAGACATCAAGAAACCGCAGGGGCTTGTGTCGGTGCATATGTCGCGGGATATTGTTGATGACGCCGGATCGGGCACATCCACATTGACCGTGACGTTCAAGGAAACAGGGTTTAAAGTGCTGATAAGATAACCCCGGTTTCGAGGCCGCCTTTTCAAGTCTCCTTTTTTTGGCGCGATGCCCCCGAGGGGGCGCATACCTTCCTTTTTCTCTTCTCCCTCCTCTTTCGATCTCTATCGTTTTCCCATTTCGCCTCTTGTCTCCACCTCGACAATCCGGCTTTCCGATTTGACTCACGACATTGTAGAACTTTCCTCGGGAGCGGTGAGGGCCTGCGTCGTTGCGTGCGGCAATGAAAAGATGTATAATAGTAGCGATATTTCGAGAGGATTGTATGGCGGAAGCAAAGAAAAAAGTTTATGTCGAAACGAGCGTGGTCAGCAACCTGACCGCGCGGCGGTCGCTTAATATTGTTGATCTTGCCCGTCAAGTCGCTACGCAGCAATGGTGGGATGATGCCGAGACGTCTTATGAGCTTTTTTCCTCTGTTCTTGTAGAGCGTGAGGCACAAAGAGGTGACGCGGATGCTGCCGCTCGAAGGATGGAGGCTGTTGCTCGTTTGGAGAAATTACCTATTATACCTGAAGCAGAGAATCTGGCAGAGAAATTGCTTGAAGCGACGGCTGTTCCGAGAACAAGTTATGAGGATGCTGTTCATATTGCAATAGCGGCTGTGAACAGGATGGATTTTCTTGTCACATGGAATTGTCGACATATTGCAAATGGTGAGACGATGCCCAAGATATATGAAACATGCAAGGTTAATGGTTTTGCGTGTCCATTGATCTGTACGCCCGAACAATTGATGAAGGAGGTATGAAATGGAATTGAAGTCTGAAATAATGGAAGAACTTTGGAAGATCAAGGAAGAACTTTCATCTGGATATAAATCATTTCATGATTATTTTCAAGATCTTCTCAAGTATCAGGCAGAACATCATCCTGAATTTGCCAATGGACCGACGATGGAAGCGGCGGCGAAGTAAGATGATATTTTTGATTTTCATATCAGCAACCAGACAATGAAAGGAAGAAAAGAGGACTGATTGAAACAAGGTTTCGTTGAAGCGTGTGGCGTTTTGGCGGAGCGAAAACAGATTTTCCGCACAGGAAGTAGCAGGAAGAAGCTCCTTAAATGTGTTTGGATCACATAGTGGGATTATAATAAGAAAAGTGCTATAATGTGTTTTGTGTTGGACGAAAAGAAAAAGAATGATTTGTTTTATGTCTGTTCGCTAGTAGAGTATGTCGGGCGTAAAACGAATAATAAGCGCGGCGATATTGTCGCCGCGATGGATGACGATTGTCTTAAACACCACCTTGAATATGCCGATTTGAATCACTGCCTGCCGTTTGAAAGGGTGTCGGATGAACTTATAGCCGATTGTGGAATTAAAAACGGCGATTATGATACGATAACGAACTGCAAGTATTCAATTCCAACAGCGACATCAATCGGGCGCGTGTATTCGACGCTAATCGAGAGTGAAATGGGGCGCTCTGATGCGCCAATTATCACCGTTGCAGATATGCTCTCTCCGTTTCGGAAGGTTTTTAGCTCTTTTATCATTGATGAAATCTCCGATTTCGCCAATGGCGTCTATTTTGAAAACCCGAGTTATCAGTGGGAATCATATAAGGCGGGGAGGTTATTGCAATGATACTTTACCACGCCAGTGATGTTGAGGTTAAAAAGCCTGAAATCCGTAAAGCGGTTTATGCCAAAGATTTCGGTTTCGGGTTTTATTGCACGGCGAATTATGCGCAGGCTGAGCGCTGGGCGAAGCGAGACCGTAATCTTGTCGCGGTGATAAACCATTACGAATTTGAAACTATCGAGGGGTTGTCGGTTAAGAAGTTCAATGCGATGACGGATGAATGGCTCGATTTTATCGCCGAATGCCGCAGCGGGAAAGAACATAACTTCGATATCGTTGAAGGCCCGATGGCGAATGATACGGTCTGGAATTACGTCAATGATTTCGTAAGCGGCGTAATCTCCCGCGAAGCGTTCTGGGCTTTGGTAAAATTCAAGTATCCGACGCATCAGATTTGCTTTTGTACGCATGAGGCGTTAAAGTGCATAAGTTTTTTGAAAGCGGAAATAATAGAGAAATATGATTATGGAAACTGAAGCAACAAAGGAATTGAGGGCGATCAAGGATGCGATAGCGGCTAAATATAAGTCGTTCAGGGAGTTCTTTGATGCATTGCTCGAAGAACAGCGCTTGACACATCCTGAATTTGCCAATGGGCAGATGCAAGGAGCGGTTGCGAAGTAAGATGATATTTTTGATTTTCATATCAGCAACCAGACAATGAAAGGAAGAAAAGAGGACTGATTGAGATTGGTAAAGAGTCTGTTTTAGGTGCTTTTCATGCGATGATTGACTATATCGAGATTGCGAAGGTTTTGCGCGATGAGATTCACGCCGGTATCTATTCGGATTCCGACGCGTTTCCCAGTCTTACAAAGATAGTGCGGCGCTTTGGTGTTTCGCGTCCAAGCGCGGTGCGCAGCATTGCAGAGCTGAGGCGTCTTGGCCTTGTCACGGTGCGGAAGGGGTCAGGCACTTTTGTGTCGAAGGTGAACCGCACAATCGGGCTTGCGATTCCGGGAACTGCGGATTCGGAGTTCTTTTCCGCGGTTATGGAAGGCCTAGTCTGCAACTGCAATCAATACGGGATGGATCTTGTGGCCGGAGATGTGTTTCCGGTAGCTCACAAACCTCGCGGTCTACAGGCGGAACGTCTTGCACGACATTTGGTTTCGATTCCTGCGGCAGGCGTGATCATGCAGCCGGTCGCTTATTCGAAAGAGGCGCAGAGCGTAAACGAGGTAATCGCCGACATACTCGACAAAGCTGGCATACCGGTTGTTCTGATAGACTACGATATCCTTCCTCCGCCTGCGCGAAGCAAGTACGATCTTGTCGCGATCGACAACTTCAATGCCGGACGCAAGGTCGCGGCGCATCTGATCGATGCGGGGGCGAAAAGGATATGCTGCCTGCTCTACAAACTCAGCGCCGACAGCGTTCATGCGCGTTTTGCGGGCGTGGACGCGGAAGTCTACCGCGTCACCGGCCGACATGTGGATATAATCGAGGCGAAGCCTGCCGATGTCGGTTTGATAGCTGCCGGATTGGCCGCGTATCGCCCGGATGCGATCGTCTGTTCCAACGATCTCGCGGCATTGAAACTTTCTAGAACGCTTGCCAGGCTGAAAGTGCGCATTCCGCGGGATGTCAAGCTTGCCGGTTTCGACGATGTTGTCGAAGCCGGCAGGATGAAGCCGGCCTTGACCTCTATCCGTCAACCCTGCTTCGATCTGGCGACCACGGCGTTTCGCACCTTGCTGGAGCGCATAAAGAATCCCGATCTGCCGCCGCGGCAGATTCTTCTGGATACAACGCTCATCGTCCGCGAATCCACCGCCTCCTGAATTTGTCTGGTTCTCGAGATTGGCAATTTACACTGTAAAACTCGCATTGAGCATTTCAGAGGTGAACAGAATGCGCCGCACCACCTCGAAAGTCGCCGCGCCTCCGCCCTATCTGCCCCAGCCTTGGCAATGCCTGTTCCGGTTGCGTAGAGAGCGGAAAAGAAGTATAATAACGGCGTTTTACAGATAAAAATCATGTGTATGCTTGACGAGATACGGGCGAAGCGCGATGAGATTTACGCTGTCGCAAGGGCGCACAAAGCCGAAAAGCTTTGGGTGTTCGGTTCGTGCGCACGCAAAGAGGAAACTCCTGAAAGCGACGTGGATTTTTTGGTGAAGTTCGGTAAGGATGTTAGTCATAGAGATTACGCTGCGATTGAGGACTTTTGTTCTTTGCTTCTCGGACGTAGCGTAGATGTTGTTTCTACCGGTGTTTTGCGCAGTTCTCCTCGTTTTGCCAATCGAGTTTGTCGGGAGGCGGTTGCTGTATGAGAAGTGGCGGCGCTAATTATAGAGACGAGGATCGTCTTTTGCATATGATGCGTACAGTTGAACGAATCAAGTCTAAAATGGAAGGCTTGGAGCGCTCAATGATGCGTGAAGGTGATGATTGCACAGAATTGATTATTTACAACTTGCAGGTTTTAGGGGAGGCGGCAAACAATATTTCGGATGCCTTTTGTGCAGAACATCCTGAGATTGATTTTGCTGGATGGGCGGGGCTTAGACATCGTCTCGTTCATGACTATGCAAATATCGATCTTGATATTGTGTGGAATGCAATCAGCTATGATTTGCCAATATTGGATGAGTTACTTAAGCCGATTGTTGAATTATTGCCAAAAGAACCTCTATTACCAGATAACATGGATGAATTCATTTAAGTCAGCAGCCAGACAATGAAAGGAAGAAAAGAGGACTGATTGAAACGAATATAGGCGGAGCAACCGCTTCGTCACCATAACAATTTGCAACAGAGATAAAAAGTACGGGCACGAGCAGATTTTATTAAGACCTCTTAAGACCTCGATCATTGCCGTGGCAAAAAATGATATAATTCAAGCGTTTCTTGCGGTAATCTTATAGGGTATGAACGAGCTGACCATACAGGAATTATCAAACTCAGATTTGATACGTTCGCGAATCTTCACGATTCGCGGCGTTCAGGTTATGCTTGATGAAGTGAAATGTTGCCAATGTGATAGTGTTGCCACTTCCCAAGTCCAATTTCCAATGGGGAGGGCGGCATAATGTTACTTGAAGATAGAATTGTTAAATTTGCGGCACAGTGCGTCAAGACTTGCGCGTTGCTACCTGTCAAATTGGTTGGAAGTGCAAATTTTGCAGATCAGATGTTTCGCTCTGCAACAAGTATCGCTGCAAATTATGCGGAGGCATGTGAGGCAGAATCTTCAAAAGATTTTGTGCATAAGCTGAAGATTGCAATGAAGGAATTATCGGAAACTCGCATATGGTTGAAGTTAATTGGAGAATCAGGATATATTGAAATTACGAGGCTGAGTGACTTAATAGCTGAATCCAAGGAGTTGTCCCGCATTCTGTCAGCGAGCGTGACAACGGCGAAGAAAAAGATTGGGGGCTAAAATGGCAATTGGCAACATTGGCAATTGGCAACACTACCACATTGGCAACACTACCACATTGGCAACATTACCACATTGGCAACATTACACAACCATCTCGGCAAAAAGTGTTTCGCCTTTTCATCGCTTGACAAGTCCAATATCCCGGATATTTTAGCGAAATGTAAAGATAAGTCGGAGGGCGTGAGTCGGAGGGCGTGAGTTGCGCTATGCAGTCAAAAGGAGTATAATAACGGCGCTTTAAGGATGAAATAGCAGTATGTGCATGCTTGACGAGATACGTGCGAAGCGCGATGAGATTTACGCTGTCGCAAGGGCGCACAAAGCCGAAAAGCTTTGGGTGTTCGGTTCGTGTGCACGTAAAGAGGAAACGCCGGAGAGCGACGTCGATTTTCTGGTTGAATTTGGCGAAGGGTCGTCGCTTCTTTCTCATGTCCATTTGATGAATGCATTGCGGGATTTTTTGGGTCGAAAGGTGGATGTTGTTTCGACTCGCGGAATACATCCGTATATACAGAATCAGGTTTTGTTGGAGTCGGTGGCGATATGAGCAAGACTGAGCGGACAGACGGTATATACATATTGCATATTGCAGATTCACTACAGGATGTGGTTGATTTTCTATCGGGCAAGGATTATTCTGATTTTGTCGAAAGTAAATTGTTGATCAATGCGGTGGTTCGAAGTTTTGAAATCGCCGGAGAGGCGACAAAAAATCTGTCTGACGATTTCCGTATGTCGCATCCTGAAATCGATTGGACGGGGATGGCAGGGTTCAGGGATGTGTTGATTCATCAATATTTCGGAATCGACCTTGCGAATGTTTGGGATGTCTTCGTCAATTTTATTCCAGAGACATTGCCGAAATTGAAAAGTTTAGACGCGTATATTCAAGCGCGTAAAGTGTTAGGATGATTTCAAAATCTGAAGAACTGAATAATGAAAGGAAGAACTCAATAACTCAGTAAAACGGACATAGACGGAGCAACCACTTCGTCACCATAACAATTTGCATAGCTGCAAAGCGATCGTCGGTAGAAACGTGAGAAATTTCAGAAGGGCGATACTTGGCAGAGGAACGCATGTGCGTTTTCCTCTCTTTGTATTTCCTTCAGGGTTATTCTCACGACCTCTACCGGAATACGAAGAGAGGATTTATTTTACCCTTGATTCGTGTTTGACTGCGGAGCAGTGAAGAAATGACCGCATATCTCATTCTTTGCGCCGATGAGATTGCGTTGAACAAACGGCGCGAACGAGGAGAGAGAAATGGCGGCAAATTATAGAATTGAACAGAGGTGCTGTGCGACATGCAGATGGTGGAATGGCGTACGGATGGTTGACTTTGCGGGCGGCAACAGACCGATCTATGTCAAAGTAGGCGACATGATGGCAAGGTGTGATGTCAAAAACGGTAGTGCCGCATCCGCAGGTTCGTCTTGCCCGAAATGGACCCGTTGGGAAAAGATTTAAAAAGAAAGGTGGTGGGAGATGCAGGCAATAGAACTCGATAACAAGATAAGCGAGTTAATGAATGAGTTTAAAGACTCTGGACTCGAAATTAATGACTTTTTGGCAAAAAAATTGTCAGAAGCTCGTGATGATGGGCAGAAGTGCGCAGACGAAATTGTACAAACACTTTCTGATATTGATACGAATTATCAGAACCTTCAGGAAGCGAAAAAGAATGGGAATCGCGAGGAGTGGTTAAGAAGACGAATTGATTGTGTTGTTCAGTCTAATCAAAGTTTGAACGAGGATCGACATTCGACCGGAGAAGTTCTTGTTCAGGCCGCAGAGGCTTTAGGCGCAGAAAATCCAGGCTCAATGTCATATGACGGAATTGAAGCTTCTGAAATAATCAGGACATTAAACGAAGGTTTGGAAGTTTCAACTATTAAATCCTTTATGGAAGAAGAGGAGGCTTAAAGATGAACATGGAAACTGTTATTGCTCCATCACCACTTAAAATGACAGACTTTATGGTTGAAGCCATTTCGGATCCTACTTCTTCCGATAAGTTTGATGTCGCACGAAAAATTGCGTCTCTTGCGATTTTGCTGATTGATAAGGAAATAGATCCTCGAGACGCGGCGATTTCCTCCGACAACGCTCTTTTTCAAAAAAACAAGGAATATCAAGTAGGAGAAGGGAAGATAAGTGAAGAGGATGCTATTGATGAAGTCTCTGACAGGAAGGCCGTTGTCCTTGTATCCATCATTGAAAAGGTGGCCATAAAGACATGCGGCGCAATTGGCGGAGCATTAGGGGCGTTAACCAGTCATGGCAATCCGAAAATTGTAGAACTGGGGAAGTGCACGGGTGAAGCATTAGGGAGGCGAATGGTAAGGAATCCATCAGTGCATAAAGCGATTAAAATAGGGACAAGGAAGATAGTATCTAAAGCGAGAGCATTTTATCAATCTGCAGTAAGAAAAATTGGCGAGATAGGGCTAAGCCTTCTTAAAAAGGCAGTTGCATTGGGGTGAAAAGAAATGAATAGCAAATCATCAGGAATGTGTTTAGAGGATTATCTTGCGGCTCGTCGGCCGATAATCTATATCCCAAATTTTGACTTCAAATCAGTTGATGTTTTGTTGTCTAAGTCTGGCGTGCCTGGTATGGGCGGTGATAAGGTATGTCGCATAGAAGAATATTCAGAGGCGGGAGGCTGGATATCTTTCAAGACCAAATCACCGCGAAACCCAAGATGCAGATGTACTTTGGAGGAGTTTCTTGAGAAATTCAATACGTCGCAACTGAATGATGACAGGAATAATTATTTGCTGATATTGCGAGAAGTTCATGAGTCGCTTTCAAATCCACGAGTCTGCTCATTGCTTCAGACAATAGCATGGCGATTGAAAGTCGCACAGGAGCAGTCGGGCAATAAATATCGGGTACAGATTGTCATTGTCGATTCCCAATTGAGAATCCCCCCAGAACTCGAAAAACTGATTACGGTTGTCGAGATGAAATCTCCTGACAGAGAGGCTATCGGTAAGATTATTGACGAGGTGGTGGCATCGGAATCTGCAAAAGTTGATCCAGATTCTCGTACGGAGCTTGTGACAGCGTTGTTGGGACTTTCAGAGTTTGAAATACGGCAGATACTTGATTTGGCACTTGAAGACAAAAAACTCAACCGTAATGATCTTTCGTTGGTGCATGAAGAAAAACGTCAGCTGATTTCAAAGAGCGGTTTGTTGGAATTGATAGAAACAGATGCGATTGGGGAAGTAGGGGGTCTTGGAAAACTCCGCGATTTTATAGCCGCGAATAAAACAATATTTCAGAATCCCGGGTTGGCGCGAGAGTATGGAGTGGATGCACCGGCTGGAATCATGATAGTCGGCATGCCGGGCTGCGGGAAAAGCTTAATGGCCAAGACAATTGCCAAGGAATTCGAAATTCCTCTCTTGAAATTGGACGTAGGACGGCTGATGGGAAAGTATGTGGGAGAAAGTGAGGGAAATCTTCATCGTGCAATATCTGTCGCCGAAGCGGCCGCCCCATGTGTTTTGTGGATTGATGAAATAGAAAAGGCGTTTTCCGGCATTGGTGACGAAGGCGGAGGCGGCAGTTCAATGACGAGGATGTTCGGTATTTTCCTTACATGGATGCAGGAGAAAACGTCAAACATATATGTCGTTGCGACGGCCAACAACATTGATAAGCTGCCGCCCGAATTCTTGCGTCGTGGGAGATTTGATGAGATATTCCAAGTGAAATATCCGGATGCGGCAGAGCGTCGCCAGATTTTAGAACTTCATATCAGGCGAAGAAATAACAATGAACTTCCCGATGAATTGGGAAAGGTTGTGTCCGAACTGAAGAATACGGAAAATTATTCTGGTGCTGATATTGAAAGCATTGTCAAGGAGGCGATGAAACGGGTTTTTAATTACAATGTTGGTAAATACGGGTTGGATAAAAAAGAGCAATGGGAAAAACTTTCGGCTTCCATATTGATGGATGTGATAAAAGATACACGTTCAAGTTATCATTCGCAAAAAGAGAAACTTGATAAGATGATGAAGAAACTGAATGAGTTGGATGCTAGATCCGCTTCGTGAAAGGAAATTATTATGAGGTTTGCTTTAAACGGAATTTCAATCCATAATTTTAATCCTAAGAAGATAGAACAGAATTTTAATGACACAGAGATTCTGGATCAATTCAGGGACGATTCGTTGAGCGAATGGCTTGAAGAAGTGGGTGAAGATGATGTTGCCAATCGGATCAAGGCCCTTGACAAAAAGTCCTCTGATGATGAATTGATTGACGCCATTATTGGGATTATGGGGTTGGACCGAAAACAAATAGAGGATACAAGAAATCGAATAGCCGCAGAGCGCGCGGTTGCACAAAAGGCGGAGATGGAGAAACTGGAGGCTGAACGCGAGGCCAAAAGAGCTGTCCGTGAAAGAGAGTCGCTTCCAGATTATGACAAAGTGCCAGACCGTTCAATTTATTTTGAGAAATGGAAGCAAGCCGCAGAATCTGGGGATATGAGGGCTCAGTATAATTATGGCATGTGTTGCGAAAACGCTTATGAAAGAAGAAAGTGGATTGAGCAATCGGCTGAACAAGGATATGAGAAGGCTCTGGAGCAATTAGAGGAATTAAATAAATCGAGAACAGGGAATCCAATCAATAGGTTGGAGTTTTGTCGAGACTCCCAAGAGATGCTTAATTTGGCAAAAGATGGGATTGCATATGCGCAATATGTAGTGGGCAAGAATTTTTATTATGGTGAAAATGGGTTTAAGCTTAGTGTGACATATGCAAGAAAATGGTTGCAAAAAGCGGCGGATCAAGGATATGGACCGGCAATCGAGGCTATAAAGGAATTTAAATTGAAAATAGGGGAGGTATAAAATGAATTTTGCTGAAAGCCTTATAGATTATTTAACTAATCACCCTAATTTTAAGAATCAATATTGTTCATCTGAGGAAGAAGAGGATATTAAGGACGTAATCTTTAAGAAGGGGCATTTAAGGAATGGATGTATCAAAGGAGAAAAACAATTTAAAGACGCTAAAGAGATTATTTTAAAGCCTCGGCTTCATCTATGTCATAATTACCCCAAACATGCAAGAAAGTCATATGCACGTCCTGATGGTTTTTTTTTTGTTAAGAACGATAAAATAGCGTCATTGATAGAGGTGAAAATATTACATAAGAACAATGATTACGAAATATTTAATGGCGTTGTGCAACTTCGGGAGTATATGAATTTGTATGATGTTTCTAATGGCGTGCTATTGATTATCTCCAGATTGACAAAATATTACAAGGAAGCTGTTGAGTTTTTATATTCCTTGTGTAAAGAGGAAAATTTATGTAGTGGAAAGGTACAGGTTGTTATCGCAAACTTCTGCGATAATAAATGGAAGATAGAAAATATAGAAACTTTATTGAAAGACGGGACTGGTTTTTTAGTCGATACAAAAGATTGTTGCTGGTACCAAGCTGAAAATAATGAAAGACATGACGTAAGAGATTGAGATATGAAAGTGTTCAGTTTAAAACATATACGGAATTGGTACGCGAAGAATAAAGATGGTTCGTATGATGTCTCAGTCTATTTTGCCGGGATGTATGGTTCGGTCAGTAGTGCGGAGAAGGTCATTCGCGAAATCATTGCGCAGGAAGGAATGAAACACACGATCGGATACTGGCTGTATGAACATACGGTTGATGACGGGTATGTCGAGTCTGACAGCTGTTCTTCCGGGAAGATGGTTTGTGAATATGATTCGGTCAGGGCGTATTTGGCGGATGGAAGTCTTTTGTGCGAGAGTTCGTTTGATGAAGCCGGAGTGAAGCCGTTCAAAGGACGCGATTCTGAAACGTTGAAGCTCAAATGTGGTGATGTAGCCTTCTTGGTTGGCCGTGAACGCGCAGAACCCGTTCTGGTTGGAAAATGTCCGCCAACAAAAGACGATTATCGAAAGGAGAAAGTGGCCGCCAAAAAGGAATATGAGATTGAGAATCTGTTTTGGGATTATACGGATGACAGCTATCTGGTATACAAGCAAGACAGAGAACATGCCCATCCATTGGCTTGGACGGTCTTTCCGCATTTTGGAAATGTCAACAAGCGGGTGCTGAAGCGTTTGCAGAAGATAAAGGCGGAATATGATTGCATGGAAAAATGTGTCGAGAAACAGGAAAGCGAAGTGTGACTTTGTGTGCAGTATAATAAGGTGAAAGGATATGCCATGAAAGTGTTCCGTCTGGTAATGTTAGAGCATGGGTATGCGAAGCGTCAAAACGGTACGTATGATGTTTCCGAGCACCCGATGGGTTTATACAGTTCGCTCCAGAAAGCGGAGCGGTTTATCCGCAGAATAGTTGCAAAGGATGGCGTAATGCGTACGATCGGATACTGGTTGTATGAACATACGGTTGATGGTGGATATGTCGAGTCTGACCGCTGTTCTTTCGGGAAGATGATCTGCGAATATGATTCGGTCAGGGCGTACTTGGCGGATGGCACACTCCTATGCGAGAGTCTGCTTGACGCTGCCTGTAGGAAGACATTTAAGGGTAGAGATCCAAAAACGCTGAAGCTTAAACCAGGGGACGTGGCTTTTGAAGTCTCATCAGTTTCCGCAGAACCGGTGTTGATTGACGGGTTCCCTTGCACCGAGGAAGATTATCAAGCATGCCTTGAGCGGGCAAAAAAGGAATATGGAAACATAACGGAATTAGGATGGGATTATTCAGACGACAGCTATACCGTATATAATCAGTATGGTAGTCATGATCATCCATTGGTTTGGGAATTGTTTCCTCATTTTGGTAAAGTCGATGAGCGCGTAAGGGAACGGTTGCAAGAAACAAAGAAATGGCATGATAATATGAATGAAAAGTATTTGAAGGAGTTGAGAAATGAAGAAACTTATGTGGCTGATTAAGACTGCGTGTGCCCGCGCACGGGCATGGAGGCGATCGAAGAACGATGAATTGCGGGAGCTGGATACGTTCCGCAAGTGTGTGCGTCTTGAACGCAAGGCGGTGAAATATCCTTATGCCGTGCCGCTTTTGACGGAGTTGATGGAAGCGTACCGCGCGACAGGTCAGGAAGAGAGACGAACCGATGTCATGCGCCGGTTGCGCGATATTAAACCGCGGCCAGTGCCTGATTTCATGTGGGACGAGCCTTTGAGCGTGAAGGTCTTTCAGAATAATATCGAGGCATGGTGCTGCAAAATCGAAAAACTGATTGCGGAGCGGAAAAAGGAATCTGTTCATTTTCAGCACATTCAAAACTTTCTTCGCATCAGCCATGACAATGCCGTGGTGGTATGCGACAGGCTTGTGAGCGACGGTGTGCTTGGGCCGTACGATATGGCGACGGAGCGGTATCCTGTATTGAATGAGGTATAAGAGCGTTGTTGAGCCGATGAAAATGTTAAAGAAATTTGCATTGCCCCTGAAGTCCATCTGGATTGACTTTTCATGCCGGTCAATCGAT
>JAZOAC010000131.1:0-20178 GCA_045595285.1 Kiritimatiellia bacterium | reverse complement strand
AGACTGAAAGAAATGAGGAAGAAAGAGGACATCGGACTTGGGACTTCAGACTTCTAACTTCGGATTTCGGACTTCAGACATCGGACTTAAGACTTTGGATTTCGGACTTTGGACTTCGGACGTCAGATTTCGGATGACAGATTTTGGACTTCGGACGTCAGATTTCGGATGACAGATTTCGGACATCGGACTTCCGGTGTGGATGTCCCAAGTCGGAGGTCGGAAGGCTTGAAGCCTTTTCGTGACCAGATATGTGCTAATTGCGAGTTGGCGTCTGCCCACGCTACGCAAGGGAATGCAAATGAGGGTAATCTGGAGTTTTGTTAGCCCGTGCAGAAATGTAGAACGTGTAGAAAAAGGTTGCGGTAAGAAGAGCGGGCATGTGCCATCCTTCGCCATGGCTGTCAAAGCGCATATCTGGGCATCCCTTCTGTGAAAAGACGCTTGCCCGACTGTTTGTCGAAGCATTTGGTGATGTGATTTTAATATGGCATGACACTCTTCGCCTTTGCCTTCATAACGGCATTTGTACAGTGAATGAAATTTACGGGCTATGCGGACGGCGACCATCCCTTTCATGGTCATGAAACAGAGTGTATTGCCGTGATCTTTAAAACAATATTGACATTCACAGTGCGTAAAGCGGGGCATGATGTGATGGTATGGATGTTCCCGTCTCACCCATCGTTTTGGATTCATGGAAGCATCAGTTGCAGTATAGGGAGATGGTAGACAGAAAGCGAATGTCAAAAGTCGATTGCAGTAGCAAGTGGGCAGGGGTGACGGCGTGTCGATAAAGCTTGCTTTTGAAGGGGTTGGGATTGCACGGTTTTGCATAGAGGGATTTTAGTTGTCGCCGATTTGACAGCCTTTTGCCAAAAACATCTCGCGTATGTCAATGGAGATTTTGTTTAGGGATTTATGGTATAATGGGCGACTGAAAGGAGTCATCAGATGGCTTGGTTTGAGAAGAATACGGAACAGGTTGCGATTCCGCAGTCCAAGGAACTGTGGGTGACGTGTCCTCGTTGCAAGAAATATTTTGCCAAAGGCGATTGGACTGGCATCTGCACGGAATGTGGCTACCATGGTCGCATGAAAGCGCGTGCACGCATTGCGCTTTTGGCGGATGAAGGTTCGTTTACGGAGCTTTACCGCAACATATCCTACTCCGATCACTTGAATTTCAGGGATGCCACAGGCTCGTACAAGGCTAAGGTTGAATCGACTATAGCCAAGACCGGCGAGACGGAGTCTGTAGTTATTGGAACTGCTACGATGGGCGAGGTTCCCGTGATGCTTGGCGTTATGGATTTTGCGTTCATGGGTGGATCTCTTGGTACTGGTACCGGTGAGAGAATCTGCCTTGCGGCGGAGAAGGCGATTGCTGAAAGACGTCCGCTTGTGATCTGTTCGGCATCTGGCGGAGCGCGCATGCACGAAGGAATCCTTTCCCTTATGCAGATGGCGAAGACCGCTGCCGCCATCAGGCGTCTTAAGGATTCTGGGCTTCCATTCATTTCGGTACTCACAGATCCCACCACAGGCGGTGTTTCGGCGTCTTATGCAATGCTTGGAGACATCAATATCACGGAGCCTGGTGCGCTTATCGGTTTTGCCGGTCGGCGTGTAATTGAAAATACGATACGTCAGAAGCTTCCCGATGACTTCCAGACGGCTGAATACCTCAAGGCCCATGGTTTCATCGACAAGATCGTTGAGCGTAAGGATCTTAAGGCGTTCATCGTGAAAGTGCTGAAGTATTTTGGGTTCTAGTTGGTAGTGCAGCAAGGAGAGAAGAATGGCTAAGGCAAAGATATTGACGGCTTATGACCGCGTGAAAATCGCACGCGATGCGAAGCGTCCGCACATTTTTGATTTTATCAAGGCGCTTTGCAGCGATTTCGAGGAGCTTCACGGTGATCGGCTCGTTAATGACGACCGAGGTCTTGTCGGTGGTTTCGCCACCATCGGTGGTCTCAAGGCTCTCGTTCTTGGACACAACAAGGGTGCGACTGTTGAGGAGAACATGGTCTCCAATTTTGGAATGGCCAATCCAGACGGATATCGCAAGGCAATGCGTCTTGCAAAGCTTGCGGAGAAATTCCATCTGCCGGTGGTGACGTTCGTCGATACTCCTGGTGCCTACCCTGGCGACACTGCTGAAGCGCGTGGTCAGGCCGAGGCAATCGCGAAATCACTGGAGTTTTTTGCCGCGCTCAAAACGCCAGTCGTGGTGGTCATCACGGGAGAGGGCGGCTCAGGTGGTGCTTTGGCGATCGCCGTCGGCGATAGGATTCTCATGCTCGAGAACGCGGTCTATTCCGTAATTTCTCCCGAGGGTTGCGCCGGAATCCTCTGGCGCGACGGTTCCAAGGCGCCCGAGGCTGCGGCTGCACTCAAGATCACTGCGCCAGAGCTGAAGAAGCTTGGCGCCATTGATGAGATTGTCCCAGAGAAGAATCTTATGGCGGGGCTCAAGAAGTCGATAGTTTCGGCTCTCAAGGAACTTCAGCGGCTGTCCGTTGAGGAGTTGCTTGAAAGACGGTACGTCAAGTTTACGGATATGGGACGATTCTGAACCATAGTCTTGATTTCAAGGAGTCTATTTCATATAATCCCATGTCAGGAAAGAAAGTTTCAGCAAATTGAGGGGAAATAATGGCAACATTTCAGTACATTGCAATGGACGCCCAGGGCAAAGAGCAAAAGGGCACAGTTGATGCGGCAGACCGTGCGCAGGCGATTGCGGCGGTGCGTGCGGCAGGGCTTTTCCCGAGCGCGATCGGCGAGGTGAAGAATGCGGCTCCAGCTACGGTCGGCAAGAAGCCTGCGGCTAAAAAGGCCGCAGCAGCGTCTGCCAAAAAGGGCGGATCCCTAAACAAGGACATCAAGATAAATATTAAGTTGCCATCGTTCCTTCAGGGCCGTGTTAAACCGAAGGAGTTGACGACCTTCACCCGGCAGCTTGCCACTTTGGTGAATGCAGGTCTCCCCCTCATGCGTTGCATCGAGGTCCTCAAGAAGCAGAACCAGATACCTGCAATGGGTGCGTGCCTGAACGGCATTTCCGAGAACATTTCCGGTGGCGGAACCTTTTCCGAGGCTCTTACCGCCTACCCGAAGATCTTCGACAATCTTTATGTCAACATGGTCAAGGCCGGCGAGGCCGGCGGTGTGCTTGAAGTGGTGCTGAACCGTCTGGCGGAGTTTGCGGAGAAGGCGCAGAAGATCAAGAACAAGGTCAAGGGCGCGATGATCTACCCTTCCGTGGTGCTTCTCGCCGCCATCGGCATCACGGCGTTCCTTCTGACCACGGTGATCCCGAAGTTCAAGCAGGTGTTCTCTGACATTCTTGGTGATGCCGCGCTTCCTGCGGTTACCGAGTTTGTCATGGGTGTCTCAGACTTCGTGCAGCACAATGGTCTGCAAATCGCGGCAGGCGCAGCCGCGCTTGTCGTAATCTACAAAGTGATCGGGCATACCAAGGGGGGCGCATACTTTCTGGATGTCATGCGCCTCAAGATACCTGTGACAGGCACTCTTGTAAAGCGTACCGCCATCTCTCAGGTTACGCGTACGCTTGGAACGCTTCTTGCGTCTGGCGTGCCGATTCTTCAGGCCCTTCAGATTGTACGTGACACCGCCGGCAACCGTGTGATAGCGAACGCCCTTCAGTCCGTTCATGATGCAGTCAAAGAGGGTGAATCCATGACGGATCCCCTTGCGGCGTCCGGAGTTTTTCCGCCGATGGTGGTGTCAATGGTGCAGGTCGGAGAGGAGACGGGCGCATTGGCGGATATGCTTACTCGAATCGCGAACACATACGATGATGAGGTCGACAACGCAGTGGCAGGTCTGACGGCGGCAATCGAGCCTGCGCTCATCATCTTCCTTGCCGTGGTGGTCGGTACGATCGTCATAGCAATGTTCCTGCCGATGATTAAGATCATTTCCAGTGTGTCTGGCGCAGGTGCGGGAATGTGAGTAAAGAGAGAAGATTGGGGGAATAGAGCGTGCAGAAGTTGCATAAATCCGGTTTTACGCTGATAGAGTTGCTGGTCGTGACGGTTGTGGTCGTCTCGTTGATGGCCGTGATATTCCGTTTGAGCGGCATTGCCGGCAATACGAGCAATCGTGAAACCACGGTGCACCGTTTGCAGCGTCTCGAAAACTGCCTTTCCGGATATTATGCCGCATTTGGTTCCTATCCGCCGGTTCCGCTTCAGGGATCATCGCGGAATGTCTATCGAAAGGTAGATGAAAGCCATCCCACGATACAGACCGACGATGATGACACGGAGAATGATCTTGTGTGGAACTCGGTAAGGGCCGCATGCATGTCTCAACCTGTTGCGGCGATGTTTCCGCCGCCGAATGGGTATAAACGGCTGTATGAGATATTCAAGAACGGCATTCAGGCGGCGTATGACTCCGACATATACAGCGACACAGTCAAGAAACATGTCGAAAACCTACTGTCGATGACTTGGCAGTCTTTGGAGAATCCTGGATTTCTGAATAGTTACCAAGATGAGACGGACTGTCGACGTCTGCATCTATTCCGCTATGGATTGATGTCGTTCCTGCTTCCGAGGTATCGTTTCATGCTCGAATGCGCCAAGGGAAGCCAGAGCGGAAACACGGAAGCGTTCAACAATTCCATCGACAACTACCGGCAATGGACGGCGTTCAATCCGCTTCCCCCTCGAATGGATACTGGCATAGCGTATGAATCGTGGAAGAGCTTCTGCGACATTATGGGAAGCGACGACGATTGGCAGATAGATCTTATCCCGAGTCAGGCGGCATGTGCCCGCTGGATGCCGAATCTGCGCGATATAGTGAGTGGTCCTGGTTTCAATTTCTTTGGAATTCCAATCGGTTATTCGGGAAACAATGGTATCCCTGAAGTGAAGGACGCCGGGAGTTTTTCTCTGTATGGCGCTGGCGGATCAAACAAATCGGGAAGTTCGGGCTATCCGCTGAATTCGCTCACCGTAAGAGATGGCTGGGGGAATGACTTCTATTACTATTCCCCCGCTCCGTATCAGACGTATGTTCTCTGGTCGGCCGGCGAGAACGGAAAGACATTCCCTCCGTGGGTGGATCTCGCAAAGTTCAAGGATGACAATTCCGATCATTACAGGACTGCTATAACATGGATGGCGGATGACATCAAGTTCATGAGTACGGGGAAATAGTTGGAAGTAAAGAGTAAAGAGAGAAGAGTAAAAAGAGAGGAGTGAAGAGATGAAGAAGAGCGGATTTACGTTGGTTGAGATGCTGGTTGTAATAGGCATCATCGCCATACTGGCGGCAGCCTCCATGGTAGGATATTCCAGGGTGATAAAATCGGCAAGAAGGGCGAAAAACCAAGAGTTGGTCGCGAATGTCGCCACAGCGCTTACGCATATTCTCTCCAAGGAGGGGATGTGGCCGCAGGAACTTCTCAATGGAGCAGCTGGCGGCTCAGGCAAACTGGACAAGGAAGCGGCGAAGGCGTTTATTCGCTATAAGCTCCTCGGGCTTTCATACAACATGAGATCCGGCGCGGAAGGCAGTTATACTCTGGTAGGTAAGGATCGTTGCGGCATTGTCGATGCCGAGGCGGAAGCCGTCCTCAAGAGGAGCAAGAGTGCGACCGAAAGCACGCGGGTTCCGTCGGGCGGCACGGTGGGCGACCATATCCTGGGTTACGCCATTGACGAAGACGGAGACGGCATAACCGAGACACAGTCCTTTGGAAACATTCGAGCCAGCGCCGTCGTCTGGTCTGCCGGACCGGACGGCAAGGTTGAATATGAGCTCAGAGGCCGTAATGATGATGTATACAGTTGGCGTCCAACGCAGGTTGTCAAGTGATTTCGGCAGGAGGTTGAGATGAAAAGATTCAGACAAGGGTTTACGATCGTCGAAATGCTGGTTGTGATTGCGGTGATCGCAATCCTGGCGGGAGCGATTACGGTGGGCGTGAACGGTATGTTCTACAAGTCCCGTCTTGGCCGCGCCAAGGCCATGCGCACCTTGCTCCAGAGCGGACTTGAGACGTTCTATGCACGGACTGGCGAATGGCCGGACCCAATACAGAAGCTAGCCGAAGGTACGGGTGCGAACAAGGATTCGATACTGCTCTCCGACAATGACGCGGATGATTGTTTCCGAGACATCGTCAGGATTTCCGTCGGACCGAATGCAAAGCCTGTGATGGATCCGTCGGGACTGTTTGTTGCTCAAGGGGTAGATGAAGGCTGTACGGATATCCACAGAGCCTGGGATACGGCCGTCAAGCACGGTATAGTGAATTCCGGCAGTCGCAAATGCAGCGGAAAGTGCATGCGCGGCCGCGATTTCACCGAAGCCACAAAGAAGGGAAGCGCGAACCGCATCAAGCTGTCATCGATGAACTTTGGATATCAGGGACCCAATCACGGCCGCTTCTGCCGTTTCCGCTTGTACTACTACCCCAAGTCCGACACGGTGAAGGTGCTTTTGCAGCCGGCGGCCGAACGGGCACACGGAAAATACCCGAATGGATTCATAGATGACTAAGAAAGCGTTTACACTTGTAGAACTGCTGGTGGTCGTGGGAATTATGGCCACCATGGCCACGATGTCCATCGGGGGCTATTTTGCAATTGCCAGAGGTATGGCTGACCGTGGTGCGATATCCACCGCAACATCGCTTATATCGCTTGCGCAGGAGCGGTCCCGCATAGATCTTGTGCCTACGGCAGTGTATTTCTACAATGAAGTCATCCAGACAGAGGATCGGAACAAAGGGACGGAATTTGTGGCTGCCGGCGTTGCGATCGCCGTCCGTTGCTCCGGCAGGATATCGCGCGTCACCGGCGATCTGCTAGGGGACGAGTTTGCGGACCTTGATTTGACGTATGGGCTGGCGGAGGATTCCGGTCCGTCCAAAAGCGATACGTTCAGGCTTTACAGGTTCAACACCAGAAAGATGGAATATTCGTCCGTCTATTCCGAGGTTGTCGAGGATGTCGTGGGTAACGAGGCATATTTGGTGGAGAAGCCGGCGGACCGCAATTTCCGGAAGGCGAATGGCGACAGCGAGGATCCGAATGAACTTATCGTGTACTCGTTCAGAAAGGCAGGGGACGGCAATGCGAACTGGAATGTCGGTGATGCGTACGGGTATGAATTCGCCCGGATACGTCTTCCCGACAACTATATTTTCGGATCTCCGTCGGATGTGCCATCAGAGAAAGAACTTGTAAAAGTGGTCAATAAGGTCATTGAATGCAAGCCGGAATCTAACGGAACGTCTCTGCCCCCCATTGACATCTCGGCCCGCCGTCCGTCAGGATGGACGTCCATCGGCGACACGAAAGACGAAATGAAGGATATCTGACGTGAAAAGCATGTTCAAGAGAGCTTTTACTCTCATCGAGGTCAATCTTGCCATATTCATTATGGCGGGGGGGGTGCTTGCCATGATTTCCCTGTATTCGCTTGGATTTCGCGAGAGTCGGCAGAGCAGGGAGGATGTTGCTTCGGCGGCTTTGGCGGACCAGATATTGAATCCGCTTGTCGTGGCGCTTTCGTCGCGCGATCTCAAGTGGTCGGAATGGCAGAAGCTTCCGTTTAAGCGTCTCAATTCTGGCGTGTCCTCCGGTGATGGCTCCAGTGCCCGCATACAGGTGCTTCCGGACAAGGGCTGGCTCGCTTATTTTGAGACGGAAGGTTCCCGGTCTTCAAAGGTGTATTATGTGTCTGCCGATCCCGCGAACAAGGCAAGACAGGTCTACAGCGATCTCATAAAGGCGGATAGGACGGGTTGGAGTCTGCCCAGTTCGGTCTCGCTTCCCGCCGGCATGACCTATGCTCTTGTCGCGTCTCGGGAAAACGAGAATTCCCCGATAATCACGCTTGCAGTGAGATGTGTGCGCAAGAATCTGCGCAATACGCTCATGGCTCAGCCGGTGTTTTCCACCGAAGTACACTTCCAGGGAGACTCCAACCAATGAAAAGAGCCGGATTTACGCTTCTTGAGGTGTTGGTTGCCAGCGTGCTGATGGGTATGCTTGTGACGATACTTACCATGATCTTCAATCAGAGTGCGATTGCCTGGCGTACGGGAAAGGCCGGTGTTGCGGACATGACCGAGACGGAGCGCAACCTGTCCAGGATACATTTCATGGCGGATAATGTGTTGCCGTACATGGGTGAGAACTACTGCGCCGTCTCGCCGTGGGACGACAGCGGTGATTCCGACTCGACGACACTTCACAGAAGAGGCGTGCGCAAGGCCTCCGAATTGCGGAAGGGGCTCAATGCCGTGTCCGGCAATTTCGGGAATGCCGATGCCGGAAAGAGTTCTTGGCAGAGAAGCGGGCTCGGCAAGCCCGAGTCGGAGTCTGTCGGAAACTTCATTGTTGGGGTTCGAAGCTACGGCCCGGATCGCAGACCGGACACGGAAGATGACATCACAACCTGGCCGGACGAGGTGGAATGATGAGAAAAGGATTTACTCTCATAGAGCTTCTTGTGGTGATCGCCATGATCGCCATCTTGACTGGCGCAGCATCCTCGGCGGTCATGAAGGCGCGCACCCGTTCGCAGATAGCCCGCGCCACGACAGAGGTCCGCGAAATGACGAATGCGATTCTTGCATACGAGAATTACGACAAAGACCATTCTCTTGCATCCATGGCTACATCGAAGGCCTGGACGCCCGCGTCCGAAGGAGCTCTCAAGTTCATTCTGGGCGGAGAGGCTCCGCGTGTTCCTGTGCTGTATAATGGTGCCGTGACCAGGGGGCATGTTCTGGATCCTTGGGGCATGCCGTATGAATTCATGGTGGCGAATGCCGGTGATGCCTCCGATTCGAAGGATGATGTCGGCAAGTCCCTGAGTACGTTCATGTATCTGCCAAACCTGAATAGGCTGAAGCCGGAAGAAATGGGGATCAGGTGAAGATGAAATTGCGTTGGAAATCCTCTGGCCGCAGCGGTTCGGCGCTGCTTATCGTGCTCGGCATGTTTGCGTTCATGCTCGTGAGTGCGGTGTCGTTCTCGATCTTCATGCGCGCAAGCCGCGCTCCGAGCTCGTATGTCAGGCGCAATGCCTCGGCGCGCCATCTGGTGAAGGCCGCCTTGGCCAGGGCAATGGACGAGATTGATACCGCCATCGGCAACGATCCGTTCCCCGGCGTCGGCTACAACCATGATTACGGGAATGACGGACAGAACCAGAACGACAGGCGAAAGAACGACAATTGGCACGGAAGGGTCTTTACGCCGTCGAACGAGTGCGCCCACGCCGACACGGTCTCCACGCTCACCCTGGAAGGGCTCGGCTATCTGCCGCCATGCCTGATAAACGAGGTGCGCTACTGGAGCCGCCACACGCGTACGGCGAAATGGCATTCCTTCAACTATGGACTTGGACAGTACGCATTCACCGCCGTGAATGTTTCAGACCTGTTTGAGTTGAACAGTTTCATCGACTTCGACGGTGTTCAAAAACACAGGCTTAACCGTTCGTCGGCCGACCATGGACGCATCTCGCCGACATATCTGTTCCGTTCATCAAATGAGGGGCGCATGAATTCTGGCGGATCCTTGTCCTCTGCGTTTCTGAATGCAATGTCCGACGGAAGCGGATTTGGCGTGACGCCATCATTCAGCGATGTTCCGTTTGTCTCTCTTATGGATTTCAACCTCGCGCTTGGAGGAAAGGTTCTCGGCGGCATTTCATCGCCTTTTATAAAGCGTCTGCAGGGATCTGCCGGCACATTCTATTCGAGCGTAGGAAATGACATTGCCAGGCGCCAGGTTTTCATGGCCGGTGGCTGGAACGGGGATTCCAACCTTACATATCAGGCATACAGCGCCTTGAACCGTGTGGATCTCAGATATCCGGAATGTCAGCCGTTTTACGGGCTTGGCTGGTTTCAGGGGGAGGATCATTCCCAGCGGACCCTGAAAAACTGTTATGAGACGGGGGCTGAGTTCTGGCATCGCATGAAGGAGCACTTCCCTGTCCTGTCCATCGCTCTGTTGTGCGACTATCTGGACGTTGACAGCGTCCCGGTGTCGCTCTGCATCCCTAGCGTCGAGGCCAACCCGATGATCTGTGGCGTGAATCTCAATGATACATGTGTGAGGTACAAGACGTTGTATGAGAAGGGCCAGCCGTCTCCTCCTGACAACACAGGCAAGCAGACACGAACGGATTTCTGCAAACTGGAAGTTAAAATAGAGGGGCTTGAGCCGACGTTGACCTCTGTGTATCCATATCAGAGCGGCTCACAGGGGCGTTCATCCCAATATACCGCCGAGGCCTTCGCGCGTGTGTTCTTTGTGGAAGAAGGTTCGGCAAAGGGCGACGGGGATCTGGATGATGACGGTCTGCGTCGCGATTTCTTCGCCTTGGGGAGCGATTTCAAGTGGTCAAACCCGAATAATACCGCAGGGAAGGCATATCTTGAGGTCAAGGGGTCTGGCCGTGTTGAGACACCTGCGGTGAATGGACGAGACGAAGGGGCTGAAATGTCGACCGTAAGGAATGTCCTGATTAGAGCAGGAGATCTTACCCACACTTATGTCCTTGCGAAATTAACATATGAAGTGGACTCGTCGTCCGGGAACGAGACATTGATCAGCGTCGAGGATGGCCAGGAGTTTGATTTTTACGCATCGGACCTGAGGACAAGGGTTGATTTTGCGGCGACATTTAAGAGTGGCAGCACAGTAAAGTATCGTCCTTCTGTTGCGATTTGGGCGCATATCAAGGATGCTGACGGGAAAACTGTTGACATGGTGCCGGCGATACCGGCATACGATTCGGTAAATGGATTGTCCGACAACAAGGATGTAAATAACTTCAATCGCATCACAGGTGCGGATGCCGGCGCGCCGGCTTTGCGTTTCTTTGCGCAGACATCCGATGCGGCTGCTGGCATTGAGCCGAGCAAGGCGTATTTTGACAATCCCGCGAACAATGGGGTGGAACGTCAGACCATATGGAAGCAGAAGGTGTACATGGCGAACGATCCGCGCTATAACTGGGCACCGGAACAGTGGTGGGCGGAAGACAAGTTTGTCAATCCCAAGGACGAATGGTTTAGGCGAATCAAGGATTTTCGCGAAAAGAACAGCTGGTGCGATCTTGATATCTTCATGTCCGTGTCCGACCAGGGGTATCTGCAATCCATGTATGAATGGCTGCTCATCCCCCAGACGCGTGACTGCAGGCACGGCTCGATTGGCAAAGGTCCGGAATGGGGTGATCTGGAGTATAATTCGGCAGTGTATGACGGCAGGGTGCGTACATCCGCTGACAATGTCGCGCATAACGGTTTGATGTGGAGAACGTACCGTTCGCGGGCATTCAATGAGGGAAATGAATCCTGGGACTGGGGGCTTCTTGACGACATGCCGTTTGATGACAGCGGAGCGGGTCTGCGCGTCAATCCCTATACGGACATCACAAACGTCATGTTCGGCGCATTTGCCAATATGCCTCGCGACTGGTGGGCGGCCGGCACAAATTGGCAGTATGATGCCGAGAAGGATTACATGAAGGCCGGAGCCTCGGAATTCAAGGATACAGAAGATTACCTTTTCAAGTGGTCTTACGAGTATAATGACGTCTATGCGATGACCGCATTCTGGATGCATGCCTTCCGCAAGGAGGCGAAAGAGTTCTACCGTGCAGATGATTGGGCCGATGCCCTTGATGGTTTCACAGATAATACGATGGATATTCTCGACTGGTCTGCGGGCGACATCATTTGGGAACCATCTGGCGTTGATTTCGCCAGGATAGAGTCAATACTGCAGAATGAGATGTCTCTGGCCGATCGAAAGTTTCTCTATGGCTATCTGAAGGGGTGCTTTGCCAACAATCATCAGCTGTTCCTTGTCTTTGTGCGCGCTGAAGCGGCGGCGGGTGGTGGTGGCGGGTCTGGTGCACGCGCCGTCGCACTCGTGTGGCGCGATCCCAATGCGCCAAGCAAGAACGGACAGTTTGTGACGGCTACCGGTGGAACGGAGGATCCTTATTACGGAAAGGACAATGCGTCAAAGTATCTTTATGTCGAGCCGGGCACGAATGAGGAGTCATGGCGTTTGAACGAGCGCAAATATCCTCCTCACAAGATGCGAGTCCTCTTCTATCACCAGCTCGACTGACAACGGTTGATCGCATGTCGATTGAAAACAATAGATTTCCTACCAACTATCAACTACCAACTACCCAACTATGAAATCCCAAAAAGGCTTTTCGCTCATAGAACTTCTCATCGTAATCGGCATTATCGCCGTTCTCGGGGGGGTGATGCTGACCCAGTTCTCGAGTTCCACAGAAAGCGCACTCGCGACAAACTGCCTGAACAACATGCGGTCGCTGTGCAATGCTGTTTTGGCGCAGGCGTCCAAGGATGGTTATTATCCTTCCGCGGGTCCGTTCAAGTATCTTAATCTGGACTCGTCATCCGAACATTATAATGAAGAGCGCTGGTATCAGGGCTGGATTGGATATGATACAGGCAATCAGCCAGTGTCATGCTATCATGAGGCCTCAGACGATGGCAAGTTGCAGCATACGGCAATCACCAATGGTACGATATGGCGCGCCATGGGTGGCGCTCGCAGCGCCTATCTCTGTCCGTCCCACACGAAGCACTGCAAGCGCGGCAATCGTCCAGCCCCGTCATGGAGCTATGCCATGAACAGTTTCTTTGGCTGGGATTCCTCGGCCGTAAAGGTAGCCGCCGGAGAGACTGGCGGACGGAAGGCGTATGGAAGCGGGTCTTTCTCTTTCAAGTATTCATCGGCTCCGACATCTCGTCCCCGTTCCGCTGACAGGGTGCTTCTCTTTGCGGAGATACCGTTTGTCGACAATGGCATACAGCAGCCCGACTACTCGACCGGAGCGGAACCGGCCAATGACGCAATTCTTCAGTACCAGAACGACCAGGGTGGCGTGGAAAGGTACAATAAGCCTTCGGACGGTGCTCCTGAGGCCATCGGTTTCAACCACAAGTCAGGGCAGGATTACAGTGCACACGTTGCGTTTGCCGATGGCCATTGCGCCAAGCTAGTGCTGCCGCGTTCCGGGAATCTGGACAACATCACGGCTCTCACAACTTGGCTTTGCACTGGACAGGATTACACGTTCAGCGGTTCCCAATATGAAGTGGTCAACGAATGAAAAAACTGATGATTGTTCTTGCCGCGTCCGTTTCTGTCGCGGTGTCTGCGGCGAAGCTTGACGGCATTGCCGCACGAGTGGACTCCAATGTGATCACTGTCGGTGATGTGATGAACGAACTCCGCAGGAATCCGGATGCGGGTAGGCGCATGGCATCTGCCGATGAATCCGAGATGGAGAGCCTGTACCGGGCTGCGCTCGATACATTGATTGAGCGACGCCTGATCCTGAAGGCGTCGGTTGCCAAGAGTGTGGAGATACCCGAGTGGGTCATAGACAATCAGATTCGTGAAATCGTGCACAATGCCTTCGGCGGGGATATGAACCGACTTGAGGAGGAGCTATCCCGTTCAAGGGTGCCCTTGACTGAATATCGCAATTCCGTCAAGGAGGATATTCTTGTCCGCGGAATGCGCCAGCAAATGATAGATCAGTTTGTCTTCGCTTCTCCCGCCGCCATGAAGAAGGAGTATGAGTGTAATTCTGGACGGTATCAGCAAGTGGCGAAGGTTTCGGTTCGGGTTATACTTCTCAAGCCCGGCAGAGAAGGGGATGGGATTCCCAGCCTCAGCACTCGATGGGCTCAGATTGGTGAAGAACTGGCGGCAGGTGTCAGTTTTGCGGAGTTGGCAATCAGGTATTCCGCCGATTCGCATGCGAAGGACGGTGGACTATGGGCGGACATAAACCCGGAAGAGGCGTTCAGGCCAGAAATCGCAGAGGTGATATCGAAGCTTGATGTCGGCAAGGTTTCCAATATGATAGATCTTGACGGCTGGGGGTTCATCGTGAAGAAGGAGTCTGAATCCAAGGCAAAGAAGCTGTCCTTTTCAGAGGCTTACGACATGATTGCCGCCAATGTCCGCAATGAAGCCGCAAAAAAAGCGTATGACGAATGGATTTCCCGCCTAAAGGAAGACGCATACATCAAGATATATCCGATGCCAAAGGAGTAGTTGACAGTTGGCAGAAGGCAGTTGGTGGAAATGGTGAGGTAATGCGGTATGTCGCCAAAGGATCGGGGCGTACAGCACCTGAGGATTTCGTTCGATTTCTTACCATTGCCAAAGACTCATTGTATGAATTGTCAACTCAAATAGAGATTGCAGGACGCAGAAGCTTTTGCTCGATGAAGTTGCGATGATGTTGACTAAAATGGTCAATCGCAAGGTATGATTCACTCCCCACTTCCTCTCCCCACTACCAACTATCATCTACCAACTAAACAAAATGAATCTGACAAGTCCATCGCAGGTCAAGGATTGGTGCATCAGCAACGGGTTTCACCCGAATAAAGTGCTGGGGCAGAATTTTCTCATCGACAAGAACGTCCTTGATTCCATCCTTGATGCGGCAATGCAGCCGACCGTCGATTATCAGCAGCCAACCGTTGATTGCAAGACGCTCGAGATCGGCCCAGGCCTTGGTGTGCTTACGGAAGGTCTGCTTGGCCGTGGATGTGCGGTGACTGCCGTCGAGAAGGATCCTGTTCTTGCGGATCGGCTCAAGGTGTCGCTTGGGAATCCTGATAGGCTTACAGTGTTGAAGGGTGACGCGCTTGATTACATCAAGGATGGGGCCTGCGACGGTTTTCCGTTGATGGTTTCGAATCTTCCATATCAGGCCGGCACGCGAATCCTAATCGAAATGATCGATCGCATTGGCCGCTTCGAAGTCCCTGAAGTGATTGTGGTTCTGGTCCAGACGGAGGTCGCGGAACGGCTTGCCGCAAAAGAGGGATCAAAGGTCCGTGGACTTGCTGGTGTGCGTGTGCAGTTCGACTATGATGTGCAGATAGTCCGGAAGGTGGCGGCAAGTTGCTTCTGGCCGCGTCCTGAAATAGGGTCGTCGGTTGTCAAGCTTGTGCGGCATCACCGCAATGATGATGTCGGAGAGGTTGTCCGCAAGACGTTCAAGTGGCTTACGAAACGCGCGTTCGAGCATCGTCGCAAACAGCTGGGAAGTACTTTCAAGGGATTGATTGAGTCTACCGCCCGTGCCGAACAGCTGACAAACGAAGACTGGCTTGCGTTGGCTGCGGCGATAGAAGTTCCGCGTTGAATTTTCGCGCAAGGCACATTGGTGTTGACGCTACACCGTATTTAATCGATCTCAGCCGTCATTTGACTTTTGGAAACAATCGATTTCAAATGGAGCGGAAATATGATATACTTTGTGGCATTATGAAAATGAAAGAAGTCGCAGTTTCTCTTGTCTCTATACTCATGGTCGTTGGGTGCGCCTCCGTTGAGGTGGTCAACAATTCCGGCACCGACTTTGCCGAGAAGGCTCTTGCGCCCTATGTGGAGAAGGGTGAGCTTCCTGGCGCGATTAGCGTATTCTGCAAGGACGGGGTTCAGGAGGTCGCTTGTGTCGGATATGCCGATGTCGAAAAAAAACGTCCGATTTCGATTGACAATGTCTACATGCAGTGTTCGCAGACGAAGGGCTTCTGTGGCGTCACGGTAGCGATACTCGTGGAGGAGGGCAAATTGAATCTCGACGATCCCGTGTCCAAGTATCTGCCTGAGTTCGGCAAGCTTTGGGTGCAGGCTTCCGAGAGCAATGGGGTCCGCCGTTTGGTGAAGGCCAAGAATGTGCTTACCGTACGCATGGTGATGAATCATACAGGTGGTTTTGCGTTTGAACTTCCCAGTTACAAGGAGATGGGAGGCTGGTCGCGTCGCATGCCCCTCCGTTCTGTGGCGGCCACGGCGGCGGCGCTTCCGCTTCAGTTTGATCCAGGTACAAAGATCCGCTATTCGAATGTCGGCATTGATATTGGTGCCGCCATTGTCGAGGTCATTACCGGCAAGCGTTGGGAGGATTTCCTCAAGGAGCGTGTGCTTGATCCGCTTGGCATGGGGAATTCCGGATTCTGGCCCACGGATGCTCAGCTTGCGAACAAGATTGAAATGTATGATGTCAAGGGCGGAACGGTTGCGAAGTGGCGCGAGCAGGAGCCTTCCATGGCGCGTCCGTACAATGATGACCGGGTGTTCTCCTCCGCTGGTGCGGGTCTCTGGACAACGGTTGCAGATCAGCTCAAGTTCTACAAGATGCTCATGAATCTCGGTATGGGAGAGAATGGCGTCCGCATCCTCAAGGAGCAGACGGTCAAGGACATTTTGGCCAAGTCCACGCGTCCCAAGGGGTTTGAGGGCTATTCGCTTGGTCTCAGGGCTCCTGAGGTTGATGGCGAAGATCAGTGGTTCGGTCATGGTGGTGCGTGGGGTACGAACTGCATGGTCAACTGGCATAAGCGCCAGCTCAAGCTCTGGGTGGTGCAGACTTGCGGCGGTCCGCGTCCTTGGGACAAGGCTCGCAACAAGGCGGCAGATGAATTTTTCAAAACCAAGATCGATAACTCCGGTGCCGATGCATACACCGGCCGCATGAAGTGATCGATCGGTTCTCGACTTGGAGAGGTGGCGGAGTGGTCGATCGCGGCGGTCTTGAAAACCGTTGACCCGCAAGGGTCCGGGGGTTCGAATCCCTCCCTCTCCGCCAACTATAAAAACTGTCCAACTGTAAAACTGCCAAACTGTAAAACTTGATAACTAAAAAACAAATAAAGTTTGCAAGTAGAGTCAGTTTGCCAGTTTAACAGTTTGCGATTTTGACAGTTTTAAGAAAGGGGACGGTGCAATGACGAACGGAGAATTTAAACTAGAACTTGAAAATCGGACCGTCGCCTTTTCTGTTGCCGTCTTGCGAACACTTCGCAAAATTCCCGTCGGTATTGAGTCGCGAAATATAAAAGATCAACTTGCCCGTTCTGCAACCGCTATCGGTGCAAATTACCGTGAAGCGAATCGGGCAGAATCAAGAAGTGATTTTCTTCATAAAATTTCCGTTGCCGCTAAAGAAGCATCCAAAAGTGAATACTGGCTTTTGTTGCTGAAAGAGTTATATCCGAATGTTGTGGAGCTTTCTCCCGTTTTGACTGAAGCGGGAGAACTTGTACGTATTTTTGATAAAAT
This sequence comes from Kiritimatiellia bacterium, assembly GCA_045595285.1. GTDB lineage: Bacteria > Verrucomicrobiota > Kiritimatiellia > RFP12 > UBA1067 > UBA1731. The sequence continues at coordinate 3,013 of JAZOAC010000131.1, read as the reverse complement.
CCGATTGTCACTAAGATCCAAATCATCATGATGGTTTGGCTGTTTATACGTTTTCACATCTGTAAACACTTATTTTCTCTTTGGTTGTTGTCAATAGTCAAAATATACCCTTTATAGGTAATAATTTGACGCAAGGGATTGTCGATTACGAAGATTTATGATATATTGTAAACCAAAACATTACCCAAATAGGTAATAAAATGACATGAAGAAGTATGACGAATTGTATGAAGTTGCCGTCTCTAATTATGGTTTGGTAACGGCTAAGACGATTGACGAGCTTGGCATCCATCTAAAGGATGTTCTTGAGTGGGTCAAGAGCGGGCGGCTTGAAAAACGTGGTCGAGGAGTTTATCGGATAGCCCATTATTTACCGACGGAATATGACACATATGCAGAGGCCGTTGCTTTAGTGGGGGATACGGCGATGATTTGCGGCGAGAGTGTGTTGGCAATGCATAATTTAGCATTGGTCAATCCAGTACGTGTACATGTTGCTGTCAGACGTCGGCTTCGCAAGGAGTTACCGGATTGGATTGAGACCGAAAAAGCAACATCTGAAATAACCGAAGATAATTTTAACGGAATACCTTGCCAGAAGTTGTCAGAGGTTATCCGTCTGTCGAGGGGCAAGATCCTGACCGAACGCCTTGTCTCGGCAGTGCATGAGGCAGGAACGAAAGGATTGTTGGATGTCTTTGAGTATGAAGCCTTAAAGAAGGAGTTTTCTGTATGAAGCGTCCTCACCTTCTGACCTTGCTGATGTGTTTGAGAAACTCTCGTTCCCGCAACCCAAGCCGCTTCCGGTTATGAAGCTTGCCTACCAGATTGCGCAGAAGCTTCACGCCGTTTCCGAACCGATGAGCGAACGGGCGCATGATCTTATCGATCTGCAGTTCATTTGCAGTCGGTCCCAAATCGACTATGCCGAGGTGAAAGACGTTTGTCAGCGGCTCTTCGACTATCGCCGGCGGCAACCATGGCCGGCGGTAGTGACAGCGTTGCCTTCATGGGATGATCTCTATGTGCAGGCGAGAAACAATCTTCTCGACAACGGTGACGTCTTGCCGACCGCCGCCGAGGCCGTCACATGGGCGAACGAATTGATTTGTAAGATTGTAGCAGCGATGGATTAAGTCGAAACTAGGGAGGTTAATAGTGGCGTATACATATTATATTAGCACGTTGATTTTGTAGCGGCCGCCGCCTACTTGTTTCGAATTGGTATTTCAGACCACGAAATACACAAAATTGGGGAATGGGGAACAGGGAACGGGGAATGGTTTTACCATGACCGTACATCTTCAAGATTTGTGTCGTTAGATTTAGGATTAAACCAGGATTTCATACTAAGTCCAATGGCGAGATTCAGCTTTTCACCGATACGACCATAGTTCGCACTTGTCACTTGTCCAAGATGGTTTGTCTCCGTACGTGTGCGGAAGATAAGATACTCGTCGTCCGGAAGAAGATCGGTTTTAACCATGCAATCATTCTTCCGCTCGATTTCGAGGACAAGAGACTTCAAAAATACGGCATTTGTATTCGCATCATAGGCATAAGGGAATTTGCTGACCGATTCTATTTTCGCTCTATAGAATCCATCTGCAACATTAGGCATCGATAACGTGAGTTTATTCCAATAGCTGACAGCCCATCCCTGTTCAGGGTGTTCAATTGCCTCGTAAAAGAGTTTCATATCCTTATGCTTTCCGTTTCCAAACGGGGGGCACCATTGACAAGTTTCAAGGTCAAGAAAAAACACTTCGTTGGTGGCTGGAAACTTTTGGTATTCCAAACAATTAATCTTGAGTTGTATTGGATGCTTCTTTTTCTTGATGACAACAGGAATTGATACCGTGCCTTTTGACCATCTGCGAAGCGAAATGACTTCTTTGTCAGTTAATGTCATGAATGCTGTCGTTTTCAAAACTGTATCGTAATATCCTGTCTTTCTCGCCCATACTTTAAATTCGCCATTGCAAGGATATTTCGCATTGATAATTCCATTCTGTTTTGTCACTTCAGTAAGTCCAGTTGTCTTTGTTGCACCGATATAAAATGCCGCTGTAACACTTACACCCTCAACAGGAGAGCCTTCATCATCAACTATACGTAGTTGCACATCCGCAATTGCATTGTCACGATACGGATTATAATCAGCCATTACAGGCACTGTAACCAATAAAAAGACATATATTAATATTCTTCTCATCTTAAACCTCCGATTTCAACAATCTTCTGAAATAATCTATGTGTATAAAAATAAGCAACATTCTTCAAGTCCGAATGAAGCCAATTATCCCCTAAATCATCACTCCCTATAGAAGCTGGATCTCTTGGCCATGCTGATGTCTTTATTTGAGCGCCATTCATATCAAACGAAGGTATTCCTTTGTGAGATAGATCCGTTCTCCCTGTCGGTGGTGAAAGTGCGGGGATGCCTTGCGTCAGATGTGAATCTGTTTCAAGGCGCGTAGCAACTGCATTCGTGATTGACGATGGATATGGATTGAATACTGTATTAGTTGAGAAAATCATTGCATCCGCAATAGCGTTAGCTTCTTGCGCAGACCACTTTTTGACTCCAAGTATATTCTCTTTAAATCCCCAACCCGACCATTCTGTCGTGCCGATAAACCCAAGAAGTGACTTGCGTCCTTTCCAGATTTCCTGTTTGTGCCAGGCATATCGCTCTCCCCAATTCCCCGATGGGCTTACCCCGTTATACCATGCGGGATTTTGCGAATGTGGGTAAAGTTCCAAAACCTCATCACCCGAAGAATAGAAATTTACCGCTAAAGGCACAACGGCGGCAAACCGTCCGCGCCAAGTCAAACGGCTTCTCGCATCTGACGCATTAAAGAGCTTGTGCCAATTTGCCGTCCAACAAGAATTTGTGTAGCTTATCCAATCGTTATGAACCAATTTGTTATTTGGACTTTCATCTACAAGCGACGGATCGAACGCCTCCGAAGGAATTGCCGAATTAAGCATGATGAGTTTATCAACC
>JAZOAC010000130.1:0-20589 GCA_045595285.1 Kiritimatiellia bacterium | reverse complement strand
CCCCGCTTCGCGGGTAGTCGCATTTACTTTGTCTTGTCACCCAAGATGAAAATGTTAGGTACCCTATTGCAGAAGGAAAAGTCTTTTGATATAATTCACGGCGTTTTTCAAGCGGCCCCATCGTCTATCGGCTAGGACACGAGCTTTTCATGCTCGGTAGAGGAGTTCGACTCTCCTTGGGGCTGCCATTTTTTGTCTTTCACCGTCCGGGCGGCGGAGCCCCGTCACCTGCGGTTTCATACGGGCGGATGCGCAGCCGCACTCCGAGTCCATCCGTGATCTCCCTGCACCTGGCCTGCACCTCCGGCGTCGTCACAGGACTCCCGACAATCGTCATCACAACATCAGGCACATGCTCCCTGCAGCTCTTCGCAAAGTCAAGCATCGCCTGCCAGCTTCCATGACCGAACTTCGGACGGCACATTCTGCAGTATTCGTCCGGATCGGGTGTGTTCAGGGAAATCGAAACCGTATCGACCAGCCCCTTCAGCTTTGCCGCCGTAGGCTCGCCGTGTATGAGATCGGAAAGTCCGTTCGTGTTTATGCGGACAAGCATGCCAGGCTTGCGCTCCTTCACATGCTTCGCAACCGCAAGCAGATCGTCCAGCCGCTCGGTAGGCTCGCCATAACCGCAGAACACAAGTTCCTCAAAATCGCCGAGATTGCGGGAATCGACCGAGGCGACAATCTCTTCGACCGTCGGCTCACGCTCAAGCCAGAGCGAATCCGTGCCGAACACGCCAGGCGAATTCTGCCGCAGACAGAACACGCATGCGCAAGGGCAGCGGTTCGTCAGGTTTACGTAAAGTCCCGATTTCAGTGGATATGTTATGACCATAGTCTCGAAAGCGTCTCCTCTATCGGCAGGCCGTCGGTCGGAGGGATGCCCATCCCCTCGGCCCGCGTCACCGTTTCGGTAACAAATGCAATCGCCGTGCGCACCGCATCGCCGAAACTGCGTCCGCACATCATCGAGCCAAGTATCACGGACGCGAACACGTCTCCGGTCCCGCTGCGGTCGACACCGATCTTCGGCACCTCAACGACATCGCAGCCGCAATCCTTCGTGTATATGAAATTGAGCAGGTTGCCGCCACGGTGAACCCCGCTTATCACGGCGCACCTCGCGTTCGGGGCGCATATCTCGGCGGCGAGATCGGCTATCTCCGACTCGGTTGGATTCTCCATGAACGGACGCTTCGCCAGAATGCAGGCCTCGGTAAGGTTCGGCGTGAGAACATCCGCAACCTTCAGAAGCTCCGGCATCCTCGCCGCAAGGGCGGGATCGTACGACGTGTAGAGCTTGCCGTAGTCGCCCATGACGGGATCGACCGATATCAGCGTGTGTCTGGCATGGAACGCCTCCACAAACTCCAGCACAAAATCCATCTGCGCCTGCGATGCGAGAAAGCCCGTCTGTATCGCCTCGAACCCAAGGCCTATCGCCTTCCAGTCCGCAATGTAGTTGCCGGTCCAGTCCGTGCAGTCCAGCTTCGAGAACCTAGGAAAGCCCGTATGGTTCGTGAATATGGACGTCGGCACCGGACAGCACTGGATGCGCATCGCGGACAGGATCGGCACGGACGTCATCAGCGAACAGCGTCCGAAACTCGAGAAGTCGTTTATGATGGCGGCCTTGCGCTGCCGTCCTCGACTGTATTCAGGAGTCTGAGCCTGCGCCCCTGATCTGTTCACGGACCGTTATCCTTCCTTTTCGGCGTTGAGGGCGGCAATGAAGTCCTCTAGCTTCATCTGCCCCTTGTCGCCTTCCGCGCGCGAACGCACGGAGATGACCCCGGCCGCCTCGTCCTTGCCGCCGACGATCACCATGTACGGGACCTTCATCATCGTGCCGCCGCGGATCTTCGCGCCAAGCTTTTCGGCGGACGTGTCCACCTCGCAGCGGTATCCGGCCGCCTTGAGGGCGGACTGGATTCCCTTGGCGTATTCCAACTGCTTGTCGGTGATGGGAAGCACTCGCACCTGCTCCGGCGCAAGCCAGAGCGGAAAGGCGCCTGCATAGTGTTCGATGAGGATGCCGAAGAATCGCTCGATCGAACCGAGAAGTGCGCGGTGCACCATGTAGGGACGATGCTCTTTGCCATCCGCGCCGACATACGTGAGATCGAAGCGTTCCGGAAGGTTGAAGTCGAACTGGACGGTGCCAAGCTGCCACGGACGGCCAAGGGCATCCTTGATCTTCATGTCGATCTTGGGGCCGTAGAACGCGCCGCCGCCTTCATCAACCTCGTAGCTCAGCCCTTCCGCCTCGAGCGCGGCGCGAAGCGACTCCGTCGCCTGTTCCCAGCGTTCGGGATCGCCGACCGCCTTTTCGGGCTTGGTGGAAAGATACGCCTGCACTTCGGTGAAACCGAACTTGCCAAGCATCTTCTTGGCGAAGTTCACGGTGTCGCGGATCTCCTGGACGATCTGCTCCGGCGTGCAGAAGATGTGCGCATCGTCCTGCGTGAATCCGCGCACGCGGAAGAGCCCGTGGCGGACGCCGTCCTTCTCATAGCGGTACACCGTGCCGAGTTCCGCGTAGCGGACAGGCAGATCCCTGTAGGAGTGCTTCTTGAACTGGTAGCACTGGATGTGGAACGGGCAGTTCATCGGCTTGACGTAGTATTCCTGGATGTATGCGTCGTTGCCGTCCCCCTCCTGCACCTTCATGCAGGGGAACATGCCCTCCTTGTAAAAGGAAAGGTGTCCGGAGGTCTCCCAGAGGTTGGACTTGCCGACATGGGGCGTATAGACGATCTCATACCCAGCCTCATAGTGGCGCTTGCGCCAGTAGTCCTCAATGGCGACGCGGATGCGCGAACCGCGCGGCAGCCAGTGGGCGAGACCGGGTCCGACGGAGTCGGTGATCGTGAAAAGCTCAAGTTCCCTGCCGAGAACACGGTGGTCGCGACGCTTCGCCTCCTCGAGTTTCGCGAGATATGCGTCGATCTCGGCCTGATCCTTGCCGACGATTCCGTACAGGCGCTGAAGCATCTTGTTGTTCTCGTCCCCGCGGTAGTAGCTGCCCGCAACCTTCATGAGCTTCACGGCGCCGATCTGCGAGGAGCGTTCTACGTGCGGACCGCGGCACATCTCGGCGTAATCGCCGACGGTGTAGGTGGAGATCGCCTCGCCCGACGCCTCGACATCGGCAAGACGCTCAAGCTTGTACTTCTGCCCGGCGAGCATCTCGCGGGCCTCTTCCACAGAGACATCCTTCTGCACGAAAGGCTCGTCAAGCGCAATGAGCCGGGCCACTTCAGCCTCGATCTTCGGGAAATCCTCGGGCGAAAGCCTGTGCTCAAGGTCGAAATCATAGTAGAACCCATCCTCCGTCGCAGGCCCGATATCGACCTGAACGTTGTCAAAGAGGTTCATGACCGCGCGGGCGGTCAAATGGGCGGCGGAATGACGCCGCATCTCATCCGTGATAGACATTGCAGTTCTCTCCTTCAAAAATAGGCGTTGTATTTTACGGCAACTCGACCGAAAATTCAAGTCTTGATATGATGTTGTGCGATCGGCTGTCTCGCCGCCCACACTGCGCACTGGAATGCGAACAAGAACAACTTGGAATTTTGTTAAGCCGCGTAGAAAAAGTAGATCGTGCAGAAAAGAATCGGCACGTTCTGCATGTCCTGCGCATAAACAAAAAACCGCCGCAACTGAATGCGACGGCTGAACCAACGGGCTACCCATCAACAGGGAATCAGGTTTTGTGACGATATGTGATTCTGCCTTTGCCGAGATCGTAGGGGGAAATCTCGACCGTAACCTTGTCGCCAATCGCAATCTTTATGAAGAACTTGCGCATCTTGCCGGAGATATGGGCCAAAATCTCGTGGCCATTCTCAAGACGAACAGTATACATGGTGGCAGGAAGAACCTTCACAACGGTTCCGGTCACCTCAATCGCTTTATCGTCTGCACTTGCCATCTGATGGATTGTAACGTTTAATTGGCTCGGGCGGCTGGATTCGAACCAGCGACCAATTGATTAACAGTCAACTGCGCTACCACTGCGCCACGCCCGAACAAAATGTGTTTCAAAAACGCCGCAAAGTGTATCATATCACGAAATCCAATGCAAGCGGAAATTTAAACTTTTTTTTGATCAGCCGAAGGTAAGACCACCAGGCACCGGCTCGCGACCGGGGCGGAACATCCACACCGCCGTCTCCCCCATCCCTGCGGCGAAATCTCCGTAGGCAAGAGCCCCTTTACCATTGGAAATGTCAACGCGACACCCGACAAACTCGAACACGGCCGAATCCAGCGGCTTCCCGTTGCCATCGGTGGCCTCAACGGACATCATAGTATCTGTGACGGCGTTCGGCGGCAAAACGGCACGCACCATCCAGATGTCCTCGTTGAGTTCCTTAGGGATGGAACGGAAAAAGAAGAAAAGCGTCTTATCTGGACTTTTCATGCTTCACCCAATTTGCGCGCATCTGCCTTACGCTTCTGGAGAATACCTGATCGACGTTCGACTCCGTGAGGTCCAGCATTTCTGCCACTTCCGCGCTTGAGAGATGCATGCGCGTCTTGAGATAGAGGATGAACGCCTTTCGAGGCCCTTCGTTCCAGAGATCCTTCAGGCATCGATGCGTCATCCGCCACACCTCGACGCTTTCCACGCCGTAGTCAGTGTCAGGCAGGGACATCGCCTCGCCGTTTTCGTTGCGTTCGGCCGTGCCCTCTATGGAGAATTCGCCGTGGGAACAGGGGTTCGCCCTCATCACATATCCACGCACGTATTGGCGCATCCACCCCCACAGACTGCCGCCGTCATTGCGGAAAAGATCGATCTTGCCGCGCCCGATCATCTCTTCATATAGCATGCCCATCAGATCCCCGTCGGTGATGCAGTACTTGCGCGCAAGCTCACCGGAACGCAACGACTTCATTTCAGGAACAATGACGTTCTCCCACACAAGCTTCCAACCGACGTCGCCGCCGACCTTGACCGCCTCGTATGTCTCTTCTGGCGTCATACGCCCATGCGAAGCTTCTCAAGTGCCGCGACACGGTCCTCAATGGACGGGTGTGTCGCCCAGATGCTTGTGGACGACTTGCCGCCGATACCGAAGGCGCGCAGAGACTGCGGGAGTTCCGTCTCGTCTCCACCGAGCCTGTACAGCGCGTTGATCATCGGCTGCGGAGTGCCGAGAAGACGTGCGCTTCCGGCGTCCGCGGCATACTCGCGGCGGCGCGAATACGCAAATACAATGAGCGATGCGAGAATGCCAAGCAGCATCTGCATCACATACATCACAATGTAGTACATGCCTGAAGAGCCTCTGCGGTTGTTCCTGTCGCCCATGGCATTGTCGACGGCATAGGCGATGATACGTGAAAGGAATAGAACGACGGCGTTCAATACGCCCTGGACAAGCGTAAGCGTCACCATGTCCCCGTTCACGATGTGGCTGATTTCGTGTCCAAGCACGGCTTCAAGTTCCGAACGGTCCATCTGTTCCATGATCTGGTCCGACACCGCCACCAGCGCACTGTTCTTGAAGGCTCCTGTGGCGAACGCATTCGGTGCCCCGCGGTAGATCGCCACCTCTGGCATCCTGATGTTTGCGGAACGCGAAAGACGTTCGACCATGTCCACAAGCCAGCGTTCGCGCGAGCCTTCCGAACCATCTATGACCTGCGCACCCACGGACCACTTAGCCATCGGCTTCGATATAAGCAGTGAGATTATCGCACCGCCCATGCCGAACACAATCGAAAACACGCCGATCGACAGCATGTCTATGCCGTTGTGGTACATTGCCGCACGCACGTCCGGGCCCGCAAACGAAAGGATTGCGTTGACGGCCAGCATGAGCAGGAACATCACCGCAAGGTTTACTGTCAAAAACAAGGATATTCTCTTCATACCGCGTATTGTACCATATTAGGTGGAGATTGGGTTCCTTCGGCCATTCACCGATCTGACGGCGTCCAGCCGTTCCATACGTTCATGGCGGCATCCGCGCCTTCCGCAAAGATCTGCTCGACGGCTTTCACCGCAGCCGGAACAATCTGGGAATCCATCAAGGCGCGCGTGTCACGGTCGAACTTGCCGAGAACATGTCCTATGACCTTGCTTCGGTCGTTGCGGTCGCGCCCAACCCCAATCTTGAGGCGGATGAAATCAGGCGTCCCGAGGCGCTCGATGACGGACTTCAATCCATTGTGCCCGCCTGCGCTTCCGCCCTTGCGGATGCGGATGCGGCCGACCGGCAGGTCAATATCGTCCGATACGACGACAAGATCCGACGCTGTCGCGTTATGGTACTTCACCACCGGCGCCACGCTGTCCCCGGAAAGGTTCATGAACGTCATGGGCTTGACCACCATCAGCTTCGCGTTCGCGAAGCGGCCGTCGGCAAGTTCCCCCTTGAAGGACGGAGACTTCCTGAATGTTGCGGACATCTCCCGTACCACGGCATCCGCCACCTCGAACCCTATCGAATGCGGTGTCGATTCATATTCCTTGCCCGGATTTCCGAGCCCTGCAAGAATCTTCATTTCACACACCCCTTCAGTGCTGAAGCCCGAGACGGGAGAACGCAAGATCCGTCGCCACGCGCCCCTTTGGAGTGCGTTCGAGATACCCCTCCATTATGAGAAACGGCTCGTATGCCTCCTCGACCGTGTCCGGCTCTTCGCCGACAGACACGGCTATCGTCGAAAGCCCCACCGGTCCGCCGCCGAACTTGACGCATATCGTCTCGAGAATGCGGACGTCCATCTCATCCAGTCCATTAGGGTCTATCTCGAGAAGTTCAAGCGAATCCCTGGCGACATCTCCAGTTATACGGTTCCCCGCCTTCACCTGCGCATAGTCGCGCACGCGCCGCAGAAGATTGTTCGCGATGCGCGGAGTGCCGCGAGCGCGGCGCGCGATCTCCAGGGCGCCGGCTTCATCGATGTCCACACCAAGCTTCGCCGCCGACCTTGTGACGATCTCCGCAAGGCTCTCCGGGACATAGTAGTCCAGACGGTTCACCAGGCCGAAGCGCGCACGAAGCGGCGCCGCGATGAGACCAATGCGAGTAGTCGCCCCAACAAGCGTGAAACGGGGAAGCTCCAGCCGGACACTTCGCGCGTTCGGGCCCTGATCGATCATGATGTCGATCGCAAAATCCTCCATTGCGGAGTACAGATACTCCTCGACCGTCTTGGCCATGCGGTGTATCTCGTCTATGAACACGATATCGCCCGCCTCGAGGGATGTGAGCAGACCCGCAAGATCCGCAGGCTTTGTGAGCACCGGACCTGACGTTGTCTTGACCCGTACCCCCATCGCCTCGCCGAGAATGTAGGAAAGAGTCGTCTTGCCAAGGCCGGGAGGTCCCGAAAAAAGCACGTGGTCGAGAGATTCGCCACGCTCCTTCGCCGCTTGCACTGCAAGCATCAGCCTGTCGCGGATCTTCTGCTGCCCTACGAATTCCGCGAATTCAGAGGGGCGCAGACGGTTGTCGAACGCCGTGTTCCGGCGATTCAAGGTTTCACTTGTACGTTCATTTCCCATAAAACGGAGTAGATTATACCATAAAGGCGATGCAACTGCCGCTCTGCATGGTGATGCATCTACCACGAAACGTCTCGTTTGATGTCACAAAAATAGGCTTTCAAACAGAAACACAACGGAATTTTCGCATCGATTTAATGCAACAAGACAAGTTAAATGAAAGTCGATTTAGACTGCACTTACCTTGTCCGGCGATCCATTCTCACAAAGAGGAAGAGACAAGGCCCGCCACCATCGTGCCGATGATGAGAAGCGGAACCAACCACTTCATCACATACGAATACACTGATGGAAATCGCATGCCGACCCCGGCAGATGCCTCATTCGAAAACGCCCTGTACCCCCAGCCGCAGCTGCGCGTGGCGAAGATGCATATCAGAAACGCGCCCGTCGGAAGCCATAGCTGTCCGAAAATGAAATCCTCCCACCCAAGGACAGGCTTGAAAACAATCGTCGGCAACGAACACAGCGCGACCGAGAAACCTACGAGTGCCGTTATCAGAACCCTGGGCTTGCGCAATTCATCTGTCAAGCCGCCGATAAGGCATTCGAAAACGGCTATGATTGTGGTCAGAGATCCGAGTGAAAGGAAAAAGAAGAACACAAATCCCCATATCCGCCCTCCTTCCATATCGGCGAATATCTTCGGCAGTGCGATGAAAATCAGCCCTGGGCCGGACGTTACATCGACATCAAAGCTTGCACAGGCCGGAAATATGACCAATCCCGAAAGGAACGCCACGAATGTGTCGATCGCAATGATCCATACGGACTCCTTTGCAAGCGAATGCCCGCGATCTATGTAGCTCCCGAATATCGCCATGCACCCGACCCCAGTAGAGAGCGTGAAGAACGCCTGCCCCATCGCATCAAATGTGGCCTTCCACGGACGAGCGGCAAAACGTTCCCAGTCCGGAGCCAGGTAGAATTCAAGACCCTTTGCCGCCCCAGGCAGGGAAAGCGACTTGAGCGCAAGGATGCCAAGGAGCACGAGAAGAGCAAGCATCATCCACTTCGTTACGCGTTCGACGCCGTTCTTCACGCCAAGTGCACACACCAATGTCGCAACGGCGACCGTGAGAAGCAGATACCCCGTACATGTCGGTACGTCCGACAGAAGAGCGTCAAATTCAGGCGGCTGAATGCCGCGCAGATAGTCCCCGGAATATTTGAGAAGCCAGCCTGACACGTCCGTATAGTAGATCATCAATAGAAAATTGCCTGCGAATATCACACGCCCCGTCACAGCCCAGAAACGCCGATGTCTTTCGGCAGCAAGCTGCCTCATCGCCCCAGACACCCCTTGTCTGGCGGCTCGCCCAAGCGCAAGCTCCGCCGTCAGCATCGGGAAACCCAACAACGCGAGGAACAGCAGGTAGACAAGCACAAAGGCTGCACCACCGTTCTGCCCCACAATGAACGGAAAGCGCCAGACATTTCCCAGACCGACGGCACACCCCGCAGCCAGCATGAGAAACCCAAGTCTCGAGCCAAGTTTTGCGCGTTTTTCTTCTGCATTCATGATGCGTGTATTATATCATCATTTCATCTGGCGCAGCTGATCCGGTGGTTCGGCATGAGGCGGAACTGCGCAGACGGATGCATAGGCGCGGCGCAGGTTTTGTGGGAGGCATTCCGACCCAATCCACATACAAGCATCCGCCGCAGGAATGCCGCGGCGTATGCCTGATGCCTGTGTGTCCCAGACTTTTTATTCGGCGGACAGTTTAAAGAAGCGTATTCCGCTTTGCGCCGAAGACCCTACCGGCCTAACCCAATGGAGCGGCAGTTCCGAAGCGGCGGCAGCGTCGGTGGCGGTCTCGTAATCAACATCCGCCCATTCCGGCGTTTCAAGGTTTGTCGCACCCTTGATCGCATATGCCGTAGGAGCCCTCTCCGTATCGCAATCCTTGAAGAAACCGATGCGCGGCTCGCCGTCAACCATCGTAATGAAGACGCGGAACGCGCTCTTGAGCATGATGGAATGTGTGCCGTTGGCGTTCTGCGAGACGTAATAGTTCGCTTCCGTACGGAAACTGTCGGCAACATCCTTTCCGGTCACCGTCAAGATGGCGTTGCCGGCAAGCGTAATGTTTGCCGCCGAGAAGCCCGAAAGCGTACCGTTGGTGATCGTCACGACAGCGTCTGTAATCGCAAGCATCTTGCCGTTCGCCTTAAGCTCCTTGCCGCCGAGATTGAGAACGAGGTTGCCTCCAAGGTCAAGATTGCCCTGAAGCGAAGCATCCTTGACGAGCTTTACAAAATTGCCTGTCTCAAGAGCCGCCGCAACCGCGGCATCGATAGTCGTAAAGTAATCGGCTCCGGTAAGAGCTACTGCTTCCTGAAGTTCACCTGCGGTGTAATCGTATGTATCTCCGACAGTGATAAACCCGGTTCCATCAAGCATCTTATCTTGCGTTTCCGCAAGCCCGAGCTCAAGCGACACCTTGAGATTCGGATTTGCTTGAAGCACTTCATCAGAAAGATGAATACCGCAGATAAAGCTCTTAACAATGTCGCAGATCGTCTCGTAGGTAAACGGCATTTCAGTAACACCGGTGATTACAGGATAGCCGACGCCGTTTTCAATCGTCATACCGTCAAGATTGACCTTTACCCAGCCACCAAAGAAGGGATAGTATCCTGCAAGATAACAATCCTTATCAGCGACAAAGCTGCCGTTCTTAATACCTTCAATCTTGATGCGGAAGTCGGTTAAATACTGACCGTACGCATTGGCGGCAGCCTCTTCAACAGTATCATTAGCGATAAAGCCGAGCGTGACCTGAAGATCAAATTCGTCCTTATGACCGGAAGTGAAGGTCTTATTCGTGATGTTGTAGATGTAGTAGCTTTCTTCATCCACAGTGTAAGGACCGACATTGATAACTTCTGCATTAGGAAGCTTACCGACCTGCCAAAGATCCTTACCAGGCTGCTTGACGGAATTGTAGCCTTCGGCGCAATATCCCGCGACATCCTGCGTATAAGTGCCGCCGGTAAGCGAAACCGTCGTTCCATCAATTGCAGATATAGAGCCGGAAATATCACCCGAAGAATAGAGTTGCGCTCCGGCGGTCTTTAACGAAACACCGCTACCGGCCGTGATACTTGCGCCCTTCTTGACGTTCAGCACCGTATTGGCATTGTCTAAGTGAAGATACTCGGCAATGAACGATGCTCCTTCATTGAGGTTGATCTGACCTCTCAACCACAACGGCTCTCCGTTTGTATTCGACGTAGTGATCGTGCTGTTCACCTCAAATTCGCCTTCAAAGGAGAAATACCCGTGAACGGCATCAATATCAGCATCGATGGTATAGCTACCATACTGGAACATAAAATAAGAGGCGGTAAGTTTATCGCCTGCAAGCGTAGCGCTAAGCGTTTCACCCGCTTTACCGACCCAAAGCCCGCCTGTGATTTCAAGTGCGCCGTCAAGCGTCAAGTCTCCGAGCATACGAATGCTGCCGAGAATCTTGTAGCCGTTGCTCTTGATTGTGACACCGGCGGGAATCTGTGCCGTTCCTTCAACGGAAGCGTCAGCAAGCAACTCAACCGTATCACCTTCCTGCGCGGCGGCAAAAGCATCGGCAAGGGTAGTGTACTTGATATCGCCAATTTGGGCGACAGGCGGAATTTCCTTAATCACAATACCGTCGTCCACAATCTCATACACCGCCTCGCCAACGACTGACACTTCGCCGGTGAATTCGGACATATCAGCTTTAATAACTTTAACCGGAATACCGTAAAAATCAGACGCATCGACAATAATCGTGCCGCTGCCGGTAATCGCAGGTGCCGTGATGCAACTTGCAACATTCATCTCAACCGTGCCGTTTTCAAGCACCCAAGGCGCAGAGTAGGTAAGTTCGGAGTCTGTGAGCTTGAGCGTGCCGGCATGATAGTTGCCCTCATCCGTACCGTTGAACGTTGTTGTAGACAACAGAACGGAATTCGTCAGCACAAAAACGGAATCTGCGTCGCGCGTCATGAACGTACCGACTTTGGCATCCGAACCCTTGAACGTGAATTCAGTCTTGGACGGCGCAGAATAGAACGTTATGCGGGAAGAATCCAATACGGAATTCTCAAAAAGAATATCAAATGTTCCAATGTGAGTGGATTTGCTGGAATTGCCGAAAGAGTTATTGCTGCCAATTACAGCATAAGCATCCTTTACGGTTATGGCGTTTGCCGCATCCCAATTGCTCATCATGACCGCGCCGTGCGCAAAGAACGAAAGATCATCGTCGGTCAATGTTTCACGCGCCGTGCGAGCATCCGCAAGAGTACCGAGCACAGTTGCCTTGTCTCCATAACCGCAGCCCCAGCGCGCTTTTTTCGTGAAGGTCAACGTCGCACCAGGCTCCACAGTCCAGTGAGCAGACTCGGTGCTGTAGGCGTTGCCGTAATCATCAAGAAGCGCAAAGGTATTGTCTCCACGGAATGCTACACGTCCAAGAACGAGACCATGTCCGCTGACAGTCGAATCCTTGATAATTGCACCATCAAGCAAACGGAGCTGGCCAATCATCGGACAGGCAATGTTGATTGTCGTTTTGCCAGAGACTGACAGCTTGTCATCGAGAGCCAATGTCGCTGCACCATCAATCGTCAGCGTCATATCCTTGACTTCATACTCTTCCGCAACCGTTGCATCCGCAAGCAACGTAATCGTGTCGCCTGCCTTTGCGGCGGCAAGAGCGCTATTGATGCTCTTGTAATAGTTGTCACCGATCTTGGCGACGATAATCTCAACCTCCGTCAAACTGCCCAAAACCCCATCAGCATATGTGGTGTAGTAGTCGGTCAAATCAACGGTCGGCGTGCCGGAAACGGCATAGTTGGGTTCACCGCCGTTCCAGTAGTTGGAACTCAGGTCGAAAGAAGTGGATACACCGTATTGTTCACTCCAATCTTCCGCAAATACATCCGGCAACGCCTCGCCGCCATCCTTGCCGAAAGCATCCACGAAAGCGTTTTCGGTAATGTCAATCGTATAGTTCATTTTGCCGGTATAAGGTCCGGCAAGAACCGCTGCCGCATTCGCGTTGTCGCCAGAATGTGTATTGCCGCTGAAGAAGTTGCCTGTTACGACAACGGAAGAAGCGGCATAAACCAAAGCGATTGCCGCTTTGTTTCCAGTAAACTTGGAATCCTCAATCGCTACCGACAATTCAGTTCCTGCGCTGACATCATAACCAACGCTGACAATAGAGAAGCCGGATGTATTTCCCTCAAACGTGCATCCTTTGACATTGGTCTTGCCGAAAGAAGACGTAATGACACCCTCAGAAACGGAGTTATCGACAAAAGCGCAGTTCTCAACAAGCGAATCGCAGAAATTCGCACGAAGCACACGCACCAGACCGCTGAATCCTTCAACCGTAAGATTCTTGATCGAATAATTGCGGCTCGCGCTATAGTCAGAAGCGGCAGGCGCAAACACGATTACTGCATTATGGCCATCTGCCGTAAAGTCGGAGGCAGGCGTGATTTTGTGTCCATTGCCGTCGATAACCACATTGTTGTTGATGTGAATCGGAAGTGAAAGCGCGATATCCGACATCAATTTTATCGTATCGCCCGCCTCGGCTTTGGCGATCGCAGCGTTCAGCGCGGCGGCATCGCCGACCGTGAATTCCGAAAAGCCGAGCGTGTTTTTGTAGGTAACAAATCCGTATTCGACAACGCCGGAATAAACGTACAGCACGCCATTGTGCCTGTGGACGATGAACGCCGTACCGCCGTCCGCGACGCTCGCGGCGGGGAAGGTCATTTCCAGACCTTCTTCGGGGATTTCATAATCATCCTTGGCGGCAACGTCAATCGTCGCGAAAGTCGCGCCCTTCTCTTTGACGGTTACACCCAGTTTCCCTTCCGCAGTCTGATAGGCGTCGGCAAGCGCGCTGCCGACAGTCGCCTTGAACGTATCATCTGCCTCGACATTCTCCGCAACTTTCACCTCGGGATTGTACACTCCCTTAAGATCGGCGACACCATAAGTGTAGGAACCGACGACGAGTTCCTGCAAAGGATCCTTGTCATTGGTCATCTTTAGCGACAGCGTAATCTTAAGATCGGGATTCGCATCCATTACCGCATCGGCAACATGGATTGCCGCGGTGAACTTCTTCACCGTCTCGCAAACCTGACGGTAGGTGATATTCGCATCATACGCCGCGACAACCGGGAGGGTAGCGTTATTGTCGATTTCCGTTCCATCGGCGGGAATCACAATCCAACCAAACCCGCCGTAATTGCCGGCGAGATAACATTCGTTGGCGACAAGCGAATCGTCTGCCATATCGGAGAAAGTCAGATAGAAATCGCATTTCCAATCGGCAAAGCCGCTTTCGTTCGCTTCGGCCTTGCCGTCATCGTTGGCGAGGAAGTTCATCACGATATCCAAGGGGCGATCTGTTGCCCCCTCAGTCAGACTTCCATCCCAAACCTGATATGCATCGCGTTCCGCGGTGAGCGTAAACGCAGGAAGCTTTTCAACCGTCGCCGCAGGCATTGCGCGAAGCGTATAGGTCTTATCGCCGTTGGAAATCGGGAAAAGCCCTTCCGCGACATAACCGGCGATATCGGAAACATCCGCCGCGTCATCAAGAACCGTCACGACATCAAACTCCTTGGCGGCGGCGAACGCCTCCTGAAGCGTCTGATACTTGGTCTCACCAAGCTGTGCGACATAGGAAATCACCGTGCCGTTGGAATCGACCCCGTAGTTGCCGCCGACAAATTCAGCGACATTGGATTCTCCGGTGAACGAGCCGCCGGTGATTGTAAGCGCATCCTTGTCCGTCGACTGGAGCTTACCCTCGACCGTGCCACCTGTAATCGTGGCAACGGCATTTGCCGTATTGTCAATTGCAGGAACGCTTGCAGATGCCGAAACAACCGCGCCGCTTTCAAGAGCGAACGTGCCGTTATTCTGAACGCCGGCAATTGAGCCACCCGTTGCATCATCAATTACAGCAACGCCATCATTAGCGGAAGGCGCCATAATCAGAATCGGAGCAGCCGTCTCATCACCGATCGTAGCTTCAGCTGCAACAACCGTCACAAGACCCATATCAACTATCGTAAGATTGCCGTTATTGACAAGCGCGTAATCTGCGCCCGAAACCGTCACCTTACGACCTGCAAGATTGAGCGTAAGCGTCTTACCTGCCGGAACCGTAAGAGAAGAAGTAAGAGCTACATCCTTAAGAACTTGAATCACCGCGCCGTTCGCCGCGTCAATCGCCTCCTGAAGAGTCGCATACCGCGTATCACCGACCTGCGCGAGCATTTCCGCAGGCGCAATCGTATCGCCCTTGGCGATATACTTCTTGTCGCCGACCGTGATATTCGCAATCGCGCCCGTTCCCAAAGCGACAGGAAGCGAATACGAATTGATATCCGCAGAAGCGGGAAGCAGAATCTCAATATTCGCATTCTCCGCAACAGAAACACCGCTAAAGCCCGTCTTCGTGCTCTCCATGCAATCAAGAACGGAACCGTTACCGATAACGGCATTGCTAATTGGAGATGGGGTAGAAGAAAACTTAAATGTACCAGTAATCGTTTTACCGTTGCCGTTAATTGTCAACTTGGTGTCATTAGATGTAAATACTTCTGCGAGCACGACATCCTGAAGGAGCTTAACTGTCGCAGACTTAATTTCAACAGATATGGGGAAAGAGGCAACTATAGTCGTAATAGACTTCTGCACCTGATCTATAATGCCGTTCAACGATTTATTAGAAATCGTTTTGGCCATCCCGTTACCGAGATTGCTTTTATATGTTACTTCATAAGCATAATAACCTTTAGCGGTTGAAGTGACAGATTCTTTTGCGCTTGACGAGCCAATGAAATTAACATTGCAATTATCACCGGAAAGAGTAAAGCTTGAAGATGCGCCGTCCTGATAAACATCGGCAACTTCGCAATTGGTAATCGTTATATTCTTCGCTTCGACAGATCCGTCATTCACATGAATGCCATAACCTAAAGAAGTGCTTCTTGAAAATAACGATCCTGTCGTCGTCGTTTTAGCACCCTTAATGGTAACATTTTCCAAAATCAACTTACCGCCGTCAATAGCCTGCATCACAAAAGGAACTTTTCCATTTCCATCAATGATGATATTCTTGAATGTCTGCGTTCCGGCATTCGCATTCACAAAATATTTCCATGACTTCGAATGTGCCTTAGTGCATTTTATCGTGTGTCCCTTACCGTCAAGCGCATAAGTGTTTTGCGTAAACACAAAATAACTATCACGCTCGATATCAGATAAAAGTTCAATCATCTCACCTGGCTTCCACGCCGCGATCGCAGCATCAATTGTGGCGTATTCGATCTCACCGATCTTGGCGACATTCGCCGCGAACACCGAACCTGTCATCATCAAAGCAACCCCGATGGCCGCCATGAGACTCTTTAGCATTTTCTGGACCTTCATTACTTTACTTATTCCTTGCTTGTTTTATTTTTTGAGCCGCGTATTTTATCATACCTGCATTTTAAATACCATGCTAAAAATGTTTTTTTTTTTATTGAAAAACGAAAATAAATTAAAGTTATAGTACGCAAATTTGTGTTTTTCACATTTTGTGAAGTGATTCGGACGATCAGGAAGTCAGGGGAATAGAGAAATGGAGTAAAATATGAAAAAATCTGCCTTTTCCCTTTGCGATTTTCAATACTGCGCCCAAGCCTAATACCGGCGATCTGTTTTGGAGGTCCGCCGGTCGGCTAAACGCCCCATAATTTCCAAAAAAGCAGGAGAAGAATCACCTTATGTGTACTTGTCCGTTCCAGGCATCCGCCTGTCCTTCACAATTCAATCCCCTACCATTCCATGAGAATTAGTCCGAACCATATTCTCAACAAAATTTGATACTGATCATCGTCCCCACTACAACACAATTACTTACTTCTGCAATCGACACTTATAACCCGTTCCCGTGCTTAACACGGAAATACAGGCAGAACAGTCAGGAGAGCCTACCGCATTTAAATAATTGTGAAAACGGCAAGAAATTATGAGTTTCGGTCATTTATCGGTATCTGAACGGTCTGAATCATTGTCTTTTTTACGTCTATGTCTTTCCTTGACTAGAATCAATAGAACATTAAAAGCCATAAAGAAACCAATGAACAGTACCATACCGCCTATGATGACATAACCGACCCATTCCTTAGGCAAAGCCAACAGAACGGCCATTGCCGCCATACCGGCAACGGACAATACAATCACTAACCAACGTGATATCTGCATTTTTTCATTTCGTTTTTGGCAAGTGGGGGAGTTCAGGTCTCCCCACTTGTACATCTCCAGCCCGACAATCTACTGTCACTCACACTTACTTGATGACACCACCCGTGAAGAACCTATAATCCCCTGCCGGCTTCACCCAGTCCTTGACCGTGTCGGCCGTGCTGAGTTCGCCGTCCTTCGTCCAAGTGATCGTCGTCCACGTGACCGTGCCGTCAAGCGTGGAGGTAGCCTTGAGGATGAGCGCGCCGCCGTCAACCATGTCGGACTCGGCATAGCCGATCACCGGCTTGCTATCGACGACCTTGATGTCGAGTATGATGCACTTCATCACGCCGAAGCCCGCACCTTCCATGTAGGTCGCATAGCCGGCCGACAGATACTTCGCCGGATCCTGATCGTAGATGCCGCCCATGACCGTGAGCGCAGCGCTGGAGGCGAGCGTATTCAGCTTGCCGCCGGAGAAGTTGCCGCCGTTGATCGTTCCCTTCGATCCCGCCTGAATATTGACCGCAGAGCCACTGTCGGCAATCGTTCCATTCGGGCCGACGAACTTTCCGCCATTTATCTCAACCTCTCCACCATCAGAAACGTTGACAGTATGAAGCGTCATCGCACTCTCAGGCGTCACCTTATAAATGCCGCCGTTGATGACGGTCTTGCCACCTTCGACGCGAACCACATGGCGTGCGGATTCGGCCTCTACATCGGTGAGCGTCAGATTACCGAACGACTGGATCGCACTGACACTGTTGTTGTCATTGTCAATCTTTCCGCTCTTGATCTCGACGGTCGCGCCAGCTTCGACGATGAAGTTGCCGCTGACGGTCTTACCGTTGAGATCAACCGTGATATCCTTGCCAACCGAAATCGTCAATGTATCATCGGATGAAATATCGGCAAGAAGCATAACCGTATCATCGGCATCAGCCGCAGCGACAGCATCAGCGAGCGAAGCGAAGTACCGCGTCTGCTTACCCTCGGCAACAACCGCCGCTACACCGAAGTCGTCCTTGTCGAACTCGTTGGTCGCAACGGAAATGTCGTTAATCTTATTGCCGTTCTCATCCTCGGTAAAGACCTTGAGTTCAAGATCGACCTTAAGGCCGGGGTTCGCCGCGAGGAACTCGGGCGTAAAGTAGACGCCGCAGTCGAAGTTCTGAACGATCTCGGCGACTTCCCGAAGCGTGAAGCGAAGGCCCTGCTTGTTCATCAGTTTGGCGGCATATTCCATGATATAGAGGCTCTGGCCGTTTTCAACGGTAACGTCATCGAACGGCACCGAAACCCAGTTCTCACTCCACTTATCATACTGCCCGGCGAGGTAGCCGTCGGCATCGCCGTTGGCATTGAACGTTACAGACTCCTGAGAAAGACCGCTGATCGTCAAGACATAGTCGGTGTAATAATCACCATACTTGGCGAAGAGCTTCTCAAGATAGGCTTCCGTAAGCTTATCAGAATCCTTAATCGCGAAGTTAAGAGCGAACGTCAAGTCGGGATCGGAATCCTTAAGCGTATTCTTAATGTCGACAACCTCGACTTCAGGAAGCTCAACATCAATGAAGTCCTGCGCGCCAAACTCCTTCACCGCAGACTGATATGCATAAGGACTGCCGGTCGTGGCAAGTGCCTGCTGAGCGACGGATCCGCCAGCCGAATTGTCGACGACGCAAAGCTCAAGCTTGACTTTGAGGTCGGGATTGGCTTCAAGGACGCTCTCGGGCAGATACATCGCACAGAGGAAGGTATCGACACCACCACAGATGTATTCATACTTCTGCCCCCAGCTCGGATTCACTCCAAGCATAACAGGATAACGGACGCCCTCTTCGATCGTGTCCATCAAGCCATCCACGGGAACCTTGACCCAACCGAAGCTGCCGTAATAGCCCGCAAGATAACAACCCTCTGTGGAGAATTTCCCGTTCGCGAGACCTTCAAAGGAAATCACGAAGTCTCCGTACCATTCGGCATAGGGGCTCGCCGCGCCGGCTTCGGCCGACTCGTCCGCGACATACTTCATCACGAACGGAAGAGGCATATCCTCTTCGCCCTCTCTGAAGCTCGTATCTTTCCACTCTCCGGCAGGTACGACTGTAGCTCCAAGGTTTTCAATGGTAGCCGTGGGAGCAACGCCTACGACATACTTGTCGCTGAAGTTCTTGAGCGCAACATGGCCTTCGACGCACCATTCGTTGACATCCTGCGTATAAACGCCTCCGGAGATTTCGATGTCGGCGTTCTCACCGGCGACGATGTCGGCAAAAACATCGCCCGCGCTCGCAAGGACACCGTTGACGGTAAGCGTCTTAACGGCGCCTGTAAATTCGACCTTGCCGCCCTTGGCGACGTTGAGAGCGCCCTTTCCGGTGACGAGGAAGCTCTGAGTGCATTTGAACGTAGAGGTGCCGTCGATGTTCATAATACCGATGGCCTCATAGCCAAGCCCCTGTCCGTTATGATTATTGACGATGAGCGTTGAACCGTTGGTCAAGTCGAATGTCGCCGTAGCGTCAGCTCCGCTCTCCGTCTCGTGAGCCGGACGACCGCCGACCGCAAAACCGTTCTTGACGGTAAGCGTAGAATTGGTCATCGTGATCGCACCCTTGTCAATGAGATAATCCAACTCAATAGTAGAATTGTTGATAACAACAGTTCCATCATACTTGTTATTAGTATTCTTCTCACGACCAGAGACATGGATGCCCGTCGAGGCGTTGTCGGACGCGGACTCCAAGTTCGCATTATCGAAGATAACCGTGCCGTTACCCACACCGCCGCGACCGACGAAAAGCCAGCCCTTCGACCAGTCGACCTCGGCAGTACCTGTAATTGTTACAGTCTTATTGCCATAGACCGAACCGTTCATCGTGATAGGCGCATTGCCTTCCGCCCAGAGAAGCTCAACTACAGCATCATTCTGAGCGGCAGCGAGAGCAGATGCGAGGGTTTCATACTTAACCCCATTAATCTGAGCGACATAAGTGCCTTCCTTAACGCCGTACTTGCCGTCAGCATTCTCGAAGATAATATATCCATCCTTCGGAGCGGCGTATTCAACGTTCTCTTCAATCGGATATGCTTCATAAGTACCGCCTGCAATCTCGAGAAGACCCGTCTCTGTACCCTGACGACCATAGATCGTGGTGATGACCTTGTCTGCAGACTTAACAGTGTTTCCAGCAGTCGTAACCGAGACAGACATTCCACCAGTCTTAGTTACACCATTAACCGTGGTAGGCTGACCAGCAGCGCCGATCGTACCCATTACCGAACCGGCCTTGTTGTTCGAAGAACCGGTAGAGGTGATGGTATTGCCGGAAACTGTGCTGTTGACAATAATAACATCCGTCCAAGCAGAGCAGCTGCCGTGACCGATAATACCGCCCGCAGAACCCTTGCCCGTAATCGTGGAATCAGTCACAGAGCAACCTTCAATTGTAAGTGTCATGAAGACAGGACCGTCATTGCCGCTATAACCGCCCGCCATACCGATAAGACCACCGGTCCAGTGACCGCCCTTCACAATGGATTTCGTAAGATGGCAGTTCTTAAGCGTAATCGTCTCGCTAGCCTGCGGATAGCCGATGAACGCGCCGACACCGACTGTACCCTCGGAATCATTCTCGTCGTTGACGATGGTCGACTCGGCGATCGTCAGATCGTTGATGACAAGGCCCGACTTGCCCGCCCACGTACCGGCGAAAAGCATATCGTTGAGACCCGTGATCGTCTTGCCGTTGCCGTTAACGGTCACAAACGGATAACCGGAAGC
>JAZOAC010000129.1:0-3128 GCA_045595285.1 Kiritimatiellia bacterium | reverse complement strand
AAGCCGTATTCACCCAAGAAAAGCATCTCAAATGCCAATGACAGCGACTCCTTCAATGAGCTAAAACACCGACAGAACTGCCATCTCATAAGAACAGGTGCATTTACCTCAGCAATGGTGCATTTAGTTTCGCGCACTACGGATTGCGTTCTTGCAATAGACACGGGAGACGTCAACTTCGCGGACGGCATTCGAACCGGCGGGAATCTCATACTCCAACTCAATGTCGCACGGGAAGCGATATCCCTCGCGCTTCATGAGGTCGAAAAGCCCCTTGAGAGGCGTATCGCCCTTGCCGAACGCAAGGTTCTTGCGCCCGTTCGCCGTGGAGGTGCGGTCCTTGACATGCATCGAATAGATGCGGTCATGGTACTTCTTCACGACCGCCAGGGGATCGTCATCGTTCGCGGCGACATAGTGTCCGATGTCGAGATTGATCATGAACTTCGGAGACCAGTCGAGCAGCGGACCGTCATATGTTGTCGAGTTTATTTGAAGATGGTTGTGGAACGCGACTGCGATATCATACTTCTCCGCAAACCTGGCGACACGGCGAGCCATCGGCTCCCATGCGGCAAAGTCCTTCGGGTTGGGCACCTCACGCGTGATAGCGCCGGCGCCCATGATCTTCGCGACCTTGAAGCAGTACTCGATCTCGTCGTCCGTCTGCGCCATGGAACTTCCCATGCCGCCGAACTTGACGATGTGCGCCCTCACTCCAGAAGCCTCGTACTTCTCGCGGACGACCTCGAAATTCTTCAGGTCGACAGTCTTGCGCCACGCAGCAACTTGCGCCTTTTCCTCCTTGGACATCTTCCAGGGAAGCTTGTTCACGGGAGCGCCGGCATCAAGCTCAAGATCGTTGCTCATGAGCTCAATCTCGCTCAGACCGGAGGCCTTCACATATTCAAGGGTCTTGTACACGCCCACAGGCATCGAACGGTAGGAGTATGTGATCACACCGATAGGAATCCCGGAATACACCGACCCTGCGTTGCATCTTCCAAACGGACATACGCAACCGCTGGCCGCAAGAGCGACACCCTGAAAAAGGAACGTTCTTCTGTCGATCATCATATTTACCCTTTCCTTTCCATTACAAGTCGACTTGATGCACCTGCAGCCCCTGAATCCAAAAACTCCGTCACACCAGACGGTTGTCTTCGCCTATGATTCCGACCTTCGGCGTGAAGCCTTTGGCCTCAGCCTCAGGAACCTGCGCCCAGGTCATCACAATGAGCAGGTCTCCGACCTTGCCCTTGTGCGCGGCGGCGCCGTTCAGGCAGCACACTCCCGAACCGCGGGGACCGCGAATCGCATACGTCTCGAATCGTTCACCATTGTTGACGTTCGCCACAAGAAGTCTCTCGTAGTTGAACATCCCGACGGCATCCATCAGATCCTCGTCAATCGTAAGGGAACCCGTATAGTCGAGTTTTGACTCCGTTACGCGGATCCGGTGGAGTTTGGACTTAAGCAGGGTGACCGTCATTTCAGTTTCTCCCTCACCAACTCAGCCGTTATCGTGACTTTCTTGCCGGACTTGCCGCCCGGAGCCTCATACATTACATCCGTCATAACGCGCTCCATTGCGGCGCGAAGGCCACGGGCGCCTGTCTTGCGCCTGATGGCGTCCTTTGCAAGTTCTCTGAGCGCCCCCGTCTCGAACGTGAGATCCACGCCATCCATCGAAAGAAGCTTGCGGTACTGGTTCACAAGACAGTTCTTCGGTTCCGTGAGCACCTTGACCAGCTGATCTTCAGTAAGTTCAGACATGGCGGTAAACACGGGAAGGCGACCGGTGAACTCTGGAATGAGACCGAACTTCACAAGATCCTCCGGACGCACATCCTTTGCCGAAACGCCTTCACGCGCCTCCGATGACTCATCGCCTTCCTCAATGCCGTAGCCGATCACCTTGCGCCCGGTGCGCTCACCGACAATCCGATCCAGCCCGACGAACGCGCCGCCGCATATGAAGAGGATGTTGGAGGTGTCCACCTCGATGTACTCCTGATCGGGATGCTTGCGCCCACCCTTCGGCGGGATGCGGCAGACCGTCCCCTCGATGATCTTCAGAAGCGCCTGCTGCACACCCTCGCCAGACACGTCGCGCGTGATCGAGACATTGTCCGTCTTCGAGGCGATCTTGTCGATTTCATCGACATATATGATGCCGCGCTTCGCAAGCTCCACGTCGCCGCCTGCGTTCTGAAGCAGATAGCGCACAAGGTTCTCCACATCCTCACCGACGTATCCCGCCTCCGTGAGAGTGGTCGCGTCACCGATCGCATACGGAACCTTGAGCATGCGCGCGAGCGTCTTCGCGAACAGCGTCTTGCCTGTGCCGGTTGGACCTATCAGAAGGATGTTGGACTTCTCGATCTCGACATCCTCGAACTCGGGATCGGCGCACCTGGCGCCCTTCTCCTTTTGCTCAAGGCGGCGGTAGTGGTTGTGGACGGCGACGGAGAGTATCTTCTTCGTCTCGTCATGTCCAATCACGTACTTGTCGAGAAATTCCTTGATGTCCTTTGGATTCGGCACCGGGCCAAGCTTCGGGAGCTTTTTCTTCTGAGCGCCGAGCTCCTCCTTCTCAGCCTCGTCGATGACTGCCGCGATCTGCTTCGCGCAATCAACGCAAATATTGGCCCCGGCGGGGCCGGGGATCACAATGACCTCATTCGAGTCGCGGCCGCAGAAACTGCAGCTGATCTTTGAGTTTCGTTTCATTTCTTGGGGGAAAGGACTTTGTCAATCAGGCCGTATTCCGCGGCCTCGTCCGCACTCATGAAGTAGTCGCGGTCCGTATCGGATACGACCTTCTCGTACTTGCGTCCGGAGTGATCGGCGAGAATGCGGTTCAGCTTCTCCTTGAGACGGAGAATCTCACGCGCGGTGATCTCGATATCGCTCGCCTTGCCTTCCGCACCGCCCCAGGGCTGGTGGATCATGATGCGCGCATTGGGCAGGGCATAACGCTTGCCCTTCGCGCCGGCGGTGAGGAGAACGGCTCCCATGGATGCCGCCTGGCCTATGCAGTACGTCGCGACGGGGCACGATATGAACTGCATCGTATCGTAGATCGCAAGGCCCGCCGTGACGCTGCCGCCCGGCGAGTTGATGTA
>JAZOAC010000128.1:0-3440 GCA_045595285.1 Kiritimatiellia bacterium | reverse complement strand
AAAGCAACAGTATTCGCCGCGCTTGCGGCAGTCGCCGTGCAATCCGCCATGGCGGCGGCGAAGCCGGTGCCGATCTTCGCGAAATACCGTTTCGACGCGAAGTCGAACCTCTACCCCGCAGGCGGCACGGCTAAAGTGGAGGCGTTTGTCGCGGACAAGCACGGCAACCTCGCGAAGAAGGGCGTTGTGGACGTCTGGGTAGACGACGGCTGGACGAACGTCGTATGGCGGCGTACCGTCGACCTCGCCAAGGAGCCCCGCGTCAAGATGGAGTTCACGCGTGCGACGCCCGGTTCGCTGCGCATCCACATGAAGGGGAAGGACATCCCAGTGCGCGAGAGGATGGACCGGATGATCTTCGGAATGGAGCGCATCGAGCCGCTCACGCCGTGTCCTGACGACTTCGAGGCGTACTGGCGCGGCGAGCTCGCGCGCCTCGAGCGCGAGGTGCCGATCGCGGTGGAGAAGACGCCAGCGCCGAAGCTCGACGCGAAAGACCACGCCGCCTACTACGTGAGCTTCGCGACGTTCAACGGCGGACGCGTCTACGGACTGCTGTACGTGCCGAAGGGCGAGGGCCGGTTCCCGGTCATCGTGAACGTGCCGGGCGCGGGGCCGGGTACGCGATCGGTCTTCCCCGACAAGCAGCAGCTGCTGCGCAAGGGCTGGATGACGCTGCTGATGAACGTGCACGGCATCCCGATCACCGGCACCGACGCCGAGTTCCACGCCCGCTACAAGAAGTGGTTCGCCGACTATGCGGAGAAGGCCGGCGAGCCGCGCTACCAGTATGTCGGCTACGCCGAAAGCCGCGAGGCTCCGTTCTACCACCGCATGATCCTTGGCATGACCCGCGCTATAGACTGGCTCGCCAAGGAACCGTACGCCGATCCTTCTCGTTTCGTCTATTACGGATGCAGCCAAGGCGGCGGTTTCGGCCTTTACCTCACCGCCATGTGGGGACGCTTTGCGAAGTCGCTGATCCTCTGTCCCAACAAGTGCGACATGCTCGCGTACCGCGCCGGACGGCAGCCGGGCAGCTCCCACATCATGAACCAGAAGCCGGAGAAGATCGCGGCGGCGGAGAAGAACGCGCCGTACCACGACAACTGCAATTTCGCGCAGATGATACGCACGCCAGTCCGCATGGTGTACGGCACTGCGGACGACAACTGCCAGACCATCGGCGGAATCGCCGCGTTCAACCGCATCGCATCCAAGGACAAATGGCTGCAGCTTCTCTCGGGCGTTGGTCATGGTTGGCACACGGTCGGCTTAGAGGCCTGGCTTTTCAATCCAGCAGGGGCTGCCGCATGTGACTGCGACATTGTGATCTACGGAAGTTCCCCTGCTGCGCTTTCGGCTGCAGTCCAGGCGAAACGCATGAGGCGGAGTGCCGTGGTTGTGTCGCCGGAGACGCGGATCGGCGGGCTTACCACGGGCGGACTCGGTCAGACCGACATCGGCAACAAGTCGGCATTCGGCGGCATCGCGCTCGAATTCTACCGCGACGTCGCCAAGTGGTACGCGGAGCCTGCCCATTGGACGCGCCAGACGTCGGCGGAATATCGTCCTGGCGGACAGACCAAGGGCACGATGAGCGCAGACTCGATGTGGACGTTCAAGCCGTCCGCCGCGCTCGCGATCCTCGAAGGCTGGGAGAAGCGCGACGGCCTCGACATCAGGCGCGGCGAATGGCTCGACCGCGAAAAGGGAGTCGAAAAGAAAGACGGGCGCATCGTCTCCATAAAGACGCATTCGGGAAACGTCTATCGTGGCAATGTCTTCATCGACGCGACATACGAGGGCGACTTGATGGCGGCGGCGGGCGTATCGTACACGGTAGGTCGCGAGGCGAACAGAGTTTACGGCGAGACGATCAGCGGCGTCGAGTTCCGCGAGGCGAGATTTCACCAGCTGAAGCAGGGCGTCAGCGCCTACGTCGAGGAGGGCAAGCCGGAAAGCGGACTCCTCCCCGGCGTAGAGCCGCGCAACCCAGACGAGAAGGACGGCGACGGCGACAAGCGCGTGCAGGCGTACAACTTCCGCATGTGCCTCACCGACGACCAGGAGAACCGCATCCCGTTTGCAAAGCCGGAGAACTACGACGAGCTCGAATACGAACTTCTCTTTCGCAACTTCGCGAATGGCGAGAGCGCGATTCCGTGGATCAACTCGAAGATGCCGAACCGCAAGACGGATACGAACAACAGGTTGGGCTTCTCGACCGATTTCATCGGCCGCAACTGGGAGTGGCCGGAGGCATCCTACGCTCGCCGCGCGGAAATCTTCAAGGCGCATCTCGACTACCAGCGAGGGCTCATGTGGACGCTCGCGAATCACCCGCGCGTCCCGGAGAAGATTCGCGCCGAAGTGTCGCGTTGGGGAACATGCAAGGACGAATTCCTGGATGGCCCCGGCGACGGTTGGCAGAGCCAGCTCTACGTCCGCGAGGCGCGTCGCATGGTCGGCGATTATGTGATGACCGAGCACGAATGCCGGGGCGACCGCACCGCGCCGCATCCCGTCGCCATGGGCGCGTATGCGATGGACTCGCACCACGTCCGCCGCGTCGCGACCGCAGATGGCAACGTGCAGAACGAAGGCGACGTGGAGGATCACTGCCGACATGGCGCGTGGGGACCTGACGCGGCGAATCGCGGCAAGGGCGGCAAGATGAAGCCCTACGGCATCGACTACGGCGCGATCACGCCGAAGCGCGGCGAGTGCGAAAATCTGCTCGTGCCCGTCTGTCTTTCCGCCTCGCACATGGCCTTCGGGTCGATCCGCATGGAGCCGGTCTTCTTTGCGCTCGGTCAGGCTGCAGGAACCGCTGCATCGCTCGCCATAGGGGGAGCGACCGCCGTCCAGGACATCGACTACACGGCGCTGCGCGTGCGCCTGCTCGCCGACGGCCAGGTTTTGCCCGCAGCCGAAACCGAACCGGCGGCGCTTTCGCGCAAACCCGTCCTCGGCTACCAGATCGACGTCTCGCGCTGCAAGGTGCCGAAACAAGAGGTGCTCTACCGCGTCGTCTGCATCGACCGCATGGAATTCGCCGCGAACGGCGAGATAAAGCCGATAGTCATGACGGAGTGAAAGGGAGGAAGGTGTTCGGCATGAATGTGAATCGAAGGGATTTTATAGGCGGCACCCTCGCAGCCCTTGGTTTTTCGGCACTGCCGGGCGGTCTCATTTTTGCGGCGCCGCCCGGCTGGAAGCACGGCGGGAAGCCGAATCTCGTCTTTGGCGTTGTGAGCGACACGCATCTTCGGACTGCGAACAGGGGCAACCGCATTGGGGCGAACTGGCCGGACAAATACTTTGCCGCCGCGCTCGAATACTTCAAGGCGCAAGGCGTGGATGCCGTCGTCCATTGCGGTGACTTCGCGCATCGCGGCCAGGTGCGCGAGATGGAGTTTCATGCCGAGGCGTGGCGG
>JAZOAC010000127.1:0-10982 GCA_045595285.1 Kiritimatiellia bacterium | reverse complement strand
ACGTGTTCCTCGCCCTTCCGCCACTCTCACCGCTCAGTATTGCTACCTTGCGGATCCCGTTCGACTTGCATGCCTAATCCACGCTACCAGCGTTCGTTCTGAGCCAGAATCAAACTCTCAGAAAAAGAATTTGTTCAAATTTCTGAAACCCCTCGCGGGGTTTCGGGCATCACAACAAGCATATCTGTTCATTGTGTTCCGCGTCCCTTCCGAAGGCTCCCTCACCGGGAACCGCGGGATCGCGTTCTTTAGCACCGTTCGCTTCTCAAAGATCGACCGTCGCGTCGCACCGGGCGTCGCCCTAAGTGGCGCAACGGGTGAATAAGATATCAAAAGTGGGTTTCCGATGCAAGCGAATTTTTCAAAAAAATTTGATGTTTTTCAGCGGCGCGCAAAAACCCCCGTTTTCCGGGCCTTTCCGGACATAAAGTTAGTGCAGGCAAAGTGAACAAGGCGCGCTACGGCGCCGATGCCCGCTCAAAAGACAGCAAAAACACCTTACGGTATGCATTGACCTCCATGACTGATGAATGACGGGAGAAGATTGAACTGGGCGGAACTGCGGGTTTCACTTGTCTCATATGATATAATCCCCGTCCATGACAGTTCTGCATGTGGACATGGACGCATTTTTCGCTGCGGTCGAACAGCGGGACCACCCTGAATGGCGTGGCAAACCCGTCATTGTAGGGTCCGGCCCCCACGAACGCGGTGTCGTCTCCACATGTTCATATGAGGCGCGTAAATTCGGTGTGCGCTCCGCCATGCCAAGCCGCACCGCATACGAGAAGTGCCCGCACGGAATCTTCGTAAAACCTCGCATGAGCGTTTACAGCGAGGTTTCGGCCAAGGCTTTCGAGATATTCTCCAGATACTCCCCGTTCGTTGAGGGCGTATCGGTGGATGAAGCCTTTCTGGACATCACAGGCACTGCGCATCTTTTCGGAGGCATGGTCAACCTGGCGGAAAGTCTTCGTGCAGACATCAAGGCCGCATGCGGAGTGACATGCTCAGTCGGACTGGCCCCGAACCGTCTGCTCGCAAAGATAGCGTCCGAGCAGAACAAGCCGGACGGGCTTTTCGCAATGCCGTTCGATCCGGACCGCATACGCGAATTTCTCGCACCGAAATCCGTGAAGACACTCTGGGGCGTCGGCGGCAAAACGGCTGTCCTTCTTGAACGCTACGGATTTCGCCTCTGCGCCGACATACAGAACGCCGATCCCCGTTTCCTGGTCCAGATCCTGGGCGATGCCGCAGCCGAGTCAATCCGCAACCACGCATCCGGAATAGATTTCTCTTCCGTCGCCAGCGACGGCGAAGTCGAGAAGTCCGTATCGCGCGAACACACATTCCCCTTCGATAAAGCGCACAGGGATGAAGTCAGAAGCGTCCTCCTTGAACTGGTGGAGGATGTCGGACGGCGATTCCGGACGGAAGAGCGCTGGGCTAAGACCGCAAAGCTGAAGCTGCGCGACGGGATGTTCAACACCATAACCCGTCAGGCCTCGTTTAAGCGACCGGCAAGGGATGACATTTCCTTCCGCCATCTTGTATTGGAGCTTTTCGACCGCGAATGGCCGCCGGGCACGTGCCGGACCATACGTCTGATCGGTTTCGGCGTGTCGAACTTCACGGACAGTCCGGGCGACAGTCAACCGGATCTCTTCGGGGAGTCTCCGCTGGAAACGCAGATGAAGAAGCGCGAACGCCTTGCCGCCGCGCTAGATGCCATACACAGAAAGAAGAAAGGCTGACCGGATGCGCGTCACTTATTGGCAGGCATCGTCCGCAGACGGAGCTGTCCGCAGGCCGCCTGGCTCTCCTTGCCGCGGGAACGGCGGATCATGGTCTGGACGCGGTTCTTCATGAGCACGTCAAGGAACATGAGCATCGTCGATTCCGGCGGCGTCTTGAAATCGGGGCGATGGTCCACTGGCGAAAGCGGAATTAGGTTCACCTTCGCCATCGGGACCTCCTTGACACGCTTGGCCAACTCCTCCGCACAGGCACGGGAATCGTTCACCCCCTTTATCACTGTGTACTCGAAGGTGATTATGCGCTTCGTCTTAAGAGTATAGTCTCGGCAGGCGGCAAGCAGTTCAGCCAGCGGCCACTTGCGGTTCACGGGCATGAGTTCGTCGCGCAAGGCGTCGTTCGGCGCATGGAGAGATACGGAGAGCTCAAACTGGAGCCCCTCGTCGGCAAGACGCGCAAAACCGGGGACGACCCCGCATGTCGAAAGCGTTATGTGGCGCGCACCCAGATTCGGACCGCGTCCCGCGTTTATGAGCTTGAGGGCGCGCATCGTCTCGTCGTAGTTCGCGAACGGCTCGCCCATCCCCATCACGACAAGATTGGTGAGCGTGCCGTACTTGCGCGCAGCCATAACCTCGGCGACAATCTCATCCGCACGGAGCGAACGGACGATTCCCTTGGAGCCGCTCGCACAGAACGCGCATCCCATCGCGCAACCGACCTGCGTAGAGATGCACTGCGTAAGACGGACAGTCGCCTTGTCGCCATCGGGACTCTTGCCGAACACGGGGATGATGACAGTCTCGACAAGTTCACCATCCGACATTTTGAGAAGAAGTTTCTTCGTTCCGTCCGGAGAGGTGTCGCACGCGACCTCTTCAGCAGGGACGATAGGAAACTCCACCTTCAGAGTTTCCCGAAAATCCTTCGGAAGCGTTGTGGCCTGATCCCAGTCCGTG
This sequence comes from Kiritimatiellia bacterium, assembly GCA_045595285.1. GTDB lineage: Bacteria > Verrucomicrobiota > Kiritimatiellia > RFP12 > UBA1067 > UBA1731. The sequence continues at coordinate 8,265 of JAZOAC010000127.1, read as the reverse complement.
ATGTAGTCGCGATAGAGAGACTGCAGAATCTGATCTGCGCGGAACGGACGCAACCCACGCTCTTTCAAAAGCGCTTTCCACTCATCCGGGAATATGGACCATGCGTATGTAACCATAAGATTCAATGTCCTGTTATTCTACCATAGGCGGAATATTAATTCCATCATCAACCAAGCCTGCCTCATTCTAAGTCTACCGCGACACCCGTCGGTAGATGCGAGAGACAAAATCACTCAACTTCTCGGATCCTCTCCAGAGCGGCAATGCCTGTTGTTCCTGTGCAGAATCTTCATCTGACAGATCAATCCCCCGGAGGCGCAGCAGAAGCGACGGATCTCGCACCATCACATCTCCAAGAAGATACAGGACGGCGGCAATATGTTTGCACGGCTTCGACCAGTCCGGGCAACTGCACCAAAAGCGGTCGCGCCCAAGCGTCGGATACAGAGGAACATCCTCCAAAGCAAAGAGCTCATCGATTGAAGTCGGCATCTCGCCGGCGAGAATGCGCCCGACGCCCATTGCTCCAATCCGTTCGCAGATATCCGGGAGCGAACATCCCTTTAACGATTCCAACGGAGCAAAATCAAGTTTCACGATGTACGGGTCCGGCCTCGCACCAAGTACAACGGCTTCAACATGCGTTCCCGAAACAGAAAGAGACGACACTTGCCCCTGTTCGGCATACACCCTGCCGCGTCCTGCGCGGGCGCCGATTCGCATTTCCTCAATGCCTTTCAGCCAACCCTTGATCCACCATGCGCCACGAGGCACAGCCTTGAGATCCTGCGCGCGGAACCCGTTTGCCCTCCGCGGTATCCGCGGCGCATATCTCTTCTTGCTCATTGCGGAGAATGCCCGGGAATACGTGCCTCAGCACGCGCCATGGGTGATGGCGAACGCCAATCCGCGCAACTCGGCAAGTCCCACAAGGCGACCGCCGTAGTCATAGCCGCTGTAACACTTGCGGGCACGGTCTATCTCCATGTGACGGCCATGATCAGGACGCACGACGATATCTTCACCTCGGCGCCTCTCCTCCGCGAACAAGGCCTTCATGAGATTAATCATGTCCACCTTGCCGACAAGATGGCTCTCGGATTCGCGGAAAATCCCGGGCGCCTCATGCTGGATGTTGCGGAAGTGGCAGAAATAGATACGCTCCGCGAACTCCTTGAATATAGCAACCTCATCATTCTCAATTCCACCGCCTAGTGAACCCGTGCAGAGTGTGAGACCGATGTGGGAAGACGGACATTCCCTGTACATCTGACGGATGTCGTCGGCATTCGAAAGAATGCGAGGCAAGCCAAATATCGGACGGGGTGGATCATCCGGATGTATGGCCATGTTGACACCCGTCTCATCCAGCACAGGAGTAAGCTCGTTGAGGAAGTCGTACATGTGTTTGCGGAGCGTCGTATCGTCGATATCCCTGTAGGCTTCAAGCTGCTCAAGGAACTGCGACGGAGTAAGATCATCCACCGTCCCCGGCAGACCGAGCAAAATGGAGTTGCTGATGCGCATACGCTCAATGGTAGGAAGCTTGTCCCAGAAGAAACGGGCGCGATCCTTGAGCTCCTCATCATACTCATTCTCGGCACCGGGACGCTTCAAGGCAAAAAGATCGAATGCCGCCACTTCCGTATGGTTGTAGCAAAGGACATCGGAGCCATCAGCCAGAACATAGTTGAGATTGCTGCGCGTCCAATCAAGAATCGGCATGAAATTGTAGCACACGGTACGGATTCCGCACTCTGAAAGGTTGCGTATCGTCTGCTTGTAGTTCTCAAGATAGGTTTTCCAGTCGCCTGAATGCTTCTTGATGTCCTCATGTACAGGAACAGACTCGACTACGCTCCACTCCATGCCTGCCGCGCGAACGGCGTCAGCCTGCGATTTGATTTCCTCCACAGGCCAAATCTCGCCTGCTTTGCGGCGATAAAGCGCAGCAACAACATCAGTGACTCCGGCCTGACGAATCTCTTTGAGGGAAATCGCATCATCCGCACCATACCATCTCCAACCTGACTTCATAAATTTCCGGTCTCTTTCTATTTATTCTCTGATAACGGGAGCCTCAAGAACTCCCTAAAAAAAAATTGGCGCGTATTATAAATTAAGACCAATCGATAGTCAAGAATCGAATCAAAATGAGAATATTGTTCGGACTGATCCTCAATGGGCATAACCCAGCTTTCCACATTTGACCTAACACTTTAGGATATTTTTCGGGATCATTTTAAGGAATTAAGAACTGCGGGGGGCCCCCTGTTCCCTGTATGCGAACCGGGGCATATCCAAGATTCATGATGATCGTCCAACTGCCGTCAAAAGTGCGCTCCAAAAACGCTGCTGATGGTCCGGACGTCGTATCTGCTGAATGTCGGATACAGGAACGTCAAAGGGAGGCGAAACCTTTCGTCCCCCATTAGGATCGACAGTCTGCACCTTGACATCTCCCTGCTACGGAAGGTCAATCCTTAATTCAGTTATTGAGGCATTGGCGTGCAGAACTGCGCACCTAAATGCCGTGACTGCATAAGCTAATCTATTCATTGCCATACGTTTCTCCTTGCTGACAGCATGAGGATTTTCTCATCCATCTGTCACGATTGGCCAATGTCGCCTCTGCATACCGTCAGCCATCTCACATTGATTACGATAGCTGTACTATTCTAAATCAGGCCTCAGCAGATTTAGCCTCTTCCCAAAGGGCATCCATCTCTTCGAGAGTCATGTCCTTGAGGTTGCGTCCACGAGCCTTGGCGCCGGCCTCGACGGAACGGAAGCGACGCGAGAACTTTGAGGTCGTGTTCTCAAGAGCCGACTCGGCATCTGCCTTCAGGTGACGCGCAAGGTTCGTTACGGCGAATATGAGATCGCCCAACTCCTCCTTTACATGCGGATCAAGCGACGTGTCAGCAGAGGCTGACACCGCCTCCTCCAGTTCGCCGAGCTCTTCCTTGATTTTTTCAAGCGGACCTTTTGCGTCCTTCCAGTCGAACCCCACACGCGAAGCCTTCTCCTGCGTCCGCTGCGCCTTGAGAAGCGCTGGCAGCGTTGCCGGGACTCCATCAAGCGCCGAGTGGCGCAGCTCCTTCTTATGCTCCTGCTGTTTGATCTGCTCCCAATTCCTGAGAACGGTAGCAGGATCCTTTGCGACCGTATCGCCAAACACATGCGGGTGACGGCGTACAAGCTTATCTGATATGGCGTTGGCGACATCGTCAAAGGTGAAATCACCCTTCTCCTCAGCCATCACACACTGGAACATCACCTGAAGGAGGACGTCACCAAGCTCTTCAATGTGGTTATCCCTGTCCTCAGGACGGCCCATTGCCGCAAGGAGCTCATACGTCTCCTCCAGCACGCATGGCTTAAGCGTCTCAAGCGTCTGCACCCTATCCCAAGGACAACCCGTCTCCGGATTCCGAAGACGGGTCATTATGTCATGAAGCCTTTCAATACCGGTCATCAGTCGACCTTCAGCATCTTGAGCACGATATCTGCGGCCTTCCTGTCGAGCACATCGACAACATCATCCGCACCGCCGAAGTCCTGCCACTCGACACGCTTGTTGACCACGCCAAGAGCGCTCATTCCTGCTACAAGAGCCGCACGGACGCCGAATCCCGATCCAGTGACGGCGGTTGTAAGCATCTCATGCAGGCCATTGAGGCGGCAAGCGCGTTTCCAGGCATCCCACTTGCAACTGCCGTACGTAGAGGACGTCTCTGCGTGAACAACAATCTCAGAATCGCCAATGGCCCCAGCGAGAGCTGCCGCATCGCCTCGTGTCGAGACGACAACCTTTACGCCCTTCTCCTGCAGCGCCTTTATGAAGTTCTTGAACGCCGGCGTGACCGCAGATGCGCTCTTGGCGGCAACCTCAGAGTTGAACGCTGCATTCAACTCTGCCGCAACAGCAGCAGGATCCGCATCACATCCAACCTTCGCGAAGAGTTCCGCGAGCGCACCCTGATAGTTTCCACCGGCAAGGTGGAGAGCCTCAAGTCTTGCATCGAGCGCGACCCCATACCCCTTCAGTATGCCGGAAGCAATGTCAAAAAGCAGATCCGCACCGTTCAAGACCGCGAAATCAAATTCAACGACAACACCTTTCCCAATCTTTGCCATGTCTGAACCCCCGCTTTTATTTCTTGACTATACGGGTCTTGCGGACGCGCGGCTGGCCGATTTCGCGAAGCATCTTGCGGAAGCGGCTGTTGCGCACGTTGAACGGCTTGCCGCCCTTCACGCGATCGAATTCGCAGGCGCGGATTGTGTTGGAATCATCCTCGTCCTTGCCGACGACGCCGCCGACGCCGTCAAGAGCGGACCTGACCGCCAGCTCGCAGCACTTCTGTATGAGCTCCAGATCCTTCTTGCAGGGCGCCGCAGAGCGCGCAAAGTAGCCGCTCTTGAACACCTGGGTCTTCTCTGCGCCGAGAAGCTCGCCGAAGCGCTTTGCGAAATACTGACCGACATTCACCTTGTCGAGCCTAGGATGGCCAAACGCATCCACAGGGACCTCTTCGCCGCGCTTGCGCATTTCAGCGATGATCTCCTTCACGCATGCGCCTTCGGAAACAAAGATGTTCACGCGGCCAAGCTTGTCCATCACTTCCTTGAGACGACGGGCCTCGGCTGCGAAATCGATCTTGGACTCCGGAACATACACGGCATTGATATCAAGCATCTCCTTGGACCATCCAAAAGACGGCACGAGGTTCGCCCTGACGGAGCGGAGCATCTTGCGGTAGTAGATGCCGGTGAACGCGGTGAGCCATCCGCAGTTGCGTCCCATCACCTCATGGATGACGAGAGAACGGGGAGAGGCGCTGCCCTCCTTGACGACGTTCCAGAAATACTTTGCGCCCTCTTCGGCGGCCGTGTAGGCTCCAAGGGACTGCTTGATCGGATAGACGTCGTTATCGACGGTCTTCGGCAGCCCTACCACAATAAGCTCGTAGTTGTTCTTCGCGAGATAGGCCGCGAGGTCGGCGGCTGTCGTGTTGGTATCGTCTCCGCCAATCGTGTGAAGCACGTCAACACCATCCTTGACGAGCTGATCTGCGGCGACCTTGAGCGGATCCTCGCCCTCCTTGACGAGACCGCGCTTGACGCAATCCTTCACGTTCGTAAGCTTCACGCGGCTGTTGCCGATCGGGCTGCCGCCATGCTTCGTGAGCTTGAGAGCGTTCTTGCGGACCTCGGGGGTGACCGCAATGGACTCTCCCTTGAGAAGCCCCATGTAACCATCAAGGTATCCAATCAGTTCAACGTCCGGAGCCTTCTTCGTATATTCGTCGATCAGGAAGCCGATTGAGCTCGAAAGACACGGAGCCAATCCACCTGCTGTAAGAAACGCAACCTTTTTAACCTTCTTCGCCATAATTATAGTCCTTTCAAGACATTTACTGTTTCAATTGCGGCCTGCATGGCCGAAAAACCTTTGTTTCCCTGTTTTGTGCCGCACCTTTCCACGGCCTGTTCCAGATTTTCAGCGTTCACAACTCCATCCGTCACCGGCACGCCTGTCTCCAACGCAATCTCGGTGAATGCACGGGCAGTCGTTTCGTTGATAAGACCGGCATGCGCAGTCGCGCCCTGAACCACTGCGCCCATGGCGACAATAGCATCATATTTCTTCGACTTTGCAAGCGTTTTTGCCACAACAGGCAATTCATATGCGCCTGGCACGCGGACAAGAATCAGGTTCTTCTCGTCTCCACCAAGCCGAACAAAAGCATCGACAGCCCCCTTCACCAACTGCTCAACAAGAAAAGAATTGAAGCGGCTGGCGATCAAGGCAATCTTCATGCCTTTCGCTTCCAAATTTCCATTCACTTCTCTCATTATTTCACCTCTCCAATAAGAAAAAATTTCGTTTATTTTATCATAAAACAATTTACCTGTCAAAATTGACGGTAGAATTGCATTTCACCAATTGCATTTCACGCATATGATCAATAGGTGGTAGCGGTCTCAGGCAACGGACTGGCATCGCGCGGGCGTATCAACAACGAGGGATTGTCGCTGATCGTTTCTGCAAATGCACGCAGTGAAGAAGTTGCACCATCAAGGTTCTCCAGCATGCGCCCGACACGGTCGCGCTCAGAATCGACGAGAGTGTTCACGGTTTCACATACGTCTCCGGCGCTTTTTGCCGCCCTTACGACATTGCTCAATGCAACAACAAGATCCATCTGGTTCAATTGCCCGATAACCTTGGTGAGGCTGTCGGCGGCGCTATCGAGTATCGAAGGAGCCGGATGAATGAAGAGGTTGCGCGGTTTCCACGTAAGCTTAATGTCCGGGATCTCCGTTTTCGGGAAATTCATCTCAATGCGGGAGAGACCGGTTATCCCGGAAGCCGTCACCGTGGCGTGAAGACCGTTTGAAATCATTCTCGCCATCGTCTTCTCCGGCGTCTCGTTCTGACTCCGCCTGCACCGTTCGGAATCAAGAGCCATGAGCACGTAGATGTGGTGTCCATCCTTCGGCGACACGTTGTCGTATTCAGCAGAGATGAATGATATCTTCTTCACAGAACCAATCTTCACGCCTCGGTAATTCACTTCACTGCCGACATCCAGACCGCTGACGCTGGTAGGAAAGTAAGTCTCGACATAGAAATACTTCTCCCTGCCGCCCATACCGCCGAGGTACACGAGCGTACCGATTATCAAGACGAATCCAAGCAGGATAAACGCGCCTATCTTTGCAAAATTAGCTTCGTTGTTCATGATAGTGGATGATTGGTAGATGGTAGTGGGTGGGTGGTAGATGGTAGTGGGTGGTGTCAGATCCTATGCTCTTCACCGCGGGCAAAGAACCTACGAACAAAATCGTCGTCCGACGAATCGCGCAACTCCGTTGGCGAGCCTATTGCGATCATTCCATGACGCGCCTTGTCAAACATTGCACAGCGGTCTGCAATCTTGAAAATGCTCGGAAGTTCATGAGTGACGACCACAAACGTCGTCCCTCGCTCCTTTCGAATCTGCAGAATCAGGTCATCCAATGCGCTAGACGTAATCGGATCAAGCCCTGCGCTCGGCTCGTCAAGAAAGATGATCTCCGGATCAAGCGCCAGCGCACGGGCGATTGCGACGCGTTTCTTCATGCCGCCCGATATCTCGGCCGGCATTTTCGATTCTGCATCCTCCAACCCCACCTGCGACAACAGTTCTCGAGCCCTGACAATCCGCTCCTTCCGTCTGAGCTTTGTGAACTCCTCCATCGGCAGCATCACGTTCTGAAGACACGTCATGCTGCCAAACAGGGCTCCGCTCTGGTACATCACTCCTATCCGCCGCAGGATATTGTCGCGGTTCCTGCGGTTCATCTCCAAGCCAAGCACGCTAAGCGTTCCGCCCATCACCGCATTGAGCCCTATCATATGACGCATGATCGTAGATTTCCCGCACCCAGAACCGCCAAGTAATACGAATATCTCGCCTTTCTCCACCGAAAAGCTTACATCCTGCAATATCTTGACGCCGGGATATCCTGCGTCGACATGCTCAAGTTCTATGACGGACTGTTCTTCCATGCATGACAACCAATAGGCGACATTTCCAACCTTTGAAAATGCCGCCATTTTACCATAATCTCCATCTGCGTGACAGAAATCAGATTAGATCCCGCAGAGAACTGTACTTCGTGAGAATTAGTCCGAAGCATATTCTCAATTAGTGGCGGCGGCATTTTTTGCCGCACAGGATGTTGTCCCCAACGCGCCGCAATCCGCCGCCTTACGGCAATGCAACTTCAACCGGGAAGAAGCGGAACGACGAATTGTCGCCGACTGCTGAAGAGCCACCGCCTTATCGATAACCTCAAGACACGCTATCCATCCATCTCCTCTTCTGGGCAATCCACGTCTTATTGGAAGGTGGATTGTTTTCGATAAAAGGCGTAAGAAAATCCACTATCTGACTTACAGCCACATCAAAAGACTCTGGAAGATTCACGCCGACCATACCACGAACAAGCGCATTCCATTGATTTTGCCTGACAGGAATGCTCGAATAATCAGTTGACAATGCTTTCGGCATTGTCTGCGGCAAAGCCACCCGCCGCCTGTTGAATGTCCTTTCAATGGCCTGCCGCAATACCTGTTCCTCTAAATCAAAGCTTTCAGATATCAGCCAAATATCGAAATAATCCTTAACGCGGCTATTGAGCATATCGCGAGCCACCATCGTACTGAACTTCTCTGCAATAACAGTATACTTAGGATAGACCCGCAATATG
>JAZOAC010000126.1:0-16887 GCA_045595285.1 Kiritimatiellia bacterium | reverse complement strand
AGTGGAGGAGCGGTAGGTGGCAGGAGCGGTGGAGAATGTGCCGGAAGTGTGGGGAATAGAAGTGGGGGGAATGGACGCGGGGGGAATGAAAGCCTGAACGATGAGGTGAGGAGGGTTGTAGGGGAGATTCTTGACGTCTGCGAAGGGACGTTTCTTGATCTTGCCGCCGTACTTGCTCTCAGGATATCCGAAGACACTATCCCCCATCGGTCATACAAGGGCGATTATCGGCGAGTCGGCAGTTGACGCATATGTGAATGCCCATTTTCGTCGGTTATCCAAGGAAGATTGCCGAAGAATAGGCGCTTAATAGTAATGCCAGTTTCCATCGCTTATACAAGGAAGATTATCGGCGAGTCGGCAGTTGACGCATATGTGAATGCCCATTTTCGTCGGTTGTGCAAGGAAGATTGACGAGGAATCGTCGCTTAATAGTAATGCCTGTTTTCTTTGCTTATACAAGGGAGATTGTCGAAGAACCGGAGCTTGATGTATATGGGAAGGCCTATTTTTGTCGGGTCACTTCGGTTCTGCAAATGGGGCTGTCGGCAAGCCTGAGCTTGACGCATGAGAGGAGGCATGTGTCGGGCAGTTCTGCAAAGGTGACTGTCGGCTAATTGACGTTTGTCATTTAGGCGACAATTTTGGAAATGCCGGGTTTCTTGGTCGAATGCTGAAAGTCTGGATAGGCGGGCTGCGCAAAGGTTAGCTGCTTTCCTTGCGGAGACTGAAAGAAATGAGGAAGAAAGAGGACATCGGACTTGGGACTTCTGACTTTTAACTTTGGATTTAGGACTTCAGACCTCGGACTTAAGACTTTGGACTTCGGACTTTGGACTCCGGACGTCAGATTTCGGATGATAGACTTCGGACATCGGACTAGGGACTTTGGATTTTGGACTTCGGACGTCAGACTTCGGATGACAGACTTCGGACATCGGACATCCGGTGTGGATGTCCCAGGTCGGAGGTCGGAAGGCTTGAAGCCTTTTCGCGACCAGATATGTGCGAATTGCGAGTTGGCGGTTTCAAATGGGTAAGGTTTTTGGGGCGTATTCCGATTGAGGGTTGAGTGCAACTTCCCACCATAAAAAGGATTTGCAGGTTTTCTATCTCCGCGGCGATTGTTCATGATGGACATCTGTCTCCTATTGTTGCCGCAGATGGATATCTTGGCGCAATCACGCCTTTTGCAATCGTCGGGAGTTAATGGAACAGGTTCCGTTGAGAGGGGGCTGGTTGTATGGTTTTAATTAGTGAACTTATTTTACAATTCTTTAGGCTCTTAATACAAGATTTTTACTCCGTTTTTTGGGACTATATCCGCATGTGAAATAAATTTAGTTGGAAACAGGCGAGGGTGCTCGTGAAAAATCAGTTCATTAAGACAAAAATGCCCATGCAGAGTGTTTCTGCCTTGACGGCAATGATGCTCTTTGCGGTTCTGCCGGTGGCTTCGATGGCGAGTCCAGAGCTTGAGTACCTCAAGGGCAAGTGGCGGACCCGTCCGGTGGACGAATCCCAGGGTGAGACCTCCAGGACATTGATGAAGAGGATTCCGGCACTGGTGCGGGACTGGAGCGGACGGCATCCGTGGCAGGTCGTAAAGGCGAAGGTTTTCGCCTATCTCTGCGAGAGGTCTGCAATCGACGTTTCCGAACTTGATTGGTATCCCGCGTTTGCCGACTGGACGTTCGCGCCGCGGACCTCATCTCACCGCCGCACTCGCCGCAACGGGCATCCGGTATGGGCGATGATTACGGCGCGAAAGAACGATGTGTTGAAGGGATTGGACCCTGAATACCACAGGTTGCGTAAACGGGGAAAGGGCGGAAGATGGAATACCTATCACGATTTCGACCACAGTGCGCCTGACTGGGACGCGATCATTCCGCTCGGCTTCACGGGATTGGCGGAGCGGCTGGAGGCGAACCTGAAAGACACCGACTACTACCGCGCACGGCAGATTGCGGCAGACGGTGTGATGTCGCTGCTTCGGCGGTTCGTGGAGACGGGTGAGAGACGGCTATCCGCCTTGCCTGCAGAAACTCCGTTGAAGCGGAAAATGCGTCTCCGCAAGCAGACGGAAAGCCTCCGCCGATTGAGTTCGGGCGCGCCGCAGAGCGCTTATGACGTTCTCAACTTCATCTACATATTCTGGTGCATGAGTGAGCAGTTCGAGGGCATTCAGGTGCGTTCGCTCGGCAATCTAGACCGTCTTGTCGCTCCATACTATCTTGCTGACGTCGCCGCCGGTCGCACGACAGAGGAGGAGTTTCGGGAACAGCTTGTCCACTTCTGGTGGCAGTGGGGCTCCATAGACAACTACTACGGCCAGCCTCTTTATTTTGGAGGGACGAAGGCCGACGGCTCGAGCGAGTATTCGGACGTTTCGAGGATCATGCTGGAGGTTCACGATGAATTGGCCCTGCCTACGCCAAAACTTCATCTGAAGATGGGGGCGACAACGCCGGATTGGGTCTGGCGCAAGTCCCTGGACATGATCAGGCGGCAAAGTTCGATCTCGTTCATCGGCGAGGAGCCGCACAAGCGGGTTATCACGGCAATGGGCTATACAGAGGAGCAGGCCCGCACGTTCATGCTCTGGGGCTGCTATGAATGGGCGATACGCGACAGTGCCAACGACATCTTCGGCGCGGTGGTCAATCTGGTCAAGCCGATTGAGGAGATGCTGAATGCGGCAGAGTCCGGACGCTTCGAGGCGGGGGATTTCGAGTCGTTCAAGTCGGAATATTTCAGGCGCACCTCAGGCATGGTTTCGGATGCGATGCAGTGCGTCCGTAAGGGGGAGGGCTGCAGGGGCGAGATCAATCCTTCCCTTCTATTCTCCATTGCCACCGAATACAGTGTCAAGACCGGTCTGGATGCAATCACGGACGGGACCGCGAACGGAAACCATACCGGCATCTGGATGGTCGGTCTCGGGTCTGCGGTCGATGCGCTTCTCGGAGTTGAAGAGATCGTGTTCCGCAACCGTGAGATGTCGCTCGCGGAACTTGGTGCGCTAATGGCCGCGAATTGGAAGGGGCGGCACGACCTGCGTTTGCGGATGTGCAGAAGTCCACGCAAGTGGGGGAACAATGATCCGTCCGCCAACGCAGTCGGAGCTGAGATAGTGAAGAAGGTATTCGTCCCCGTCAACGGACAGCCCAACGGCAGACGCAATGGCCAGTTCAAGGTGAGCGGACATGTTGCCAGATGGTTCCTGGGGATGGGACAGCATACCGGCGCAACTCCTGACGGACGGTGGAAGGGAGATGAACTTTCAAAGAACATCTCTCCTGTTATGGGTGCGGATACAGAGGGCGCGACGGCTCTCATATCCACGGTGTCTTCGCTTGATGTGCGCGATCTGTCGGGGGATTTCCCGCTTGATGTCGCACTGCTGCCGGGAGCCGTTGCGGGGGAGAATGGTCTCATGCTGCTGCGTACGCTCATCAAGACGTATTTTGGCAATGGCGGACTGGTCATCCAGTTCAACATCGCCAATCCCGAAACCTTGCGCGATGCGCAGAAGCATCCGGAGAAGTACGAGAACCTTCAGGTGCGCGTCTGCGGCTGGAACGTCCGCTGGAACGATTTGCCGAAGGCTCAGCAGGACGCCTACATCCGCCGTGCGGAAAACATCATGAGATAGAGAATGGGGAAGTGCGTGCCTATACTGTCCGGCTGATACGGCATGAAAGATGCGGCACCATGAAAAACGCATAGGATGAAAGATGGAGAAAATGCATGATGAACAATAGACATATACAGGAAAGGTGGCTCTGGACGGTTGTCGCCGCGTGGATGCCCATTGCGCTGTTGGGCACGGAATGCAAAGTGGATGCTGATGGTGTCCGCTTGGAGAACGAGGACAAGGCGTATGGGGCGCTTTATGGCCGAATCGTCGAGAGGATCCGCCTGTGGCCGGGATTTGCGCCGCATGAGAAGGATTCCTCGCCTGGGCGTTATGCATATGATGCAAAGAGAAAGGTTTGGCGCCGTCGCGATGTCTCGCAGCCGGAACTTGTGGTGTTCCGTCCGTTCGGCAAACCGCGTGATACGATGGTGATTGTGATGCCTGGCGGCGGATACGATTCGCAGCATATGGGGCATTTCTGTCGCGATAGCCGGCCGATTCTCGAGTCCGGACGCTGGGTTGCCGTTCTCCACTACCGGATCCCCCGTCGCGAAGGGCGTAAGATCTACGATGCGCCGCGAGAAGACGCCGCCCGTGCAATCCGCATCCTTCGGGCGAACGCCGTTCGGCTCGGTTTTTCTCCTGAGAAGATCGGCGCTGTCGGGTATTCGGCGGGTGCGCACCTTGCCGCCATTTCCGCCGTCTCTTCTCAGGATGCGCTGTATGACCGTGTCGACGACACAGACGATTTTTCCGCCCATCTGAATTTCGCCGTTCCGATCTATCCTGCGTATGTGGCGGACGACGGTGTGACGGGGCCGAATGCGCGCGGCGGCGACGGTGCGGCGATCCTGCCGGAGTTCAAGTTCGACTCCAAGACGCCGCCGATGTTCATGCTGCACGGCGACAAGGATTACTATTCACCGATGGCGTCGGTGTTGATCTACACCGAACTGCACAAACGGAAGATTCCTGCGCAGTTGTTTGTATACGGGAACGTCTCGCACGGTCTAGGCAACACGCCGAACGCGAAGGGCTGGCAGAGACGTATTACAGATTGGTTCGACAGCATCGGATTCTAAAGGAAGTCAATGCATGACATACATATCATTGTTTTTTGCCGCGGTTCTTTCAACTGGCGTGGAAATCCCTGAGGGTGGCGTGCCAATGTATCGTGGCGGACTTCAGTACACTGTCCGCATGGAGAAGGCGCCGTCGTCGATAGGCGATACCGCCACGTATCTGAAATGGAAATGGCGGACGAATCTTGCAGATCCGAACACCGGGCTCGGCAATGACGCCCTCCGCGCAGGCGTGAAGAGGATTGCCGAAGAATCCGGATGGAAAAGCGGCAGGGAAGACTGGTACGACGTTGCTGCGAGATGCTTCGACTATCTTGTGGACAATGTTGCGATCGGCTTTTCCAAGTACGACTTGTTCCCCGCGATTTCGGCTTGGAACCGCCATCAGCGGCCGATGAGTGCGATACTGTGGGACCATGCGGAAGACGTGGACAACAGGCATTCTCCCGGATTGCGCGAGGCTATCGCAAAGATGTCAGCCGAAGGCCGTGCCAAAATCGGCAAGGACTTCGACCATTCCGCCCCTGATTGGGTCGATATACTGAGACTGGGCTTCCCCGGCATGAAGGCGCGAGCCGATTCCTACACGCAGGACACTCCGTTCTACCGGGCCGAGAGGCGCGCAGCAGCAGCGATGATGCGCTTTCTGGACCGTCTGGTTGAAACCGCCCGGAAACATCCCGACGCCGGTTCTCCCAGGCTGAGACGAGCCATCGCTTCGCTGGAGCGTCTCCGCGTCGGGCCTCCGCAGTCCGTGTTCGACATAATGCAGTTCACGATGGTGTATTTCATTCTCTCCGAACCGCTGAATTACTTTCAGGTGCGCACGTTCGACAACATAGATGTCCGCTGGTGGCCCTACTACCAGGCGGACATTGCCGCCGGGCGCACGACCGAAGAGCAGTTCCGCGAGGATTTCCACCATTTCCTGTGGCAGTTCGGTTCTATCGACAACTACTACGGACATCCCATCTATCTTGGCGGAACGAACAGGGATGGTTCCACCGCCTACAATCCGCTTTCGATGATAATCCTCGATGTCGTGGAGAAGACCGCTCTTCCCACACCGAAATTCCAGCTGAAGATGGCGAAGAACACTCCGGACGAGATATGGCGGAAATCGCTGGACATGCTCCGCAAGCACTGTCCGCTCTGCCTGATGAGCGAGGAGAACATGGCGCGCTCCATGAAGCCGGTGGGGTTGACCGACGAGGAATGCCGCGATCTGCTGATCTGGGGATGCTTCGAGTATCTGCCGAGGGCAAAGGGGAATTGCACTTGCGCAACCCGCATCTATCTGCCGCAGCCGGTCATTGAGCTTATGGGGAAAGCTGCGGACGGCGGTTTTGCGCCCGGCACGTTTAAGGAGTTCAAGAGCGAGTACTACCGCATACTGCATGCAAACACCGACCGTACTCTTGAACTTGTGCGCGAGACCGAACGCCACCTGGCCGAGGTGAATCCCGCCCTGATGCTGTCGTTGGCGGTAGGCTCCGCGATGGAGAAGGGCGTGGATGCGTTTTCGCTCGGCTACAGATACAACTACACCGCCATTTCCGAGTGCGGTTTTGCGACGGCGGTCGATTCGCTTCTTGCAATCAAGGAGTTCGTGTACGACCGCAAGGTGGTTTCGCTGAAGGAGCTTGGCCGCATTCTGGCGGCGGATTGGAAGGGGCATGAGGAGCTGCGGCTTCGCATGAAGAACTCCAAGCTCAAATGGGGTTGCGGAAATCCAGAGGCCGACAAGCTCGCAAAGGAGGTCATCGAAACATTCACCTCTCGCATTGTGGGCAAGCCGAACAGCCGTGGCGGGAACTTCGTGTGCTATGGCCTGAACTCGAAAAGCTTCATCAGCGCAGGCATGGCTGCGGGAGCAACGCCGGACGGACGCAGGAACGGCGATCATTACTCCAAGAACATGGCGCCAAGTGTCGGAGCCGAGACGGAAGGCGTTTCCGGCTCCATCAAGAGTTATGGATCCATCGCTCCGGAGAACTTCCCGTGCGGCAGCATCTACGACATGATGATACACCCCTCGATTGTGGAGGGCGACAAGGGCCTGGATGTGTTCAGGATGATCATAGAGCGCTTTTTTGCGGTCGGCGGCGTCGCCGCAAACATAAACGTCGTTTCCCCTGAAACCCTACGTGATGCACAGAAGCATCCAGAGAAGTACGAAAATCTCCAGGTGCGCGTCGCCGGATGGAACATCCGCTGGAATGACATCCCGCGCAAGGAACAGGATGAGTACATCGCACGCATTGAAACGGTAGGAGGAAGCCTATGAAGTTCACAAGAAAAGATTTTATGGCATCTGCGGCGGCGTTTGCCGTCAGCCCGATGCTGGCTGATGGCGGCAGGAAGATTAAAACGCCGCTGATGCTTGATACGAAGCGCATGGCCATTCATGACGGGCCGGGGATACGGACCACGTTCTTCGTGAAGGGATGTCCGCTCAAGTGCATCTGGTGCCACAATCCGGAATCCATATCTGCCAAGCCGCAATGGGCAAGGTTTCAGCATCTGTGCCGAAAGTGCGCGAAATGCACGATGGACGAGGCGACGTGTCCAACACGGGCGCTGAAGCTGTACGGGAAGCCGATGTCGATGGACGAGATCGTCGCCAAGGCGCTGGAGGACAAGGCGTTCTATGACGAATCCGGCGGCGGAGTGACGCTTTCCGGCGGAGAACCGCTTTTCTTCTGGGAATGGGCGGTCGAGCTTTTCAGGAAGTTCAAGGAGAAGGGCCTTAGCACCTGCATGGATACGTCGCTTTACGCACCTCCGGCGGCGATTGAGGCCTTGCTTCCGTATGTGGACATGTGGCTTCCAGACTACAAGGCGGAGGATGACTCCCTGCACAGGGAACTTACAGGCGTATCCAACAGAATCATAAAGAGGAACCTTGAAAGGCTGGTGGCGGCGAAGGCCAGGCTTGAGGTGCGCATGCTCGTAGTTCCGCGGCATACGGACGGCGCGGATATCGTCGCGCGGCGCAAGTACATCAAGTCGCTCGGAATCCCCGACGAGTCGGTGGTGGAGCTTAAATATCTCGACTATGCGCGCTCCAAGTATCTCGCTCTGGGAATGAAGGACACAATGCCCTAAAAAGCTTACAAGAGAGGAGAATTTTGGATTTCACCTCTTGACTAAATGCACACATGAGATATACTTGGGGACAAAAATTTTCAAGCAGACGGAAGGATTCTTCAATGTTGAGAAAAATGGCATCCATACTTCTTGTCGGATTCATTTCGACGTTCTCATCTGCAAACGCCGCAGATGTGGATGTGTGCTTCATGCCTGGGGCATGGAGCTCCAACGACTGGATTGTCATAAAAGGTCCGCGCTGGGACTACAAGCACGGGTTTGTTCAGCGGGCGAACTGCATCGAGAACGAATGTCCCGACGTGCCGGGTGACGTGGTTTACAAGAAGTATCACAGCAAGGTGTACTCCGCCATGGTCCACAGGGAGAAGGCGGCGGCGGGGCAGACCGTTTCGTCGACCATGGGGTTCGACCACCGCATGGCTCCGCTCATCGTTATCTCGGAGAAGCTGGACAGGACTCCGGAGGGGGAACCGGTGTTCGGCGAGCACTGGGAGATCGTGCTGTATGATCAGGGATTGAACGTGTGGCATCACATGATCCGCGACGGCAAGCCGTTCTGGTACAAGGCCGCATACCTTAAGGTCCCGTTCAGGAAGGATACGCCCTACAATGTCGAGGTCAAGGTCTCCAAGACAAACAAGGGCGTCAAGGAGATGATGGTCAGGTGCGGCGGATATGAGATGGGCTACATTGACAACGATCTCCCCGAGACGTTCTACGCCGGCATAATCGGCTGTGAGGGGCGCAATCGGTTCTACGATTTCAAGATAAAGTGATTTCGGGAAACGGCAGAACTGGGCAGGGCCGGAGATTCCGGCAGATCCGCGGCGTCAGGATTCTCCACGAGGATCCTGATGTCATTGTCGTGGAGAAATCGGCCGGGATACTTTCATGCGCCACGAGGCATGGCGGCGAACACACTGTTGAGGATGCCCTGAACGACTATGTCAGGAAGGGACAGGCCCGCAGCAGGAAGCAGGTCTATCTCGTGCACCGGCTTGACCGTGAGACCTCAGGCGTGATGATGGTCGCGAAGACTCCGGAGGTACAGGAGTATTTCAGGTCCAACTGGAATGAACTTACCGAAAAGACCTACCTTGCGCGCGTGCGCGGGTCTCTGGATGAGAAGGAAGGTGAGTATGAAAGCTATCTGGCGGAGGATCCCAAGACTCTTCGTGTGAGGTCAGTGAAGAATCCAAAGTACGGAAAGCTTGCGCGGACGCTGTACAGGGTGCTGTCCGAGGGGAAGGGCACCTCTCTTGTCGAGGTTCGGCTCAAGAGCGGACGCAAGAACCAGATACGCGTGCACTTCTCCGAGAACGGACATCCGATCGTGGGCGATTCCCGCTATGGACGTGATCGCGGCGATCTTATGCTTCATTCGTGGAAGCTGTCTTTTGTCCATCCGCACACAGGCAGGAAAATGTCATTTGAGACGGATCGTCCACCGTTCGCCCTTGATTCGGCAAAGGGGGAAAGTCCGTCCGAAACGGTTGATTCTAAATCCAAGCGAAAGGAACGAGATGAAAAACAGAAATAGTGCAGCCGCAACGTTCGTCTTTGCCGTTGCGGCATTGGCGGTCACGGTGTCGTTCGCGGCCACGGAACGCGAGTATATCTGGCCGGACGGCAAGATGCCCGATGCCCAATCCCATCAGGTCGGAGCCACGACCGCAGAGCAGAGGTCTCCGGGATACAATGCCGACAACTATCGCCGCCCTTATCTGGACTGGTTCGATCCGCCGGCGGCGGACAAGCGGACGGACATCTGCATGATTCTCATATCGGGCGGAGGATACAAGTGCTGCTGCGATGTCGGGCTTGTCGAGCGCTGGCGCAAGAAACTGACGGCCATTGGCGTGAACTGCGTCTCCCTGACGTACCGCACCCCGCGTCCGAAGGGGATTCCGATCCATCAGACGGCATGGGAGGATGGCCAGCGCGCAGTGCGCCTCGTCCGTTCGCAGGCGGCGAAGCGCGGGTTCAATCCTGAGAAGATCGGCACCATCTCGATGTCCGCAGGATCGCATCTTGCGACGCTTCTCGCGACCAGTTCCCAGACTCCTGCATATGCGCCTGTCGATTCGCTGGATACGACCACGCCCTGCCACATCAACTGGGCGATAACCTGCGCCATCGCATACGCCCTCACGGATGGCATCGGGGTCGCCAACACGCGAAACGGAAATGCGATTGACGTCAAGCTCGACTCAATATTCAGGTTCGATTCAAAGACGGCTCCCATGTGCATGTTCCATGGCGGACTCGATCCCTACGCGCCGGAGGCCTCCACGCAGGTGTACCGTCAGCTTCGCAGGATGAAGATCCCCGCAGAGCTGCACCTCTACGCCGATCGCCGCCACGGCTTCTTCGGCAAGGCGGACAGGGGCGAGTACGCCACCGGATACGACAACTGGTTCGGACGCGCCGCCGAGTTCATACGCCAGATGAATTTCGACGGCCGCCGCGGTCCGGAGGTCGAGCTCATGTCCAGGTTCCCGGACGACTCCGCGCGCGGCGGGTACTCCAAGGAGGACGTGTGGCCGAAAGGGCATATGCCTGACGTGCAGACGAACCAGTGCAAGCCGTATCTTGAGTGGCACATGCCGAAGGAGCTCAAGACCAAGGCCATCCAGATCGTCTACTCCGGCGGCGGCTACAGCCGCAACAATCCCGACTCGGATGTGGTGGCTCCGGTGCGCCGCTATCTGAACGCGAAGGGAATGGCGGTCGTCACGCTGAAGTATCGCTCTCCGCGTCCGCTGAACGGACTTGCGAAGCATACGACGGCCTGGCAGGATCTCCAGCGCACGATCCGCATCGTTCGCTCAAAGGCGGCCTCGAAGGGGCTTGACCCGAATCGCATCGGCATCATGGGCTCCTCCGCTGGCGGACATCTTACGCTCATGGGCGTGACCTCCTCCCGCAGCAGGTCATACCTGCTGAAGGATGAGATCGAGAAGCTCCCCTGCAACGTGCAGTGGGCAATCGCGGTCTATCCGGCGTATTCGCTGACTGATGGAGCCATGAGGCCGAACGCCCAGGGCGGCAACGAGGACGACGCACGTCTCGTCCCCGAATTCACGTTCGATCCCGACACGTGCCCGACGCTTTTCCTCCATGGCGACGCGGACGGATGGGCTGCGATGAATTCCGTGAAGTGCTGGGAGCAGATGCGCAGGATGGGAATCCAGAGCGAACTTCACACGCTTGCACTTCGCGGCCACTGCTTCCAGAAGAAGGCGGCGCCTGGAACCGGAAGCTACACCTGGATGGACCGAATCAGCGAATTCATGAACCAGCAGGGGATATTCATCGCTCCGGTCGCCGCCAAGAAATGACCTGATCGGCACTGATTATGTCAGGTTAGAGTGCAGATGTGCTATAATTGAGCGGTTCGAAAGTAAGGAATAGAGGAACAGGAAAATGGATATGACAGTTACTGAAGACATCATTTACGTCGGCGTGAACGACCATGATGTCGATCTGTTCGAGGGTCAGTACGTGGTGCCGTTGGGCATGGCGTACAACAGTTACTTCATAAAGGACTCCAAGACGGCCGTCATGGACACGGTTGATGCCCGCTTCGGCGACGAATGGCTTAAGAACATTGAGGCTGCGTCTGAAGGCCGTGCGCCGGACTATCTTGTGATCCATCACATGGAACCGGACCATTCGGCGTGCATAGCAAAGGCGCTTTCGGTGTGGACAGATGCGACCGTTGTGGCTTCGGCCCAGGCATTCAGATTCATGGAGCAGTTCTTCGGGGAGGCGGTCGCGCCGAAGCGCATGGTTGTGAAGGAGGGGGATGAACTTGACCTTGGAAAGCATAAGCTCACTTTTGTTTCCGCTCCGATGGTTCACTGGCCCGAGGTAATGGTCTCATACGACTCCACTGACAAGGTACTCTTCTCGGCAGACGGGTTCGGCAAGTTCGGTGCAAACGATGTTGAGGACCCGGAAGGCTGGGACTGTGAGGCGCGTCGCTACTACATCGGCATTGTGGGTAAATACGGCGCACAGACCCAGACTCTTCTCAAGAAGGCGGCAGGTCTTGACATTAAGACCGTGTGTCCACTGCATGGTCCGATCCTCAAGGGCGAGGCGATCTCCCACGCCATTGAGAAGTATCTTATCTGGAGTTCCTACGCTGTTGAGAGCGAAGGCGTCTGCATTGCCTACACGAGCGTTTACGGCAACACGAAGGCGGCGGCGCTTCTGCTGAAGGAGGAACTGCTCAAGCGCGGATGCCCCAAGGTGGCCGTTGCGGACCTTGCCCGCGACGACATGCCGGAAGCCGTCGAGGATGCATTCCGTTATGGGAAGCTTGTTCTGGCCACGACAACCTACAACTGTGACGTGTTCCCGTTCATGCGCACGTTCATCGATCATCTTACGGAGCGCACCTACCGCAATCGCACCATAGGCATCATCGAGAACGGAACTTGGTCGCCGATGGCGGCAAAGGTAATCAAGGATATGTTCGCATGTTCCCAGGGAATCACGTTTGCGGAGCCTGTCGTAACGGTCAGGAGCGCACTGAATGATGAGTCCCGTGCACAGATCGCCGCCCTTGCGGACGCCCTGAAGTAGCGTCGCCGTCGCTGGGCCCGTGCGCCTGTCGACAAGGCGCACGCATGGTTTTGAGCTGAGCCGATATCCTGAAAATGGTTTGTGGTATAATTTGCGCCGTGAAAAAGATTAAGACAAAGACAGATGCAGGGGGCGAAAAGAGGGAGAAGCTCCCGTTGGTGAAAGGATACACGGCCAAGGACGACATCAAGGCTGTGATGAAGCAGTACAATCTTCCGGACAGGTTCCCCAAGGTTGTGCTGGATGAGGCGAAGCGCATCGAAGATTCCGGCGTGTCATGGGATCGGGGCCGGCTGGATCTCCGCAAGAAATTCATTTTTACCTGCGATCCCGTCACCGCAAAGGATTTCGATGACGCCCTCTCCATCGAGAAGGACCGCAAGGGCAATCGCGTCTTGGGTGTGCACATCGCCGACGTTTCGCACTATGTGACGCCAGGTTCTGCGCTCGACCGAGAGGCCTGCCGCCGTTCGACGAGCGTATATCTCCTGAACCGTGTAGTGCCGATGCTGCCTGAGGCCTTGTCCAACGGCGTGTGTTCGCTTGTCCCGGGTGAGGACAGGCTTGCGTTCTCGGCGTTCCTCACCTTTGACCGCGAAGGACGATGCATCGCCCGCCGTTTCGCGAAGTCGGTCATCCGTTCGCAGATGAGGTTCACCTACGAACAGGTGATGTCGCTCATCGGCGGCGGAAACAGGAAGGGGCTTCCGAAGCGTCAGGCGGAGGCGGTTCTTTCCATACACGAGCTTGCACAGCAGCTCCGCAGACGGCGTTTTGCCGCCGGGGCTCTTGATCTTGATGTCCCAGAGACGGAGATAGTGCTTGATGAATATGGCGAAATGACCGGACTGGTGGAGCGTCCCAACGATGAATCGCATCAGATGGTCGAGGAGTGCATGGTGGCGGCGAACGAGGCCGTAGCGAAGGAACTGTGGTCCAGGGGCATCAAGATACTTGCGCGTCTCCATGAACCACCGGATCCTGAGAGGATGGAGATGCTTCGGGCAGACCTCGCCGCGATCGACGTCAAGTGCGGCGATATTTCGCACGGACGCAACATGGCGAAGTTTCTCGAAAAGATCAAGCGGCACCCGCTGGGGAGGACAATTTCAGTCATGGTGCTCAGGTCTCTCAAACGTGCGTGCTATGACGCCCGCAAGATCGGCCATTTCGGCCTGGCGAAGGATTTCTACGCCCATTTCACGAGTCCGATCCGCCGCTATCCCGACCTGCTCCTGCACCGCCAGCTTGCGGACTATCTCGCCAATGGCGGTGGACGCCTGCCGCAGAAGACGCTGGACGGCGCGGCGAGGAAATGCTCTGAGCTGGAGGAGCGTGCGGACGAAGCCGAGCGTTCGCTCCATGAGGTCAAGAAGTTCCGCTTTCTTGAGGAGAACGGCGGAGTGTTCGATGCCGTCGTGGGGCGCGTCACCAAGTTCGGACTCTTTGTGGATGTGCCGGCGCTGGCGACGGGCGGACTCGTGCACGTCTCCGCGCTTTCCGACAGGTTCGTCAAATACAACGAAAAGACAATGTCGCTTTCGGACGGGCGACGCACATGGAAACTGGGAGATGCGCTGCGACTGAAGGTCGTGCGTGTGGACTGGAACAACCGCTGGGTGGACTTCATTCCGGCGGAGGAAGTCAGAAGGAGGGGACGGCGATGAGTCTTGCGGTTATGATGAACAAGTTCAACGTGAAGGGGCGGCTCGTTACGTTGGTGCCGTTCGGAAGCGGAAACATCAACGATACGTTCCTTGCCGTATTCCGCAACACATTCACCGAAACGCAGGTCGTGCTCCAGCGTGTTAACAGGAAGGTCTTTCCGCGTCCGGAAGATATAATGGCCAACATGCACACGATCACGCACCACTGCCATGCGAAGCTTGAGCATGACGCAAGGCTCGGCAGCGACGACAGGGTGTGGCAGATGCCGCGCATCGTCAAGACGAAGGACGGTGCGGATTTCCTCCGCGACGACAAGGGCGAGGTCTGGCGCGTCATCACTAGGGTGCTTTCGGCACATGCGTTCGATACCGCGCAGAGCCCGGAGCACGCGCTTGAATGCGGAAGTGCGCTCGGGCATTTCCACTATCTGCTTTCGGACCTTGATCCGTCATCCATCGTCGATCCGCTTCCGGGTTTCCATGTGACGAGCGGATACCTGAAGCAGTATGACCGCATACTTAAGTCTAAGGGCGCGCAGGAGCGTCTGGGCGCATCGATGGAGGCGAGGCGCATGGCGAGGTTCATCGACGAGCGGCGGCGCTTTGCGCTGTGTCTGGAGAAGGCCGTCGCATCCGGCGAACTGAAGAAGCGCATGTTCCATGGAGACCCGAAGGTGAACAACATCATGATCGACGATTTCACCGGCAAGGGGACCGCGATGATCGACCTTGACACCGTCAGTCCCGGACTCGTGCAGGTCGATGTGGGCGATGCCGTGCGTTCGATATGCAATCCGTCCGGCGAGGAGGAGACGAATCTCGGCAAGGTCACGTTTGACGAGGATCTTTTCTTCGCGTTCATGAAAGGCTACATAAAGGAGGCGGGAAGCTTCATGACGGCGGCGGATCGCGAATGTCTCTATGACGCCATCCGTCTCCTTCCGTTTGAGCTGGGGCTGCGCTTCTTTCAGGACTACCTTGCCGGCGACAAGTACTTCAAGGTCCGCCAGCCCGGACAGAACCTGAACCGCGCGCGCGTGCAGTTCCGCCTGTGCGAGGCGGTCGAGGCGCGCGAGGGCAAGATCAGGGACATGATCAAGCGTCTTTAACGGGGTGCCGGCAGAAATGAGATTTGAACTTACTGAATGCTCTGCGCTGTATGCGAGGGATCTTGTGGAGATTGAGGGTGATATCCCCGGTCGCAGGATATATTTCGGGAAGGTTTCCGATGCGCTTCCCGAAATCGGGGCTCCCGAATACAATTTTCGTTCGTGCCGCCTATTGGCTTGGGCTGTCGAGAATATGCGTTCAAGGTTGGACGGGTTTCTTGACCGCTATGGAAAGGACCGTGTCGCGATTGTTCTAGGTGCGTCAAACACCGGCGTGGACGAGGCTCAGACCTACATAGAATCATCGCTCCGACGCCAGGAGGACGATCCTGAACGCTTCCCTGCGGGGTTTTGGTTTTCCATGCTGGAACTCGGCTCGCCATCTTCGTATCTGGCAGAGGCGACAGGAGTCACGGGTCCGGCGTACACGATATCCACGGCGTGCAGTTCGTCCGCCAAGGCGTTCCCTGCCGCAAGACGCCTCATTGAGGCGGGAATCTGCGATGCGGCGATTGTCGGTGGCGTAGATGGACGCTGCAGGTTCGCCATGAACGGATTCCATGCCCTCGGCGCCCTTTCGCAGGGACGATGCCGTCCGCTAGCCGAGGATAGGGACGGCATCTGCCTGGGAGAGGGTGTGGCGCTCTTTCTGATGGAGCGTGAAGATGCTTCGCGAAGGAATAGGGGTGCCGTATTCTTTGCAGGTGCGGGAGAATCGTCCGATGCATATCATGCCACCGCTCCGGAACCGGAGGGACGAGGGGCGGAGTCTGCCATGCTTGCTGCGATTGCGGATGCAGGTTGCAGTGCGGACGGAATCGACTACGTCAATCTTCACGGTACCGGAACGCAGGCCAATGACTCAATGGAGATGAAGGCCGTGCGACGTGTGTTCGGTGACGGCCTTCGTTCAGGAGACAGAGAGCGTCCGCTTGTCGTCGAGTCCACAAAATCGATGACGGGGCACTGTCTTGGGGCCGCAGGCGCTATAGAGGCGGCGATATGCTGGGAGAAGATCCGCAATGGCGAGGTCCGCCGTTCCATATCGAATTCATTCGCATTTGGGGGCAGCAATGCCAGTATTGTCCTTGAAGGTTGAGGACCTGATTCCGCACAGGCCGCCGATGGTGCTGATAGATGCCATTGAGTCGGTAGAACTTTCAGAGAACAAGCTGGTTGCGTCTTTCACCGCCCGAGAGGAATGGCGAGGAAACTGGTTTGCGCTGGAGTACATGGCACAGACGGCGGCGGCTCTTGCGGGGGCATTCGACAGGGCGTCGAATGAGAACGCGGCGGTGCGTCCGGGATTTCTTCTCGGAACCCGCAGACTTGATCTTGGCCTTCCGGAGTTTGAGCCGGGCTCCAAGTATCTAGTGATTGCGGTTCGGGAGTATGAGGATGGCGATTCGGCGGTGTTTTCTTGTGAAATAAGGGAGTTAGACGCCAGCGATTGTTCCCGTAAATGCACTGCAACATTGACTGCGTATCGGCCGCCTTTGCGATAGCGATCCTCTTGCCGTTCCGACTTTGTTCGACAAAAGTTGGTCGCCGGACAAAGTAAATGCAACTATGGGCAGGTTAAATGCAAGGTAGGTTATTGATTTGCATTTAGTTTGCCTTGTTGCATTTAACTTATGCCAAAAATCCGTTGATTTGCGGTCCATTGCATTTGGGTTGCCTTG
>JAZOAC010000125.1:0-3292 GCA_045595285.1 Kiritimatiellia bacterium | reverse complement strand
CCGTCGGGCAAAAACGTCCATCGACAGCAATGCGACCACGAGGTCCGACAACCGCTCGCGTCCACTCCGACCAGACAAGTTCCCACCATCCGTCTCTTGGAATCGACCTTAATTTACTTCGACCTTCCTCTATCGCCTTCTCCCACGCCTCTTGCGGAGTCATACCGATCTCACGATGGACCTCAAAGCCGTTGCGGTAGTCGACCAACCTATCCACATGATCATTGATCTCATCCATTGATGCGCACATATTGAAACCTTCCCGTTCGAAATATGCTGGCAGACGATCCTGCCATACAACATGTATCCGCACCTGTTAGCTATCTGATGTTTCATGGGGCGTATGATACGCCTAAATTCCGCTTTTGCTCTCCACACCGGCGGCCGCCCCCATGGGGGGCTTTCATCTTATGCCCTATCCCTGTAAACAGGGCATGAAACCTACTTTGTCCTTACTGAAAAGCCATTCCGCTTTTGCTCTCCACAGCTGTCCGCTTTTGCTTTCACCGCGACACGCACTTCCAACAAACACCGCGTTAATCGATCAGCGCACCACCCTCTGACGGATGACAATATCCCGAAATCCCGACAGTCTCCGGAACGCGACTTCAATATGGGCGAATTCACGTTCTTGTATAGTCCATCTTGCGACCGTAAACGCCCCGTCGCAAAGGCCAAAGTCATCTATATCATGTCCTCGCCGAGGTCTTCATCCATCAGCGCTTTCGCCAGAACGAACGGGATGACTTTGTGTGCACCGGCGGCATAAAGCGCCTGCGCACATTCCTCAAGCGTTGCTCCCGTTGTCATCACATCGTCTATCAGCACGACGATGCGCCCCCTAACGCGGGACGGATCGACCACACGGAATGCACCTTTGAGATTCTTGCGTCGCTCCTCCCCACTCGAACGGCTCTGGTGCTCCGTATCGCGGACGCGCACAAGCGAAGTCTCGTCGCAGAGACGTCCAATGCGTTCCGCAAATGCGGCGGCAAGAAGTCCGGACTGGTTGTATCCACGCTTCGCAAGGCGACGCGGATGCAGCGGGACCGGCACCACAACATCAACCGCCGTTGCATCGTGCTTTTTTCGGAAAGCAAGTTCCAGTGCATCGGCAAAGTCTTCAGCGAGATATTCCGCACCGTTGAACTTGAAGATGTTTATGAGCGGGGCAACCGGTTCAAGGTACGCGAAAGCGCTCTTGGCGAATTCATCATACCAGGGAAGCGTTTCATAGCACCGCGAACAGATGTAGCTTCCCGGACGGTCGGAAGGACGCCCGCAATCGCGTACGGCGCACGTACGCGGCCACAGGGCGTCCTTCAGTCTCTCCGAGAGGAGGTTCACGTTACTTCGCAAACAGCGACTGCGGATATTCCCCCGCCGCCACAAGCTTGCCGATCTCAGCCGTCACGAACGGCTTGTCCTCGCGGTAAGTGACCCCGAACCAGTTGGAGTCGGTTGGAAGCACCTCGACATCGGCCTTGCCCTCATGAATGAGTTCATCCACGACGAACGGAATGTACCATTCGGATTTCAGCTCGGCGCCGTTCTTATCGAGCCATGCCGGAAAACGCGATTCAAGGGCGGAGAACAATTCAGGCGTAAAGCCCCAGAGGTTCATGGATACGCGCTCCTCACCTGTGAGCTTCACGGGATTGGCCTCGTCCTCACGGTTCTCGGCGCCGCCGGGCACGCGCACGAGCTTCGTCATTTCGGTGACAGACTCGAGTTTGCCGCCGTCGACCTTGCAGATGCCGCGCGCCACGGAACCGTTGTCCGAAAGCGTAAGGTCAAGCTTGTAGCCGACCATTGCGAAGTGGAACTTGCCGTCTGCCGCCGCAGGCCGCTGGAGAAACGCCGCAAGCTTGGCGAATGCGTCTCGTCCGTAGAAGTCGTCCGCATTGATGGCGGCGAACGGCTCCTTCACGACATCGCGTGCCGCACGGATTGCGTGCGCCGTGCCCCAGGGCTTTGCGCGCTCCGCAGGAACGGTGAACGGCGAAGGAAGGTCGTTGATGTCCTGATAGCAGTATTCGACCGGGAGAATGCCCTCGTACTTCGAGCCGACCCGCTCCCTGAACTCCGCCTCGAAATCCTTGCGTATGATGAACACGACCTTGCCGAACCCGGCACGGTGCGCGTCGAACACGGAATAGTCGAGAATGGCCTCACCGGAGGGTCCGACAGGATCGACCTGCTTGAGTCCGCCGTAGCGCGACCCCATGCCGGCCGCGAGAACCACGAGTGTAGGTTTCATCTTTGAAGTCTCCTTTGCCGTCCTAATCACATGCGCACGGTAAAGCCGCGTTCCTTGAGGAACGCCTTTAGCTCAGGAATGCCGATGACGTGGAAGTGGAACACGCTTGCCGCAAGCAGAACCGTCGCTCCGGCCTCTGCCGCCTCTGCGAAGTGCTCCATCGTGCCTGCACCGCCGGAGGCGACGATGTCGGCATCTGTGATTTCGCGGATCTTGCGGATGAGAGGGAGGTCGTAGCCCGTGCGGACGCCGTCCGTGGACTTGGATGTCGGCAGAATCGTGCGGACGCCATAACCTGCGACCTTCTTCGTCCACTCGATCGCGTCAGCGCCAGTCGCGGTGCGTCCACCGTCGATGAACACTTCGTATCCGGAAGCCATGTCTGCATTCTGCGCCACGTCGATTGCGACCGTGACCTTCTCCGCGCCGAACTCCTTGACCAGTTCACCGATCATGTCGGGGGCACGGAACACCGCGGACGAAGTGGAGATCTTGTCTGCTCCGGCAGCCAGGACATCCGCCGCCGCCTGCACGGACGAAATGCCTCCGCCCATCGTGAAAGGAACCGTGACGGCTTCCGCCACCTTGCGGACAGTCTCGAGCATCGTCTTGCGCCCTTCGACCGTAGCCGTAATGTCGAGCATCGCAAGCTCGTCCGCACCGGCCGCACAGTACGCCTTGCAGCACTCGACGGGATCGCCCGCATCCTTGATGTCAACGAAATTGACACCCTTGACCACTCGACCATTGATCATGTCCATGCACGGCATGATCACCAACGGTTTATTATTGCTCATTGCCTCAACTCCATTCTACATTCTTGAGAAGTTGGAGCAGTATTATACCACAATACTCAGCGGCATAGACGCCAAACGATAGATTAGTGCCGGATGTATTGCCGAATGTGAATTGGTAATAAATCAAGGCGATTCGGTAAAATAATCCGGTGGTGGACAGAAAAAAGCCCCTTGCAAGGTCGTTGCAGGGGGCTTTCAATATGCTTGAAACGAGGTTTAAAGACCGCTTCATCGG